>JBDRKY010000097.1:0-23874 GCA_043813525.1 Candidatus Woesearchaeota archaeon
GTTTCCATTTATATTCAAAATAAGGATGTTTTTTTACATAGGTAGGTAACTATAAAAAAAACCATAAAAATAAAATATTTTATTTATCGTCTGAAAATTAATACAAAAAAAGCAATTAAAACGAACTGTCGAATGTGGGTAATAAGTACGAAGAATAATAAATTTTATATATGATTATATTTTTTTCTTATGATATGACACTAATTAATACAGAAAAAACATTGGAAAATATTGGATTAACTAAAAATGAAATCAAGATATATCTGGCATTATTAGAGCTTGGTTCAACTAAAACAGGAGCTTTGATAAAAAAAACAGAGATCCATACATCTAAAGTATATGATGGCTTGGAAAGATTAGCTAATAAAGGCCTTGTCAGCCATGTTGTGATTGCGAACACTAAGCATTATAAGGCTGTCAGCCCTGATAGGATTCTGGATTTTCTTGAAGACAAGAAAGAGAAAATAAATGAACAGGAAAAACAGATCAAAGAAATATTGCCTGCATTGAAACTAAAGCAGCAATTGGCTGGAGATGAAACTGAAGCTGAAATCTTCCAAGGCTGGAAAGGTATGGAAACAGTATATAAGATGTTATGGGATACCCTGAAAAAAGGAGATACTAATTATGTTTTCGGAGCAAGTAAAGGAGAAGACGAAGAAAGAGTAAGGGCATTCTTCAATAAACATGCATTAAGATTAGCTAAGAAAAAAATCAGGCAGAAAATAATATTCAATGAATCAGCACGTGGAAATATCCAAGAAAGTGTAAAAAGGCCGTATCTTACTGAGATTAAGCACATGGAAAATACAACTCCTTCTGAAATCAATATATGGGCTGATAATACAATGATTGTTATCCTTACAAAAAAGCCAACAGTTATCTTAGTAAAAAACCAAAAAGTTGCAGACTCATTTAAGAAATATTTTGAAATGATGTGGCTGATTGCAAAGGAATGATAAAAATAATAAAGAATAATAAAGAATATTTATTTAAATAACCAAATAATTTTATCTTAAATGGACTTTACATTAACAAAATGCAAGACAGGTCTTAGCTGCAAAGCAAAGCTTAATAAAAGACAAAAGCTTAACTTAGTTAAGATTAAGAGGAAGTTTGATGTGATCAATGATGCAGGTATAGCATTGGTGCTGAAAGTTCAAGCTGATGATAAGAAAGATAAGAAAAAAAGCAATGAGAAAATAGAAGTATTGGTTCATGGATATGGTGAATTGATATTTAAGATAAATGATAAAAAAGTTAGTGAAAAAAAATTAAATATTATTGCTAAGAAAATATTTAATGCTGGACTTTGATATTTATTAATAATAAAAATAATAATGATATATTGGTGAAATAATCATGGCTTTGAAATTATATAATACCCTTGGGAAAAAAAAAGAAACTTTTAAACCAATCAAAGAAGGCTCTGTCAGTATCTACAGCTGCGGACCGACAGTCTATAATTATGCTCACATAGGTAATTATAGGGCTTTCATGTGCTCAGACCTTCTGAAAAGATACCTGTTGTACAAAGGATACAAAGTAAAGCATGCCATGAATATCACTGATGTAGATGATAAGACAATAAGAGATTCTCAAAAACAGGGAAAAAGCCTGAAAGAATTTACAGAGTTTTATACAGGCACATTTCTTGAAGATCTGAAAACT
Source organism: Candidatus Woesearchaeota archaeon (assembly GCA_043813525.1). GTDB lineage: Archaea > Nanobdellota > Nanobdellia > Woesearchaeales > DSVV01 > JBDRKY01. The sequence continues at coordinate 1,672 of JBDRKY010000097.1, forward strand.
TTGAACATATTCCCTGCTGATATGATGCCTAAAGCAACTGATTGCATTCCAGATATGTTAAAACTAATAATTATCCTGATGAAAAAAGGATATGCTTACAAGACAAAAGACGGCATCTATTTTGATATTGCAAAATTTAAGGATTATGGAAAGCTGTCTAAGGTTGATCTTTCGCAGATGAAAAAAAGAGCCAGTGCAAGAATCAGCTCTGATGAATATGACAAGACAAACCCTAATGATTTTGCTCTGTGGAAATTCTGGGATAAAAAAGATGGTGATGTATTCTGGGAACCATGTGAATTGCTCAAAGGGATTAAAGGCTGTGAAGAGATAAGGAAAGGGAGGCCTGGGTGGCATATTGAATGTTCAGCGATGTCAATCAAGAATTTAGGAAAAAGTTTTGATATACACACAGGCGGTGTTGATCTTATATTTCCTCATCACGATAATGAGATAGCGCAGAGTGAAGCTGCGACAGGACATAAGTTTGTCAAATATTGGCTGCATAATGAATATATTCTTGTTGACGGGAAAAAGATGAGCAAAAGCTTGGGTAATTTTTATACTCTTCGTGATTTATTGAATAAAAGATATTCTGCAAAAGCAATAAGATATCTTCTAATGTCAACACATTACAGGCAGCAGCTGAATTTCACACTCAAAGGGCTGGAAGCAGCGGAAAATGCAATAGAAAGGATAAGAGAGTTTGTCAGGAGCCTTAAAAGGATATCTTCAGCAAAAGCCTCAGCAAAATGCAGCAAACCTAAACATGATAAATATGTGACAAAAATTATAGAAAACTTCAGAATTGCTATTGAAGAACAGCTGGACGATGATATTAATATTTCAGGTGCTTTAGGTGAATTTTTTGAGTTTATCAAAGATATAAACAAGATTATGGGTAATCTCTCAGCAAAAGATGCAAAGATACTGCTTAGTTTCATAGGCCATCTTGACAGGATATTTGGTGTTATGGAGTTTGAAGAAGATAAAATACCTGCTGATATAATCAAATTAGCAGAATTAAGGCAAAAAGCAAGAGCTGATAAAGATTTCATGGAATCTGACAGGATAAGGAATCTTCTGGCAGAGAAAGGCTATGCTATCAAGGATACAAAAGATGGATTTATCCTATATATGCATGGCAAATAGGCTTATATTTTTACTTTTGTATATTGTTTAGAACAAATGGCAATATTATAAAATTAAAAAAACAAAAAAATATATTATTAATAAGAATTTATTTCTTCTTCTTTTTAGCTTTTTTCTTGGTAGCTTTCTTCTTTTTTCCGCCTCTGTTCATTGATACCATTGAGACATCTCCTTGCTTATCGACGAAATAAAGATAGCCGTCTTTTTTCTTAACTCCTACTTTTGCTACTTTAATTACTTTTGCCATATTTGACTCACCCCTTTGTTAGTTATTATCTTTTCTCTTAGTACGCTAATATTTAAATCTTTTGTTTTTGACGAGGAGAATTCTTGGATATTTGATGTTTTGTATATTATTCACTGATTAAATCTAAATATTTGTTTTATTTATTGATAAGGACAGGCTCTGGCACCACAGTGCCAGAGCCAGAAAACAATGTGCTAAGCTATTTTCTTTGGCTGAAGGTTTGTTGGGGGTGTCTAGATCTTTTAGGATCTAATCTCCAGCTTATACCAAAAATAACCGCTGCACATGAGCATGGATATGATTTTTTGATAAAATCAATGGATTCCTTTTATCTCAATCTCATCATCTGCTAAAACTTTTCTTCTTGTGTAATTGAGATCCCAGACCTTGAAGAATTGCCTGACATCTTCATCATAAGTATAAGGGACAAGCAGCACACCTTTGCCTATATGTTCAATTTTTGCTTTTTTTACAATGCCTGTTTTCCCATCTCTGCCTTTCAGGGCATAATAAAATCTTACTTTGTCTTTTTTCTTCAGATGCTGAGTGGAAAACGTGTAAATTACTGATTTTTTCCCCTGTTTTATGAAACTAGTATAGTCATCCATGTTATCTCTACTAACATTACTTATATATAAAGTTTTTTATGTTAGTTTAGACAACGATTTAATTATTAATTATTGTTAGTTAAGTTAACTTTACCCCCTTGTTATTTTCTATGTGTTAACTGACTTAACATATTCTGTATGTAATATTTAAATGTTTTTATTTTTTGTTTGTATATTTTATAATTTTTTGTTACCTTAACTATCTTAATTTACTTTTTAATGATTATTTGTTAACTAAATTAACATTTATTTTTTTAATTTTTGAAGTTAAACTAACAATACTTACTATCTAATCATTCTATGTTAGTCTGGTTAACTTAATTTTTTAAGTAATTTTATCTTAAGAAAATATTTAAACATAACTTGTTATTCATTTCTTATGATGAATTACGACGATACTACTATGATAATACCTACTTTTAACGAGGAGAAGAATATTGGTCATCTCATAGACCTGCTCTTGAAGATTCTGCCTAATGTGCATATCATTGTCTCAGATGATGGATCTAAAGACAGGACACAAGAGATAGTATGTGAAAGACCAGGTAAAAATATCATTCTGCTTGACAGGAAAAGAAAGCCTGTGCATGGGCTCACAATCAGTGTCATGGATGCAATACTAAAATGCAGAACTAAATTTTTTGTTGTGATTGATGCTGATTTTCAACACCCTCCTGACAAGATTAAAGAAATAGTTGGGAAATTAAGAGATAGATATGAAGATAAAACTGCTGATGATAATATAATCCATCTTGAAAATACAGATATTATGCCAGACAATAAAGAAAAAGTGCTTGGTGCAGATATTGTGATTGGAAATAGAATAAAAGTTAAAGGTGATTGGGGAATTGATAGAGTTATTATTTCAAAAACTGCTTACATATTAGGTGCATTACGCCTTGCTGCTAAAGGATTTCCAAAATATGATCTTGTCAGCGGCTTTTTCGGCGGGAAAACATATATTGTCAAAGAAATCATACTGAAACATTTCTATAAATTTGAGTTCAAAGGATATAAAGTATTGTTTGATATCCTTAAATACCTGCCGAATAATGCAAGGGTTGACAAAGTTGATTATGAATTTGGCATACGAAAAGCAGGCGAATCAAAGCTAAGCAAGAAAGTTGTGTTTTATTATTTTAGGTCGCTGTTTAAGTGATATTGTTCTTTATCTTGCAGGCATATATAATCTAATTCACATAATATATACTTTTTACTTCTTCATATTCTTTTTTAAACACTAACTCATTATTATTATTATTATTATTATCATCATAATTATACATATCTTTATATTCTGTGTTGCCTTTTATTTTCTCAAACAATGCTGGCCTTAGCTGCTCTTCACATACAGTATCAAAACATACAAAAGGACCATGAATAAATACAATCGCTTTCACCTGCTGTCTGAGTTCTGGTGTATCCAGCCAAGTATTTAATATAGGCATTGCTTCTTCAACAGAATAATAATAAGGAATCATCTTTATGTCAGAATATGCTATATGGACTGGGTCTGCTGTCAAGATTATATTTTTTTTATAATTATCAAAAAATCTATAATATTCATCAACTATTGCAGGTTTTTCTGAAGGGAAAGAATTGAATTTAAAATAATCTTTATTTAAGGATAAAGAGACAGAATATAATGTAAACATGACCAATAATATAATTGGTAATGTTCTTAACCATTTGCTATTATTATTATTATTATTATAAGATTTTTTTAATTGAATTGATTTTGAATTTATTTTTATTGAATTAAACCATCTGAATAATTTATATAATCCATAACCAGCAAGTATTGCAGCAAATGGCAAGAATGATAATGCAAACCTTGGTTGTTTATTTGTTGTGTATGTGAAATAAACCAGATAGATTATCAATGATACACAGATGATTGTTGTTTTATTGTTTTTCTTAATATATCTAAATGATAAATATAATCCTAATAAACTGAATATCAACAAATGATTCTGGATAAATAGGTTAAATAGGTAATAAAAAATGTTAAGCAAAATATCCTGTACTGCATGGACTAAATTACCCCCATGTGTAGATGCTTTAAGCAATGGATATAATATTGATTTATATCTGAAATAGTTGAATATGAATAATGTGATTATTAATGGTAACAATCCTATGATATATTGAAATGATGTATTTGCTATTTGTTTTAATGTTGTTTTATCTTTTTCTTTTAATAAGTATTCAATGAATATAGCTGATAAAATACAAACAACAATGAGTCCATTTGGATATCTAAATATGAAAGCTAAGGAACTGAATAATCCTGCTAACATATATCTTCTCTTTAAGAATACATACACAGCTGATAAGACAAAGAATGTAGAAGGGATGCCTGTCATCAGCCTTAAACTATTATAGAAAAATAAAGGTGTTATTGCATATATTATTGTGCTGAGGATTGCTATTGTGTTTTTGTTAGAATCTGTTCTAAATATCAATTCTGAGATTTTGAAGACTAAAAAAATAGACCCTATACTAAACATCAGTTCAATGAATCTTCCTGCTATTATTGGGTTTAGTTTTAATTTCCATGCTAACCCTAAGAGAACAGACAGACCTAATGGCCTTATGTCTTCCCACAGGCCTATGTTGCCTGAAGAAAATATATATTTGCCTATACCAACATAAACTGCTTCATCCCACAACACAAAATGATATCTTATTAATAAATGTGTCAGATAGATTATAATATATATACCTAAAATTACATAAAGCCAATTTACTTTATTGTACCATAATTCTTTTTTTTTTGGTTTCATTTTAGATATACACATATTAATATATATGGCTTGATATTAAATCATTCGAAAACATGATTTATATCTCCAAATGTCACTTGTTCAGCAAATTCTTTCATGATGAGATAACCATAAGGATATGGCACTGAATGGAACAATATTGCACGATTATCTTTTGTTCTCATTAGCCATGATTTTAATTTATCATAATCATCTGAATTGAAAACCCTTGCTGCAATCACATGTGCATTGTTCTTTATTGCTGCATCTATTATCTTATCCATCTGATTAAAATCATCAATCGTGATGTAAGTCAGATTAAGACTGATTGATTTTGGAAGTAGCTCTGATAATTGGATAAAATAACTTGCTGGAGTCTGATAATACCATAATGCATAAGGCTGGTCTGTTGCATTTGTCACAATTATTGCTTCATTAAAACTGATACTTATTGGCTGATTGCCGATGATAGCTTTTATTTTAATATATGCTTTTTTCCCCTCTTTATTATCTTTATCTATTTCATTGGATATATTATCTGACACATTAATTATCTTAACAGGTGGTGATGCAAATATTAAACTATCTTTGCCAAGTGCAAGATACGCATACTTATCGGGGAAACAGATTACATCTTTTCCTTTTTCAGAAAGATATAATGCTGCCTTAATCTTTCCTGGATGATCACAGCAACCTATGACAACAGATGCATTATTTCTCATTGATTGTTCAACTAACATATTAATTCCATGTGTATCCACAATAATACCAATATCTTTTCTCAAAAATCTTGTTGTTGGGTAAAGAATCTTATCTTCAGGAACCTCAAACATAAATACTCCATTTTCGTTAGGTGCATACCATCTGCCATTTTTTTCAATGACTATTGTTCCTGTTGCAAGCTGATTTGATACACCAGTCTGTTTCAATTCTTTTATTCTTCCACCTTCATGCCAGCCTATATCCTCTCTAAGTTCAGTCTCATTATATTTTAATCTTTCAGAAAATACTGTCAACAGATTATCTGATTTAGGTGTATCAAATTGTTTTCCTAACCAGTCTCTTGTGACTCTGTCTACCTGTGAGACTATAATATCATTATTATCAATCTCAGTTATTGATCTGCCAAACACTAATCTGTTCTTGTTGTATGGCCTGCTTATTTTTGATTTAACTGATTCATATAATTCACTTATATCGAACTCAATATTAAGCGGCTTATTATCTGCGAGCGCAAGATCAATATCAGCCCTTTTCATATTGCCTGCTTTTTTCCATGATTCAGATGCCAATCTTAAAAATGCTTCTTTGTTCCTGCCACAACCTATACTTGATATTGTCTCATATATCATCCCTTTCAATTCTTCATCATCAGTTTCTAAAGCAGCTTCATCAAAATATTTAAGAGAATTGCAGATCATATCAACATCATCAGCCAATCTTCCAATCATAAACATGAGATCAGCTTTTACAAATGAATTGCTATTGTTAATATTATTAATCTTATTTAATATGCTTAAACTTTCATTAATATATTCTGTCTTGTTGATTCCTATACTCTTAAACAAACTATCATGGTCAAAATATTTTGCATATTTGTCAGTTGAACTGTTCCTTATAATCTCTTTTATTGTTGCATTTATTTCTGTTCCATAAGTGAACCTGTCAATCTTAATGTCATTTATTATCATTACAGGAGCTTTTGTTATATTATGCCTTTTTACCAATAATGGCACTAATGGCTCATCTTCATAATCTTTGTCAATAGAAAGCACCACAACATTTGTCCTGTAAGACAGGCTTATATCCTCAAGAATATAACCCTGCGTTATGCTGTTCTGGTCATCTTTCTCATAGAAAAACATGACTGTAATATAATCTGTATCGCATTCTTGGTTTAGCTTGTTTATCAATGCAAAAAATTCCAGCTCCAGAAGGAAGTAATGCCTTTTAAGATAATCAAAATCTATGGTCTTGATCATGCTCCTGCCCCAATAATTGTTCAATGCAATGCCCACTTTATGGATATCATGTTTCAGATCAAAAAATCTCTCATTCATTACTGAACATTTGTCACCACCTATAGAACCCATAAATTCCTGTTCAAGAAAATATGCAGACTTGTCTAATTCATGTGTTTCAATGACTCTTGTTATCTCATCAACCCTATAAAAATCAAGAACATAGCTCAGCAAAAGTCCTATAGTGAATATGATAACTGTCAATATAAAGCTAGTTATAAAAATCTTTTTCTTGATCTGTTCCTTATCCATATTTTCCTCTTTTTATTTTAAATAATAGTATTGACAATCTCTTCATAATTGGTAAAGTCCTTATGGACATCTTCATAATCAATGACTATTGCTGGCGCTTCTGCAATCTGATAATAATCTTCTAAGAATGTAAGCTCCATGCTATAATTATATTCTATGGCAAATACATTTATTGGATAAAGCTTTACAACTTCATCAAGTATCTTACCCTGTTCTTTTGAACCTATATCATCTCTTTTATAATAAAATAATATCACATGTTCATCAAAATTACAGCTCTTTCTGAATGTATTATACAGCATGTATGTTCTTATCTGCATCAAATGGAATTTTTTCTTCAATAGGAGATAACTATCTTTTCCCAGATTAGATTCTGCTTTAGGATCTCCAAGCATGACTCCCAAATTATATAGCTCAGATGATAATGAGCTAATCCTTTCTTCTGTAAGGCTACAGTCCTGTGTATATTGTGCTGTACCTAACAATTCCTGTTCGACAAGAAAACTCTCTGTGTTGAGTTCAAGATGCTTAATGAATCTGTCTACATCTCCCTGTTCTCCAGTTTTTATATGTTTTCCTATCAATATCCCTAAACAGAAAACTACTGCTATCATTAGAATAATGATCAATAGATTATTTCTTTTATATCTTTTTTCCATCATGATTATCCACCTTTTTTAATATTTATTATCACCATCTCTTTTTTATCTTTAATAATTCTTCTCCTAATGCTCCTAACCAGTGCAGAGCTGTTATTATCGGCAGTATCACAAAAAATGCCCATATGGTAAAAGGAAATCTTATCTTTTCTTTTACCTCTTTATGTGCCAGATAAAAAATCATTATTCCTAACAGCAGTGCTATGAACACAGGCACCATTATATTCATATTATTGGTAAGTATAATATCTCTTGGCTTGGTAAAACTTAGGATATGGTTCAGAAAATAACCTTTTATCAATAAGCTTCTTCTGATAAGGTGATACAGATTTGATAAGTTGCCATAGCTGACAAATGCAACTGCACCCATAAGTAATAATATGCCTATCACATTTAAAGGAAGCTGGAAATATGCCATCCTTCCATGACTCTTATTAAAAAACATCTTCTTGTATTTTTTGTGGCTCTCAACAAATCCGCGATACCATCTAACCCTCTGCCTCCACAGTTTCTTGAATGTCTCAGGAACAGATGTATAAGTTATCGCATTTGTCTCTATCTCAATATCATAGCCATTATACTTTAATCTCATGGCAATCTCAAAATCTTCTGTAAGGCTTTCATTGTCAAATCCGCCAACTTTTTTCAATATCTCAGTCCGATATACACTCAATACACCTGGTGTCACAGACAATGTATTTATGAACGCCATCAGTTTTCTGGTTATTATTGCAAGAATGTATTCCATCCTCTGTAGTTTCTCATAGAAATTCTTTGGCTTATCAACTATTATCGCGCTTATTGTAGCTGCAACCTTTGGATTGTCAAAATGATGGATCATTTTTCTCAATGAATCCTTGTCAACATGTGAATCTGCATCCAGACAAGCAAACATATCTGTCCTGCATTTCTCTATCACTATATTCAATGCTTTTGCTTTTCCTTCATTTTTCTTGTCTATAAACATGAAATCATGCTTTTTCTTTAATCTAAGAACAACTTCTTTTGTATTGTCTGTTGATCCATCATTTATCACAACTACTTTTAATTTGTCTTTTGGATAATCAAGTGCTAAAGCAGAAACTATTGTCTTTTCTATCCCTTTCTCTTCATTGTAAGCTGGAATAGCAATTGTCACACTAAGGAAATCCTTTATCTCTCTCTGCTTCTTCTCATAAAGATAGATAAAGCTGACCCATACTATTGTGACATATAGTGTGATAAATACCATCACTGCTATTATTATGCTTATTAATATCATGTTATCTTATTAAATTTCCATATCTCAATACCATGTTTTGAATATAATTGTTTGAACCTATCTGAGTTTTCCAATAAGAACAAAAGACCTTGCTCATCCTTGTCCCATACTAATCCTTCTTTCATCTCTTGTGTAATCAATATGAATCTTATATCATATCTTTCTAAAATTGGTATAACTTCTTTTAATGATCTTGATTGGTATATTGTATCTAATACTTTTATGAAATAGGGATAATCACCTATATAATTTTGGTTAGAATCAATAAAAACCTTTTTTCTTGTGTAATATTTAACAATATGGCTATATTCAGGATGTGATAATATCACTGATTCTTCTGAATTCTTTGATGATTCATGTCTTAACCAATCTAAGCTTTCAATCATTTCTTGAGATGGATTTGATGCTGAAATCCTTTTGATGAAAGAAACACCTGAAAATAATAATCCTAATATTATTATTAGGATAGTGAATCTTTTGATGATTTTCATCTCCCACTTAATCTCAAACAGATATAGAAATCCAATGCCTGCAAATATCATTACTACAAAATTTAGGTAGCCTTCATATCTTGAGTAAAAGAAAGATAGTATCAACAAAAATATCAAGAATATATATATCCATAAATAATTTTTAGTATATTTTTCTTTCCATGTTTTGATCAATCCAAAAATCATCAATATGACACCAAAAATACTAAATCCCTGTTTACTGCCAAAATCAGTAATATAATACTGAAATAAGTTTCCTGATATTATGCTTGTCTTAATAAAACCATATTTATAATAGATAGGAAAACTAAAATATAATGATATAATAATCATAAGCATAGATAAGGGGATTAGATAAAACAAATATGTCTTATTTTCAAGAATATCATAAGATACAAAGATTATTATGGCTATCATTGTATGGACTATTCCAAAGAATGGCAATAATATATAAGGTATTATTGACAGATATCTCAGATATCTTATATCTTTGTTTGAATATAGATAAAAACCTAATAGCTGAAGAAATATTATGAAGTGGGTCTGTGTAGGAATGAGAAAGTTATACAAAAACAGAGGTGACAATGCTAAAAATATAATTATTATAAATCTCTGAAAGTAAGGTATCTCAAATCTTGAAAGTATTTTCTCAAATAATAATAATGAAATAACCCCTAACATAATCATTAGAAATATCGTAATCAGTTCTGTCCTGAAAAAATTTCCTAAATGACCAATTAACAGATGATATGGTGTTGTTATTATCGGTCTTGATGGCACTATAAGCAGATCATGTATGGATTCTGTAAATGATATATCCTTATCTCTCAGCATATCAGATATGCTTAGATCTTGATATGCTTGGTCATCAGCAAGAACTATCTTCCCCATCATAATATATCTTAATAATGTAGGCAATATCAATAGTATAACTACAATAATCAGCATATACATCTTATAATTATCTTTTGTTACATATTTTTTTAATATCATTTTCTTTTTAATCACTATCCTGACATAATGCTCTTGATAACTACACATTTGTTCTTGTAGATATTGATATTATCATCGATTATCATATCAAAACATTCATCATCAACAAATCTCAGCTTATCTGTGTTATACTCTTCTGCAACTAATGGTGTAAACATGACATACTCTATCTTATATTTATTTAATATCTCACTTGCTTTTATCTTTGATACTGTGGAATATAATTCATCTATGTCATTTACAATCTCATCAGCGTCTTTCATAAATATGAAATTATTATCCCCAAAATTCTTTTTCTTTGTGAAATATGCTACTGCATGCCCTTCATTCAATGAAGATGCTATTCTTGTTGTACTTATATTCTCTGGAATAACCCTGCTTAACTTGATCATTGTCTGTACATGTGAGTATGGCAAAGACTTTGCCATGGTATCTTCTGCAAGAATCACTGATGGTATCATTGATGTAAAAACAAAAATGATGCAGATTAAAATGAACAGTGGCCTTTCTATCCAAGAAAATCTGGTTGTCTTGATATATTGATTGAGATGATTATAAGCAATCCCAAACAATATCACTAAGATTACCCCTAAACATATCAATGCAAAATCAAGATTTATCAGTTTTAACCATAATAAGCATGTGACTGTTATTGCAAAGCTTATCAGTAAATACACTTTTCTGTTTTTTAAGTTGAAAAGATAATGATAGATGATAAATAATCCTAACACAAATGGTATTATCCCTATCAGATATATTCCTTCCCATATTGGAATCTGATGGAAATAAGTTATCAGATATTTTTGCGGCATATTTTGCCATACTAAGCTGAACCCATGCGTGAGAAAAGCTTTCTTGAAAATAATCAGATAAAGCCACAACATCAAAAATGCTGAAAATAAAGTGGCTTCAACAATGGATCTTTTTAATTTTATATTTTCAATCTTCACAAGTATGATGTAAACTAAAAGGCTCAATATCAGTATGATGACTGATGTGTGTGTCAATAAAAATATAAGTATTGCAACAAGAAAATATTTGATATTGTATCCTTTATCAATATTCATGACCAGATATAACAATAATACAATCAATGGCACAACCAATGAATATATGCTTATGCTGTTTATTGTTTTAGAAAAATATATTGGTATAAATGCAGAGAATATTGATGTGAATATAGATATGTGTTCATCTTTTGTTATATCATACACCAGCATATAAACAAAGAATACTATTGTTGATGCAAGTATGTTCGGCAGTATCTTTGCTGCAAATATTATCGGCAGTATCTTTGTGAAGAGAGCAAGCAGATAATGGAATAATGGCAGAAATACATAGACCCTGCCGCCAAAACTTAAATCATCAACATATAATGGTGTGCCATTTTCTACTATATGTTCAACCTGCCTAAGAGTAAGATAAGCTTCATCAACACTGAACTGATCAGTCTGAAAAGCAAAGTATATTCTGATACCTGCTATAATAAAAAATATAATTATCAGCATTATCCATGACTTTTTCATGTTATAATCTATATTTATATCTATTTATATATCTTTTGTAAGGAAAAAGTATATATATAAACTTGGAATACTTATTTTTATCATGGATAAAGAGGAGACTATTGCTGAAGATACAATAAGAATTATTGCAGATGAATTTATTCCTGAAGATAGGCTTTCAACTGGAAATAATATCATTGATGAGCTTCTTCAAAAAGGTTATGAAAGAGATATAATTACAACTATCTATGGTCCGGCATCAACTGGTAAGACAACATTATGCCTGTTAGCTTCTATCAGTGCTGTAAGACAAGGCAGAAAAGTAATCTTTATAGATACTGAAGGTGGTTTGTCTCTGACCAGATTCAACCAGCTTTGTGATGATAATAGTCTATTGAGAAATATATTTCTTCTGAAACCTACAAGTTTTCAGGAGCAGGATAAAATTATATCCAGGTTAAATAATATGGTTAATGAACACATTGGCCTGATTATAGTTGATACAATAGGCATGCTTTACAGGGTTGAATATGGAAAAAAACAAAATATAAAAGAAGTCAACAATAGATTAAGCCAGCAGATAAACTTCTTGACAGAGATTGCCAGAAAACATAAGATACCTATCCTGCTCACAAATCAGGTATATAGTGATTTTGATGTCAAAGATGCTGTCAAAATTGTTGGCGGAGATCTTATCAATTATGCCAGCAAATGCATGATTGAGCTGAAAAAAGCAAAGGGAAGTGTAAGAGGTGCAATATTAAAAAAACATAGGTCACTTCCTGAAAAAGAGACAACTTTCAAGATTGTAGATAAAGGGTTTGAAAGAGTTTAATGATTACTCTTCCATGAACTCATCTACACTATACTTCATCTCATCAGGATTCTTTATCATTCCTTTCAGAGTCATATATTCTCTTGAAAATATGTAGAATAGTAAACCTAAGCTCTTTTTACCCTTGTTATTGCATGGAATGACCAGATCAATATTGTTTGATTGGTTATTTGTGTCGCATAATGCAACAACTGGAATTCCGATAAGTAATGCATCGTTTATTGCGTTTCTGTCAGGCCATGAATCTGTGACAACAATAACCTTTGCTTCTATAAACTTATCCAGATTAGGGTTAGTCAATATTCCAGGTGGATATCTTCCGGGAAATACTCTTATGCCTGTCATCTCATTGACCATCTTCAGAGCTTTCCATCCATTCTCTCTTCTGCTTACAAGCAAGATATCTTCTGGCTCATATTGTGATAAGAAACTTATCATAGTCTTAATTCTTTCATCAACTTTCTCAAGATTCAATACACATAAGCCATCAGGCCTTATTTTATAGATGAACTTTTCCATGTATTTTGTCTTGAATTTTGTTCCGATATGGATACCTGCCTTTAAATAAATCTTAGTTGGTATAAGCAATTGTTCTTCTCCCATTTTTATTTCCTCCTGAACTAAAAGTTTTTGTTTCTTCTAATCTTTAAACTTTATTACCTTAAAATCATTATTTAACAGCTCAGAATTATCTGTGCTGCAATATTCTCAGCCTTGCAACGTATATCAAGTCCTCTATGAGCTATTCTTGATAACTGGCTAATAGAGTTAAGAATCAAAGATGTATTTTTAAATGTTTTGGTTGCTTTTCTGATATGCAAAATGTAATCAAAAGATAAATTAAAAAATAAATAAATATAACCCAAGTTTGACACTTGTCAAACTTGGAGTAATTTATTTATCAAGCCCTGAAAGGCATGTAAATAAATTACTAGCGTTTTGTGCGAATTACATAAAAATTAAGCATAATTTAGTGAAAAAAAACAAAAATAGTAAAAGCTCTCAACTTTCATTGCATTATGTTTTCTGTTTTAAGACGTTTAAAAGTTTGACAACTGTCAAACTGAGGATATAATTGTCTTACTTAGATTTTGGAGGTTCATCAATATCTAATTCATCTTCACTTGGAGCAGGTGCTTCATCTGCCTCAAGCTCTTCTTCCTTTTCCTCTTCCATTGCTTCTTCTAACTCTTCTTTGTCTTCTTCGCTCTCAGCAACCTCTTCAACAAGATCCTCTTCTGTCTTTTCTTCTATCTCTTCTGCAGCCTCTTCACCAAAGTCCTCACTGTCATCTCCTACTGGAATAAGATCATCTTCTTTTTTCTCTTTTGGTGCTTTCTCAGCACTTTGTCCTTTCCCTTGTGCCTGACCAACTACTTCGGCAAAACCAACCTTCTTCAAGACTCTAGTGATTCTTACTCTAACTTCATCTCCTTCTTTTGTGTTAGGGATAAACAAGACAAATCCTTTTTTCTTTGCGATACCATCTCCTTTTTCCCCAACTGCCTCTATCTTCACATCTATCTCTTCTCCTATATTAACTGGAGCTACTCCACCATCAAATCCGCGTCTTTCCATTTTGCTTATTTCACCTATATATCTAATATTACACTTTAAGTGTAACTTATTGCTTGAGAAGTGACTGATATTTTTAAAGGTTACGGGTTTTTCAGATATAATTTACCAAAAACCTTAAAAAGCCTGCATCCAATCTCTATTAAATGTCAGAATATACATATGATCTAAGGGTGCCTAAGGAAAGGGTTGCTGTCTTGATAGGCAAAAAAGGAGAAATGAAGAAAGCAATAGAGGATGCTACCAAGACTATCATCGATATAGACAGTAAAGAAGGTGAAGTGGTTGTAACAGGGGAAGACCCATTGACATTGTTCACAACCAGAGATGTTATCAGAGCTATAGCTAGAGGATTTAATCCTGAAATAGCCCAGCTTTTGCTTAAGCAGGATTATATGCTGGAATTAATTGATCTTAAGGAATTTGTTAAAAATAAGAGCCAGATGCCGCGAATTAAAGGAAGAGTCATAGGTAAGGAAGGCAAGGCAAGAGAAGTGATTGAGAATCTGACAGAAACTTATATATGCATATATGGAAAAACAGTAGGTATTATTGGTCTTGGTGAGAATGTCTCTATCGCAAAAAGAGCAATTGAAAGCCTGATTGCAGGCAGCCCTCATTCTAATGTCTATAAATGGCTGGAAAAAAAGAGAAGAGATTTTAAAGCCCAGATATGATTGATTTCATAATTATAATAAAATCAATTATCTCAAATGCTTGTCAATAACTTGCTTGATTACTTCATAAGGCTGCGCACCAACTAATAATTCACCATCAATCACCAATGTCGGTGTTTTTGTGACACCTGCTTCTTTGCCTTTCTTGATGTCCTCATCAACATCAGATGCTTTCAGATGATTCAAAAAGCAATCCTCAAATTCAGGTATCTTGTCAGTGTCTAATTTATCAGATTCAATAATTTTGATGAAATCTTCTTCTGATTGTGGTTTTGATTTACTAAAAAATAATTCATTATGATATTCAATGAATCTGTTAACCTCATTTGCACATTCTGATGCTTCAGCAGCTAATCTTGACATAGGGTGCAGATCTGTATTTGGGAATTGCATATGATAAATCTTTACATTAACACCATATTCCTGTTTTATTTTTTTGAGTGTGGTCTGCATCTCAGCTGAATAGAGGCAATAGAAATCTGAATATTCCTGTATTATGACTATCTTGTCTGCTGGTGCAATGCTGTCTGTATACTTATACACAAAAAACAAGACCAACACAATAACCAACAGCAAAAACAAATATGACCAAATATTATTTCCTTTCTCATTAGGATCATCTTCAAATGGATTATATGCTGGTTTGTGCTCTATTGGATTATTCTCTTCTTTTTTCGTCTTATTTCTAAAATGATTAATATCTTCATTGTCTTGCTTGACAGCTGGCTTATCTATTATGTCTTTGATGATTTTCTTCTTTTTCTCTTCTGTTTTTATATTATTTGAATGGCTTTTAATCCTCTTATCAATTTTTTTTTTTGCTTCTCTATACTCATCATCATTTATTATCCCTGATTTGTATGTCTTTTCAAGCTGGGTAAGCTCTTTTTTCAGTCTGTTTGTTTCTTTATCCATTTTTACTACCTTTTTAGTTTCTATTTTCTATATCTTTATTTATAATCTTTTTGTAACCTACATGTGATTAATAATTAATTACATATATCTAAAAGGCTTTTATCTTTATATTGATTTATGTAGCAGAGTGGATATAATACCAGCAACATTTATATAAAACACACTATTCCTGAAATTAAGAAATGCAAGAAAAAAAAAGCATAGTAAAAGGTTCTATCATTGGCGGCGGGCATAACAAGATACTTATCAGGCAGAAAGCAGGCCAGCAGATTGAGATTGGAGAGCTTTTGGTTGCAGAAGATGATCAAAATAAAAATTTAATCCTTTTACAAGTATATGATCTGTTGTATGGCAGCCAACTTTCTCAAGGTAATCTAGAATTAGTTTCAGGTATGAGACTTGAGCAGGATTCAGGTCTGGAATTTATGGATAAAGAACTTAGAAACTATACATTGGTATATGCAAGAAACCTTATGACTTTGAACAAAAATCTAATCAGTAAATCTTTGCCTGGCTTTTTCTCAAGTGTAAGAGCTTTGAACAATAAAGATATGGATTACATATCTAAACCAGAAAATCCATTATTTATCGGTAAACTAAGATCAGGATCAAACATTATTAATTATGATCTTTCTATTGACGGAAAAAAAGTATTGGCAGAACATATTCTCATAACTGCAAGCACTGGAAAAGGTAAGAGCAACCTTACCAGCTGTATATTATGGTCATGCATAGACAAGGATTACTGCAGCAATCTTGTGCTTGATCCACACGATGAATATTATGGACGGAATAAATTAGGATTGAAGAACCATAGGCTTAAAGATAAGGTGATATATTATTCAAAAAATCCTATGCCTGGCGGAAGATCACTTAAAATTAATCTTAAAGCAATTAGGCCTGTACATTTTAATGGTGTCACTAACTTTACAGATGCGCAGAAAGAAGCATTGATTGCATACCATCGTAAATATGATACAGGATGGGTTGAAGCAGTATTGAAAGAGATGCCTGTCGATGGATTTCAAGAGGTCACAACAGCAGTGATTAAAAGAAAGTTAGCTGGTCTATTGGATCTCAAAGTCCATGAAGGAAAAATATTCTGCAACAGCATATTTGATTCAGATTCAGGTGAAACAACAATCACAGACATATGCAATGAACTAGAAAAATCAAGAACAATCATAATTGATACATCAAATCTGTCAAGCAGCCTTGAGATTTTAGTTGGTTCACTGTTCAGCACAGAAATTTTTAGTCGGTATAAAAAATATAAAACAAATGGAACTTTGAAAGATAAGCCTATTGTCTCTATCATTGTTGAGGAAGCACCGCGTGTACTTGGCAAGGAAATCCTTGAAAAAGGCAGCAACATCTTCAGTACATTAGCAAGAGAAGGAAGAAAGTTCAAAGTTGGATTAATAGCCATAACACAGCTCCCTTCATTGATACCAAAGACAATCCTTGCTAATATGAACACAAAAATAATTTTAGGCATGGAGATGGGTGTTGAAAGAAAAGCCATAATAGAGTCTGCATCACAGGATTTAGGAAATGATGACAAGAATATCGCTTCGCTGGATAAAGGAGAAGCTATTGTGACAAGTAATTTTGTAAGATTTGCAACACCTATTAAGATACCTCTATTTGAAAATATATGCAAGGAAGAAAAGCAGCGTTCACAGCTGAAGAATACAATTGTTCAGCAGAACTTTGCCGGCGTCGGCAGGCATTAGAAATATGAAACATTAAACCATGATAATTATGAATATGATAAAGCAAATGATGAAATTATATCTGATGGACATAGATACAGAAGAAACGGCGGATATGTGAGAAAAGATGGCAGGAAAATATTGACTTTTAATTGCAAAGAAATCAGAAAAAAGAAATATATTCCTTATTATTTCAAAGAACGTTTACAGATGAAAGAGATATTCATTAAGAAAAATAACAGTTGAGCCTGTTTATGGAAATTTGAAGCAGAAGTCAACATCTGAGTTAAAAGAAGGTATTATCTCAATAGTTTCCATTCTCAACAAACATCAGAAAGGAGAGTTATATTTTGGTGTTAAGAATAATGGTGAAATTGTTGGTCAGACTGTTACAGAAAAGACTATTAGAGATATTTCCAAGTCAATTTCTGATAACATTGAGCCAAAGATTTTTCCTAAGATTAAGGAAGTTGTTTTGGAAGGAAAGAAATGTGTTCATATTGAATTTTTAGGAGAGAATGTTCCATATTATGCTTTCATAAATACGCCTTGTCCGCTAACTTCTTTATCATTCATTGAAGTTGTGTTAACACCACAGCTTGGAGAGCGATAGGACGAGGGGGAGTCCAGATTTTTTGTTTCTATTTTCTAAAATAAACAAAATTTGTTCCTTTTTATGTTCGTCCTATCCCCAACCTTTTTATAAATCAAAGATTTACAAACCCTCAAAGAAATTTTGAGGGAAGGTTGGGGTATTACGGACTCACTATAGGAACAAATTTTATAATTTAAAATCTCATCCTAAAGGATGGGGTATTAAACCCACATAAAATCTCTGGTGAGATTTTAAATAACATTATCATTAGACAGGCAGACATAAGATTTATAAACATAGAGGTTCATATAAATCTATATGGGTAGGAAAACAGTGGCATTAAGTTTAGATGAAGAGATTTATACTAAATTTAAAAAGTATTGTGATGATAATTCTATGATAGTATCACGAAAGATTGATACTTTTATGAAAGAGGAGTTAGAGAAAAAGAATGGTTAAAAATATACTTAAAATAAAAGAAGGGCAAGAAGCTTTTGAGAAATTATACTCCGAATTACTGAAAATAATTGAATCATGTAAATATTCTTCTGAAGCAAAATTAAGACAATTAACTGAAGAAAGGATAAATGGTTTTTTGAGAAAGTTTGGCATTGACCTTACAGATGTACGAGAATATGAATCAGGTTCAATAGGTTTAATGAAAGTAAAAGGTAGAACTGATGCATTATATAGTAATCTTGTTATTGAATTCAAAAAACATAACTTGTTATCTTCAAATGCAGAATTAAAATCAGCAATTAAACAAATCAGGGAGCAGTATTTGGAGAAGATTGATGAAGAAAGAAAACCTAATTTTGTTGGGATTGTTTTTGATGGTAAAAAAATAGTATTTGTTAAATATGATACTAAGAACAAAATTTGGTTAGAGAGTATAAGAGATTTTTCAGAAAATAGTTTATTTGATTGGATTTTGTTATTAGTTGGAGTAAAGAAAAAGCAAGTTCATCCAGCTCTATTAAGACGTGATTTTGCTATTGATTCCCCTGTAATAAGAAAACATATAACGATTCTTTACCAAAAATTATGTTCTGCTCTTGATAATGGACACGAAAGAGCAAAAGTTTTGTTTAATGAGTGGGATAAAACATTTAGATATATTTATGGTGGAATTCTTGATGAAACAAAATTAAAATCTGAGTTTGAAGAAATTATTAAATCGATTCTAATTGATGAAAAGAATATCAAAGTGGATAGGTTTCTATTTGTCTTATATAGTTATTATGCTTTTATCATTAAGTTATTTGCTTCGGAAATTGCCTGTATAAACTTAAAAATGTATCCTGAAACTCCAATCAGACTTCTAATTAATTCAAAAAACATTGAAGAAGATTTGAGATATATTGAGGAAGGATTATTCTTTAAAGATTATATGAAAATTGACAATTATATTGAAGGCGGTTTTTTCTCATGGTATTTAGATGTTTTTGATGAGGACATTGAAGCAGAAATTAAAAATATTCTTAAATTAGTTAATGAATATGATCCTCAGAGTTTTATTCATGATGAGCATATTACAAGAGATTTATTAAAAAATCTATTTCAAGATATAGTTCCTCAAAGAATAAGGCATGATCTTGGAGAGTATTATACTCCAGATTGGTTAATCCAGTTGGCAGTTGAGGAAGCAGGATATAAAGGAAAGCCAGATGAAAAAGTATTAGACCCAGGTTGTGGCTCGGGCGGATTCATAATTGAATTCATAAACAGAATTAAAAAATCTAATGGCATATCTGAAAAAAAACTTAAACCTAAAATTCTCTTAAATAGGATATTAAATAATATTGTTGGTTTTGATGTTAATCCTGTTGCGGTTTTAACTGCAAGAACTAATTATCTAATAGCAATAAGTGATTTACTGCAAGCAACAGAAAACGAACCAATAACTATACCAATCTATTTGACAGACTCTATAATTACGCCCACGATTGGAGGAAAGGGAACTCTTCTTAATGACTCTTATAAGTTAAAAACTGTTGTAGGCACATTTTCAATTCCTAAATCTATAGTGGTAGATAAAAAACTTGATAAATTTCTTTCTATCGTAGAGGAAACAGTGCATCAATATTATCCCACAGAAGATTTTATTAAATTATTAACAAGAGAAATAACTATTGATAAAAAAGACATAAAAGAAATTTCTGACTTTTATGAGGAATTGGTTGATTTACATAAAAGTGATAGGAATAAGATTTGGGTAAAAATAATTCAAAATTCTTTCGCACCATTGCTTTATTCTAATTTTGATTATGTAATTGGCAACCCTCCGTGGATAAAATGGGATTTTTTATCAAACGATTATAAAGAGAAATTAAGAATTTTGTATCAAGATGTTTACAAATTATTTTCACATAAAGGAATGAAGGCGAGCATGGGTTATGCACATGATGATTTATCTATACTTTTTACATATATTGCTATGGATAAATACCTTAAGGATAAAGGAGTTTTAAGTTTTGTATTAAAACAAACCTTGTATAAATCCATTGCTGGAAAAGAATTTAGGAAATTTCAGATAACAAAGAAGAATGAAATTATACCTATAGAAGTTAAGAAGGTTCACGATTTATTAGATTTAAAGCCATTTGGTAGTGGGGCAGAAACTTCAATAGCAATATTAAAGAAAAATCAGAAAACAACTTATCCTGTTCCTTATGAGATTTGGACTAAAGATAAGAAAGAAACTTATGATGAATTATCTACTCTAAGTTATATTAAATCAGTAACAAAGAGAGAATCTTTTGATGCTTATCCTGATCCATTTTCTGGAGACATGAATGATGTATGGATATTAGCACGAAAAGGGGTAAAATTGCCTAAGATATCAAATAGACTTAATTACTATACACCAAGACATGGTGTTGTAAATGATTTGAATAGTGTATTCTTATTAAAAATAAATGGAAAATGTGGGAAATATTTATCTGTAAATAATTTAGCTAATATAGGGAGAAAAAAAGTAAAAGAAATCAAAGCAGATTTAGAATCGTATTATATTTATCCACTGCTTAAACCAAATAATACTAAACGATGGCATATTAACGAATATTATTATATGCTATTGCCGCAGAAAAAAGACGGTGAAAACAACGAATCACATTTAAGAGTTAAATTCAGTAAAACATATTCTTTTTTAAGCAGATTCAAGCAAGAATTATTATCTCGAAAATCCAAATGGTTTAAAGGAGAGGGCAAACCATTTTATTCTATTTTTGGAATTGGAGAATATACCTTTAAACCATACAAGATAGTATGGTGTTGTATGAGTTATAAACCTGATTTCTCAGTTGTATCTAAAGTTAATGATAAACTTATTGGAAGCAAAGAATTAATTCCCGATAATACTATTGGAAACATTTCTTTTGATTCAAAAGATGAATCTCATTTTGTTTGTTCTGTATTAAATTCAGAAAAGGCAGAATTGCTTTTCTCTATGAGATCAAGTAAAAGTAAATGGGGAATTTCAATAGATATGGTAAAAAAAATTCCAGTGCCTCAATATAATACAAAAGATAAAAACCATAAGAAATTATCAGAACTTTCTCAAGAAGCACATAAATGTTCTCTAAAAGGAGATTCAAACGAATTGAAAAAAATTGAGAAAGAGATTAATAAATTAGTTGAGAAAATATTCTAAAATTCTTTTGCGTAGCAAAAGACTATCTTAAAAGCCAAACTGTCCTAAATTAACGTTGTCAATCTAATATTAAAAAAGTCATTCCAAGTCCATTTCTTATCAATTAATCCTTCTTTCATTGCCGGTGTTTCTCCTTTCTTAGCTTCAATAAAATTATGCTGAATACTAAATATTTCAAGTCTTTGTTCAATACACAATTTCTTTTTTGCAAATCCTCTTGCTTTCCTTGTAAAACAAGATATTCTTTCTCTAAGCTTTGAACAGAATCCATCAATATTTGTT
>JBDRKY010000098.1:0-8801 GCA_043813525.1 Candidatus Woesearchaeota archaeon
GATATGAACTTTTATAGCAGATATTTGGATAAACAAAAATATTCAAGCACCCATCAAAAGATGTTAAAGGATTATTCTTGAGTACCGTATGCCACCATGTCTTTGACTGGTGGTAGGTACTCAACTAAATTTTATTTGACAGAAGCTACTTTGTTAAAAGACTTGACTTTTGAAAAATTTATTCAATTTGTAAAAGAAGGATTAGTTGTATATGATATCAGAATAGGAGTTTATGGAACTGGAAAAAGTAAGGGAAAAACACACGACCACGGCTCTGGTTTTAGAGTTCTTAAAAATAATATACCTAAAATATTTACTATTGAAGAAATATGATTATTGTTTCTCAATTATTACAATCCATTCTTCATTCATAGTAACTGCATGATTGCCAACAATATTTGTGGGAGAATTTAATTTTGGCATTCTTTTATGTGGAATATTTCTAATAAATGTATTATGATGTTTATAGTGATTTTTAGCTTGGAATAATTCTAAAATTATCTCGTCTGTTGGAATTTGAACGCCTTTAACTGTTCTATTGCCAACGACAAAGCACATAAAAGCACCTTTCTTAGTAACTCTATGTAATTCTTGAACGCATTTATCAAAATCAACATAAAAGCTTAAAACATCTTTTGCTCTGCGAGGGTCAATTTTAGAAATAGTATCTAAGGTTTTCTTTAGTGTTGGAGAACCTAAACCATTCTTTAAATCTTTAGTTGGTATTCCGCCTAAACTTATTTTATCAATATTAATAACTTCCTCTTTTCTATAATCTAACCATTGTAATCCTAATCTTGAAAATTGACCATAAGCAACAGTTGTTCTGCTATCTCCATAAGGTGGAGAAGTAACAATTAAATCTACTGAATTAGCTGGAATTGTAGTTAAATGCCTTGAATCTTCTGCTAAAATATTAATATCACATTTTTTATTATGCTCTTTAAAAAATTCTTCCATACTTGAGATGCTTTTTTCTGCTTTGCTCATAAATTCTTCAAAAGTGTTAGGATTATGCTTTTCTAACATTGATTGGCTCATTCTGTATAGCTTATATTCTCTGTTTCGTGTATTGGATACATTTCTCACAGTTTCAGAAAATGAAATAAGGAAAAAATCTTTTATGTCTTTATCTTTAATCCTATTAATATTCTCTTTTATTATTGCTAAATCAGTTATTACTTTTGGTTTAAACCAAAACTCAATATTAAAGAAATTCGGCTTTTGTATGATTTTCTCTTTAAAATTAACAGTTTTTTGGTCTGAATTGCACCTTGATATTAATTTTTTATATTCTTCTTTAAGCGTTTCTGGATTTATAGGAGTAGTTTTAACTTTTGAGATTAGTAAAGCAAGAGGGTTAATATCTATACCATAAGCTTTTTTGAAATTTTTATGTAATGTTGCTTCTAAAAGTGCTGTGCCTGAACCCATGAAAGGATCTAAAAGAACCTCTTTATCTTTTCCATACATCTCTATTAATCTTCTTGCTACTTATGGAATCATCATAGCCGGATAAGTATGGAGACCATGATTACTATATTTGGTAAATGAGGTTCTAAAATCCCAGCTTTCGTCCTTAAATTTCTTAGGATTTTCCATTTGTAAGCTTGTCGATTGCATTTTTACCCAATTCTGTCAATTCATATAATCTGCCTTTTCTTGTATCTTCATTTAGGCATTTTACAAGGTTATTATCTTTTAATTCTTTTAGGAACATACTCACATGATTTAAGCGTATTCCTATTTTATTCGCAATTTCAGAAGGAGTTACCATATCTTTTCCGATAGCTTTGATTATCTTTAATCTATATTCGCTTGATTTCAATAATGATATAGCAGTTACCATCCCTTTTTGCATACCTCTATGTTAAATACATTAATATATAACTTTAGCCACAGTTTAGATACAATTTAAATACATATATAAATGTTTCGATAAAATGTATGTAATAAGTCTCCTAAACAAGAATATTATTGCTGCCAGTTTTCATCAGCGAAAACTGAATACATTTGATTCTGGAAAATATGCTTACTTTGGATAGAAAGTTTTCGCAATATAAATATCTTACGAACTGTATTATGATGAAAACAAACATAAGGCGGCAATAATATTCTAAAAAGGAGACTTATTACATACGATAAAATCTCATTTGTGAATAAAAAAGAATATATAATACTCAACCATTTTTACACATATAATGGCTAAAAAAGAAGATAACCTAAATGCAATATTCCATGAAAGTTGAGAGCTTTTACTATTTTTGGTTTTTTTCACTAAATTATGCTTAATTTTTATGTAATTCGCACAAAACGCTAATAATTTATTTACATGCCCTTTCAGGGCTTGATAAATAAATTACTCCAAGTTTGACACTTGTCAAACTGAGGAGATAAAGATAAAAAAATTGCATCATCTAATGATGACTGGAATGACCAAAATGTTGGTTACAGAGTAATCACAAAGGAAATGCAGTAAAAGAAAGATAAGAAAGAGAGCAAATAGAATAGTTTTATTTTTTATTCCAATTTAATAACAATAATAATATACTCTATTTTCTGTTGAACAGCTTATTCCTTATTGACTTCTTTTTTAGGAGCTTCTTTATCATCAGTTGCATCAGATTCTTTTGTGTTATATTGTGGTCTTCTGGTATCTTCCCTTCTTCTTGATCCTTGTACAGCTCTTTTTTCTTCTATTTTTTTCTTGTACCTTTCAATCAGTTTTTTTATATTTCTTTGTGCAGGTGCAATAACACTTTCTGGATCTACCTTTTCTTCAATCTTAAGAAGTTTAATCTCAATCTGT
Organism: Candidatus Woesearchaeota archaeon; assembly: GCA_043813525.1. Taxonomy (GTDB): domain Archaea; phylum Nanobdellota; class Nanobdellia; order Woesearchaeales; family DSVV01; genus JBDRKY01. The sequence goes on from JBDRKY010000098.1 coordinate 2,810, forward strand.
CTGATAGGATACACTTTACTTAATAATGCGCTCAACTTTATCTGGAATCTTTTGTTTAATATATCATTCATAAATTGGTAAAAATCCAGTTTTCCTGCAATATCAGCAGCTTCATGCTGTAACATATTTTTTGCAAGGCTTCTTGCAGATCTGCAAGTTAAGTTTCTTGTCAGAAGAACCATCTTTATTCTGATTATCTTGTTGTCTTTTGTTTTTACAACAAATGAATCATCAATCCTGTTTTTTCCTCTTCTGACTATTCGTTTGATATAAGAGCTTGATATCTTGTAACCAATAGGTAAAGCATAGAATTTGTTATCTTTAAAGCTATGTATCTTATAGACCAGGCTGGTGTTCTGTTTTTTCATATCTCCAGTAACGCTCATCAGATTGACATTGATAGTTCTTCCGATTATTTTGCTGGTATCTTCAATAGGTGTTTCTCCTAAAACTGCATTATCATAAACTTTTTCACCTATAATCTGAAACCACTTCTTTTTTTTCCATAATTGTATGCCTGATTCAGCTTTTTTCTTTACTTTTGCCATTATTATTACCTTCTTACTTTATTTGTTTATTTCTAATTATTATATGCCCTTTAGGGACTTTCCGTGACTTTTTAAGAATGAATTAAGGTGTATTTATAAAGTTAATGGTAGGATTTCAGCTTTTCAGCACAATAATATTTCCTCTCCCTTTCTTGATTTTCTCAATAGCACCTTTATGCACCATTTCAGAGATTATGAGTGATATCTTAGCTTCAGATAAGGGTACTTCCTTTCTTATCTCTTTTTGGGTAATCCTTCTGTGCTTTTTGATTATATTTAATATCATATTGTAATATTCATCATTTTCATCTGTTTTTGTTCCAATACTTGTTTTTATCTCTTTTTTTCTCTTTCTGATCCACCAAAAAGCCAGACCAGCTGTTAAGAATGAAAAAACAATTGAACCTATTATAACAATTACATTTTTGGTTTGATAATTTCCATTCATATCATATGGATTTTCCAAATCTAATTCAGAATCATCAAATAATTTTTGGTCTTCTTCTAAGCTTGGGAATAATATCAAGTCATAGACAAATTCTCCCTCATTTTTTATCTCAACATCTTGTATATCTTCATATTTCAGTATGTTATCTTCAAAGTATCTGCCTTCAATCTTATACATTCCTGGTGTAAGTTCAAATATATAATTTCCATCTTTTACTATCATCTGCTGCTGCGGTTGTGTGTTTACCTTTACAATCACATCATTCAATGGTTCCAAGTTTATATCATATACATTTCCTTTCAATGTTGCTGCTGTACTCACTTTAATCAGGACAAGAAGAATAAATAATATGATTCCTATCTTAATATAGCTGTATCTACTCTTGTTGCAGGTGATATCAGAATACCATGTTAGGTCGTGGTCTGGCATATCTATAAGAATATTATTATAACTTTAAATATTTTCTTGTTGGATTGACTCTAATTTAAAGATTAACTCATGTTTCAGTCCTTCAAATCCAGAAATAAGCATTGCTAAAGCTTTGTAAAGCTTCATCTCTGTTTAGAAACTATTTTCTAAGTTTCACAAAAAGTATGTTTATAAACTTCTGCTGTTTAGTAGTGTGTATTAGCTTGTGATTGTTTTTGTTTGTTTTAGCTGAGTATTGAAAGATAGATAAACAAATACAAAATAAGAGGATTTGGAGGTTGATAAAAATGAGATATACGAAAAAATTATTTGCGTTATTGATGTTGGCTGTTTTTGTTGTTAGTATAGTACCAATTTCTTTGGCAGAAGAATTATCAGGTAATAGTGCAGATATGAAATCTACAGATAGTGTTAGTGATGATGATTTAGTAGTTGATTTAAGTGATGCAGAAGATTATAATAGTATTGAGGCAGATGCTAAAAAACCATTAAAGATGAAAGGAAAGGAAATAATTAATAACTTTAAAGATAAAAAGAAAGAGATTAATAAACAAATTGAGGCTGTCAGAAAATCAAGACAATTGCAAAGGGTTGCGAAGAACAGACCTGAGCTTGTAGATAAAATTAAGGAATTTAGTGAAGAGAATAAGGGATTGATTGAAAAACATCTGTCAAGAGCAAGGTATGAATGGTGTATGGATAATCCTGCTGAATGCAAGGAGAAAATAAAAGATATTGTTGAAGAATATAAGCCAGCTGAGAAAAGAAAGATATCAAAAGAAAAGCTTGCTGAAGCAAAGGACAGATATCTGAAAGCAAAAGATGCTTATAAAGATAATTTTAAGGAAGCAAAGGAAAAAAGAGAAAGATTTCTTGAGTTAAAGAAAGAAAAGGCCTCTGATGAAGAGATGCTTGTAGCAGCAAAGGATTATCTTAATCATAAGATTGATCTGGTAATCAGTCATTTTGAAAAAGTAAAGGAAAGAGTTCAGTCTTCAGAAAATATTGCAGAAGAAAGAGTTCAGGAAGAGACTGATAACTTAAATGAAAATATTGCAACACTTGAAGAGATGAAAACAAGTGTAGATGCAGCTGAATCTAAGGAAGACATTAAGGAGATTGCATCAGAACTGAAGAATTTTTGGGGTAAGTTCAGGTCAAGTGTGAAAGGTTATGCGTTAGGCCTTATAAATGAAAAGATCAAAGGTGTGATTGTAAATGGTAATGATCTTGAGAAAAAGCTTGATATGATGCTTAATGGTGTAGAGCTTAGAGGTCTTGAGATAACAGATGAGCTGGATGCAAAGATTGATAAGTTTAGTGGGAACATAGAACGTGCAAGACAGTCTTATCAGGAATCAACAGAATTATTAGCAAAGGCTAAAGAGCTTAGAAAGAACAATGAAGATGTGGCTGATGAGATTAAGGAAGAGTATAAAGGTCTTGTTGAACAATCAAAAGAAAAGATGATGGAATCAAAAAGATTCATCAAAGATGCACATGATTTGCTTAAGGATATTATTAAAGAATTGAAAGAAGCAAATAAAGGCAAGCTTCCAGAAATAGCTGAAGAAAGTGAATAAGTAAATCATCTATTTTTTCTTTCTTTTTTTTATGTTATATTTTTTCTTCTCTATCTTAAATTCTTTATGGAATGGATTTTTTTTAATCTTAATCTTACTCATATTCTGGTCTATCAGATAAAGTATTGTTGCTGAAGGAAAAAATGCATCAATCTCTTTTATTAATCTGCCTGTTCCTGGAAACAATAGTTCTCCTAAGGCAAAAAATGCAAGATATTTATTTTTCAGTATCAATAACAGTACACCGCATGTGATAAAGTCCCACATTGTGTTAAGCAATGGAATATTTCCAAAAAACAAGTCACATACATCCAGCAATATTGCCGTTGCTAGCTTATATCTGCTGACTAATCTACAAACACCATTAAACATCTTGCAATGAAGTGGTTCTATATCAACAATCTCAATCTTATGCGCCATATTATTAATTGCTCATTAATGATTTATAAAGATTTTGATATGATTTGGTTACTTTTTTAATCAGAATCAGTTTTATTTCTCAGCAATTTTCGCCTTTTTTACAATAAACCTGCCTGTGTACTCATTCTCCATTTTAATTTCAGAATCAATTATCTCTATCTTTCCTTCATACATTGGCATATTTAAGACTAGTGTCTCAAATTCACCACCTTCTCCAGCAACATTTATCTTATTTTTCGCATGAATCTTTGATAGTTCAGATATAGCTTTATCATCTATTTTTCTGCCTAACCATTTCTTGCTAAGGCCATCAGCAGCAATTGAACCTATTACAATTTCATATCCTAATCTGACCAGCTCACGCATCTCAGTTTCCTGATCTATATGCCATAATGGTGAAAATATCTTCAATCCTAATTTATCACAGATATTCTCAACTCTGTCTCTTTGGTATGTAGAGAAGATTGCTCCTGTCACAATCCCTTTAATATTATATTCTTGTTTTGCTTTTATGATAGCTTTTTCCAGATCCTTTAATTCTTTTTCTTTTTCACCAATAGTTTCCTGTTCAATCAATGGAATTCCTATACATCCAGCCTGCATCTTTGCAAGGCTTATGTTAGGTGTATGGAACATGTAACTGTCTTTATTCTTGCTTTTGATAGTTATAAGGCAGGCAATTTCATAATTTTGTTTCTGCATGATATGCATTGCATAGTGTGAATCTTTTCCAGATGAAAATAAGACACCTAATCTCATTATTCTTTTATCAAGGAATGTGTCTAAATATTGAGATTTCAGCTTAAAACCATTTTTTTTGGCTAATTTAGCTATTGCTTTATCAAAACAGCTTCCGTATTGCGCTGCCTTTTTCTTTCTCTCAGCAAACTCTTCAGGCACACCAATTTCTTTAGCAATTTCTCTTAAGATTATTTTGTTTTGTCTATCTGAAAGCTTATATTTTTCAGGAATTTTAAGAGCATAACTGACCAGTTTTTTATCAAGGAAAGGCAGTCTTAATTCCATATTATTATTCATTGTGATAATGTCATCTCTATAAAGATCTCTTTCATAGATTTTAAGCATACCGCTTAAACATTCTTTATTGATATCTGTGCTTTTTTTGTGTCTTTCATATCCAGCAAATATTTCTTCACTTCCTAAACCAGAAAAAATTACTTTTATATTATCTTTTTTAGCCAGTTCACATGCACCATAAAATGTAAGTCCAACACCAACTTTCACAACATTGCTATCTTCGATTAGTGGAACTATTATCTTTAAGTATTTAGGAACTTGGTTTAATTTGATCTTATTGATTTTTAATTTAAGTTTTAATTCCTTTGCAGCTTTTTTCGCCCAGATTAAATCTTCAGGTGTTTTCATATTTAATTCTTGAGTGTTATTTAATCCTAACTTAGATATTATTTTTTCATTAATTATCCATCCTGAATTTTTTGTATCTAAAACAGATGTGTATAATGTTGGTCTTAATCCAAGTTGTTTGCATATATATGCTATAAATGTAGAATCAATACCTCCTGAAAAAAGTATTCCAAACTCTTGGTCAGGTATTCTTTTGGCAATTGCATCTGTTGCAAGCCCTAATACTTTTTTTTTAATCTCTTCAAGTTCTTTATTCTTTTCAAATCTCTTTTTATTTGTTTGTCTTATCTTGTTTGTTGGGGTTATTTTAAAAAAAGGTCTATTGGACTGCCTTATTTTGTTAGTTTTCAAATTATAAATTAAAATTTTCCTAGGGTTCAGTTCTTGATTATTTTTATATCCTAACCTGTCAAGTACTTTCATCTCACTTGAAAATGCAAATTGTTTAGGCTTATTCTCATCAGACACATGAATAACAGAAAAACATAAAGGCTTGACACCGATAATATCTCTAACGCAAAACAATTTTCTTTTTTTCACATCCCAAAAAGCAAAAGCATATACTCCATCAACTTCTTCAAGCACTTTTGAAAGCTGTTTTGATGTTTTTCCTCTTTTCTCAATAAGTTTGAATAGCATTTCAGCATCATTTTTTGCATTTAATCTGTATTTTTCATTCAGTTCCTTCCAATTATAGATCTCGCAATTCACAACAAACCTGTTTTTTGTCTTTTCATTGACAAAAGGTTGCGGCTGGAATGATACAATGCTGTGCAGGCAGTGTGCTACTGCATTTTTTGCATTTTCATTATTTTTCTTGCCTTGTGTGGTGCTGGAATGTAATTTTAAATGATCAATCTTTTTGCTATAATGGAAATCAATAGAATCAGCAATGCCATAATAATCCTTGCCTCTGTTCCTGATTATCTTTAGCCCTTCCTTTATTTTAGAGCTTACATTTTCACTATTGAATATGCCTATTATACCGCACATAATATAAAAGATAGAATATGTGTTTATATAGTTAATTAAAATTGGTATGTAAAAAGTTTCCTTTTTAGAATATTATTGCCGCCTTATGTTTGTTTTTATCACAATACAGGTCGTGAGACATTAAGGTATGGAGCTCCTTTATGATTTTAATTGTAAGATTTCCATGATGAAAACTGGCTGCAATA
>JBDRKY010000099.1:0-12497 GCA_043813525.1 Candidatus Woesearchaeota archaeon
GTTTTATAATAAAATTTATAAATTAGTATATATATAAATAAATCAATATGAATAATAATAATAATAAAAAAGCACAATGGGATATGGTTTTAAGATGGTCGTTTTATATTCTTGCTTTTTTAGGTTTATTAGGCATATTCATATTTTTCACATCCAAGAATATTTGGAAAGGTGTTATTTCATTGATAGGCGGATAAGATGCATAAAAAGAAAAAGGCTCAGATGAGAACAGCGATGGTTATCATAGTTCTTGGATTGATTCTGCTGTTATTTGCGCCTGCTATAATCAGTAAAACATACAAATTTCTTCAGAATATAAAGATGCCTTTTAGTGATGAAGAAGAAAAATTAGATATGAATAAGGCAAATGAAGAATATCTTATAAAAGAGAATACTGATGCTGGCAAATATTTTGTAGAGGGTAATTATAAAGATGCTGCTGATAGATATACTATGATAATAGACAAAGATACAAAAGGACAGCTTATTTTGACAAGCCTTTATCAGATTGCAGAATCATTTTATCAGACAGATCAATATGGTAAGGCTGCAAAATATTTTGAGCAGTATATTGAGAAAAAGACAGATGACAAACAGCAGAATATTGATACTGCTTATGAGCATCTTCTTGACATCTATCTAACAAAGACAATAAACAAAGAAAAAGCAAAGGCTTTAGTTGATCATTACAAAGAAAAATATAAAGAGAATGATTATTATAACAGATTAAGATTAATGTTAGATAAATAATAAAGGTGATAATATGTATACAAAAGATAGAAAACATAAAAAAGCTCAGGGTTTAAGTTTGAATGTTGTTGCAAGTGCAGTGATTGTATTGACAGTAATTATTGTATTGATAATTATATTTACAGGTAAATTATCTTTATTTTCTTCAAACATCAGCGGCTGTGAAGCAAAACCAGGTGCTAAATGTGTAGTTGGTATTGAATGTCCAGATAGTAAGACAGATAGTGTTTATTATTCACAAAAGTTAACATTCAATTGTGCTAAAGGCAGTGTTTGCTGTTATAGCCAGTGCAAAGCAGCAGGTGGCAGATGTGACACATCATGTGGTGATAAAGAAAGTTTAGGATCAGCAGATTGTAGTGGCGGAGAATTATGCTGCAAATAAGGGTGAACATATGCACAGAAAATTTAGAAAACATAAAAAAGCAATGGATGTTGAATTTGTAGCAGTTGCATGGATATTAGTGATAATTGCAATTATAGTTGGTGCGTCATTTTTAATAAAAGGTTATATGACCTCAAGTAATGTTGTAGAACAGGCAGGAAACGATTTAAGGATGGACTGCCTTGTATCAGCAAAAAAACCGCCTGATGGAGCTTATGACAGCGATGGTGATGGTTATTATGATAGTAAATTTGTGGTTGACGGAAAAGAGATTGACTGCAGTGAATACAAACCAAAGTTTGTCCTTACTTAGATTAGGCTGAGATTTTTAATTATATTCAACATGTTTATGTTAAAGAATTAAAATATTAAAACAATAGATTAAGAGTCAAATACGACCCTTTTTTTCCACCAAAGATTATTGTTGTAAACCACCAATGAGATACATTGGTGGAAAAAAAGATTCTAAGAAAGATGGTTAAAAAAAAGAGGATAAATATTATTAAGGATAAGAAAGCAATTACTATTGATCTAGAGACATTGATATTATTAGCCATGGCTATATTAGTTATTTTTGCGATTGGTCTGATATTTAAGGTAATATATGGCCTGTTTGCATCTGACAATAATATGGAATTAGCAGAGAGCAATTTTCAGGGATTCATAGAAACAATCAGGTATATGCCTCCAAATGCACCACCTATAATCTATGATATTTTCCTTGGCAGTTCTGAGACATATTATATTGTAGATACAGTTGGTGTACCAAATATTAATAATGATGAAATACCTGAAGCATGCAGATCTAAAGACTGCCTGTGTTTATGCAGTGGAGACAGAGAAAAATGTTCTGTTCAGACATGTGAACAGGTTATTTCAAACATTGACAAACAAATATTAGAGTTTAACCAGCATAGAGATAACAATAAAAATTATGTTGAGATTTTTCAAAGCAAAAGAGATGAAGCACAGAAAAAGCTCCTCAAGTTGCTCATCAAAAGAAACGGCAATGATGTTTCTATCTGCAGATATGATGACTGCAACAATGGAAAATATTGTGCATGTATAGCTGGTTATGACAAAGAGATTTCAGCAAAGACAGTTGAAAGCCTGAAAAATGCAGTTGAAAGATGCAAAACAGATTATGCAAGCCTAAGCAAAGGTTTTGCAGATGAGCTTGACAAAAGATTAAAGCAGGGCATTAAATCTGAAAATTTATATTATTTTGATTCTGGAAAAAATAAGATATATATTTATGGACTGGAAAAAGGTAAGCTTAAGACAATCGGCGGTTATGATTTGTCCTCAGAGCTAAGATTAAGCTGGCAGCATACAGGCATTAATGAAAATCTTAAAGAATTATTTTTGAAGAAGATACAGGAACCAGACAAGAATGTTGTTGGATGTAAAGACATATCAGAGCCAGCAAAAAAAACAGATTATAGGCTAAGATTGGCAGATTCAGATAGTTTAGAAAGTGTTGAAGCAGGTTTTTGTATAGAACAAGACATGACCAAAGATAAACTGGATAATCTGTTTTGGGAATTCAATAATATTGATAATTCTGAAGAAGAGACAGATAAGGTCAAAGATAAATTAAAGATAAGGCATTTTGTAAGGATAATAAAAGATAATAAAGTAATATATTCAACTGTCCTAAAAGATCATCTTGATGTGTCAAAAGAATTTGATCTCAAAGAAATTAAGATATATTACATCAAAGATGAAAAAGATAAAACAGAAGATGCATTATACTTCATGCCGCATCTATTTAATGAAGACAGCAGCAACAATAAGATTAACAGATTTAGTTTATATGAAAGAAAAATTAGACCGACATTTATATATTCTGAAGATATTGACAAAGAAAGCACTACGCAGAAACAGGAATTGATCAAAGACGCTATCCAGCAGAAGATTAGAGAAGAGATGTCAAAGATAATAAGATGCCAGCAGAAGATTGACAACACGCTTATTGAGATTAAAGATGGTAGGGATTATATGCTCATAATAAGAGGAGATGAGGTATATATGAAATTCACTTATAGCCAAGAGATTCTTGCAGACAAGCTTCCTGTTAAGTTGAACTGCGTTATACATGCAAATGGTGATATAAACACAGAGATGGAACAGATAGAAATATTTGATATAGACAAGAACATAGAGATAGTTGATATTGGCATAGGTGAGCTTTGTCTGTGGAAGAGAGATGTTTATTTAGTTAAGCAGAAATAATTTATATATTATTATTATTAGAAAAACATATAAATATATTAATCTATAAATCTATTATATGAATAAAAAAAGAGGTGTTATTAAGTTCAATAAAAGAGGTATCACTTTAGATCTTATCGCATTAGGTGAATTGATTCTTATCTCGATGGTATTTATTGGTATGATAGTCTATGTTTATAATATTAAGAATGATACATTATTTGAGAAAAGAACTATAGTCAGGGATTTGAGTCTGTTAGCAAATACAATCCAGTCTGTTCCAGGAAATACATTTTATGTGTTCACACCGACAATAAGCGGAAAGGATTATGCTTATGAGTTTGTTGACAATCTAGTCATTTTGTCAGAGAAAGAGCATGCTAAGTTAGGTTATCCTTTCTTTGTGAACAAGTTCATACCATTTCATAGGTATGCATTGATTGATACAATTAATTTCACATTAAGCAAATTCAATGAGTTCTTTGTCATATCATCTGAGAAAAGATTTGGTCCTGCGATTGAATCAATCATTTCTGAAGAGGGTTCTGTTGATTATGTAATTTCATCAGATAAGCCAAGAGTTGATAAAGAATCAGAAGATGACAAAGAACCAACAGATAATAATGGATTAGTAGAAAATAAGGAAATAATAGGTATTGAGACTGATTAAGATGCATAAAATATTAAGAATATTTAGCAGAGCAAACAGATTAAATAGACCAAACAAGAAAGCCATGATCGCATATTGGCAGCTGATGTTCATGTTTGTCAGGCTTTTTGTACTTACATTAGTCTTCATGTCAATGGTTTTATTGGTAACTAAATACATCAATGATGAAACAAATATTCAGGATATGGAGATTAAGTTATTTGTTGAGCATCTTCTTTATTCAGATGATGGATTAAGTTATTATGATGAAATAACAGGAAGATTATATCCAGGAATACTTAATGCTGATGATTTCAGATCAGCACAGGATATAGAGATAAAGCTGAACAAAGCATTTAATTATGGCAGTCACCCATTGATGTCTGCTAAATTTGAGTTTATTTTTGATGAAGATATAAAAAATCCTGAAATGTTGGGACTAAAAGAGTTTTATTATAATAAAGATAAATATGGAGAATGGGATTATGATTGGAGATCAAAATGGAATCCTTTGAGTATGTTTAGCAAGCAAGGAAAAGCACAGTCTGCAACAAAAAAAGAAGAAATAATCAATGTAATATTAAGAAAAGAAGCCAATGAAAAAGGATTTGCTAAAGAACATATTTATCCAGCAAAACTAAAGATAACAATGCTTAGTCCAAACTCTTGAAGTTATATATAGAATAAAAAGATGGTAAAAATTAAAAAAATCAGTAAAGAAAAGCATACAGAGTTCAATAAGAAAGCACAAGCAACAATGTTGACAGATGTATTTGTGACATTGTTGATAGTAGTTATTATAATGGTAAGTTTCATGGTTGCACAGTCCATTACTAAGGCTAAACAAAAGCATATGACAGAAAAGATAAATAATATTGAGGTTAAAAGAGATGCCCTTATCTTACTGAAGTATCCTGTTGATGACAATAATAATTTTGGTGATCTAATAATAAGATATTATCATGGTGATGATGATAAGAGAGCAGAGATATCAAAAGAGATAATAGATGCTCTAAAAAAATATTATCAAGATGATTGTTATGGATTTATCTCAAGGACAAACGAAGACAATAATTTATTTTGGAGAAATTTATGCGGTAACTGGGATACGCATGCGATCATAGAGGATGGTGGTGCAGCTCATCTTCCATTGGATGATGATAAAGTCATAAAGATATATAGTATGAGATGTTCATGCAGCCATGAAATTGATCCAAGTGATTTCAATGAGTATGAACCGGCATTGATGGTTGAATAAAATGATAAGATTAACAAAGAACAAAAAAGCAGTACATATATTCATGTTCCTGTTGTTAGTCATAACTATGATATCATGTTTCACATTGCTGGTAGTGATCAAAAATCTATCAGATGATAACAGAGATGTAGGTAAAGCAGCTGCAATAGTCATGGAAGCTGCGCAGACAGGTGAAGAGGTTCTGAATTATATTGATTTTGCAGCAAAATATGCAGTGAGACAGACAGAGTATGATTTAGCGTCTAAAGGTGGTATGAAAGAATCTGAATGTGGTGATTATCAGGGTGTTGCATTTTGGTACATGGACAGCAAGCTTTGCCTGCCTAAAGCATACAAAGAAGATTTCAAGGAAATACTTAACAATAAATTAAGAACTTATCTAAAAGTTGATTCAGATTTAGAAGGGCCATTGCAATCTATCGCTGATATTTACACATTTAAGATTCTTCCAGAAAGGATTCTTGGTCTTCCAATGAGAGATGTTTTGATAGAAGGAACTTTAGTTGAGGTTGAAAAGGCAATTTACAAACCAAAAATTTTGCCAGAGTATATTAATCCAAGTGATGATGCAGCTTGTTTAATGGAGAGATATGGTTCTGTAGCTCACAAGACAGTGAAATTAAAGAGTGTTGATTTAGGTGGTATAAAGCATACTGTTAATGCTAAGATGGCAGATGCATTAACTAATGTTGCTGAAGAGATAAAAGCAACAGATTATGAGATAACAAACTGGCATTCATGCAGGACAAATAATGAGCAAGGACCAAAATGTGGTGATTTGCATCAGGCATGTTTAGCTATTGACATCAATGTACGTGAAAATCCACATTGTCCAAAAAATGGAAAACATGGATCATGGTGGAAACGTAAACCCAGCCCATATGAGATACAAAGGTGTTTGGATAGAAAAGTAGTCACAGATATACCTGTTAAAGTAATTCAGATATTTGAGGCAAATGGTTTTTATTGGGGTGGTAGATTTAAGAATAGCCAAGGAAACACACCTGATGCAATGCATTTTCAGTTTGTTACAGAATGCTGCAGTGCAAGACCAAGCAAAGAACCATTAGAAGATGTATTTATAAGAACTGATTATAGTATCACGCCTGATGAAATATTTGCACAATATCCTAAATGGAGTAAACAAGAAAAAAATAGCTAAAAATTAAGAATGACCAGAAAAAATATTAAGAAAATTAAAATATTTGCTGTTTATTTAGTAGGCATGATAATCTTGTCCATATTAATCTGCAATTTTGTTTATTCTTACAAAGAATCATATATTGCAGTATCATTTGACAGAACAAATGACGAGATTATAGGTATGAATATTTTCACAGACAATCCTTATTACACAGGCTCTGATGAGTGGCTGATTTATTTTGGTGAAACATATGATTATGATGAAGAACAGATTTATTCTTGCAGGTTATTAAATAAGGATATTAAAGTGATTAGAAAGATTGAAAATGTAATGGATGATTTCAGGATTGATTTTGACAAGGATATAAGATTTGTTGAGATCTATAAAAATAATGTAAAAATCATGTCTGAAGAGATTAATTTTTGCAATTATAATCATCAGTGTGAGCCATGCGCTGGCAAAGATTGTCTTGGTAATGAAACAATCCTGCTTGAAAATTATTTAACATGCCCAAATGATTGTGAATCAGGGAAAAAAGATTATTATTGTGATCTTGTTGAAGATGATATATGTGATCCTGACTGCAATGATTTAGATATGGATTGTGAATTATGCAAAGATATGCCAAGAGATGAGGTAATTAGCTATGATCATAAAGAAGGTATTGCCAATACAAATATTAAAAAAGATGACGAAGATGATAATAATAAAGAGAAATTGGAATATGAAGAAGGATTAGTTTATTTTGATGATGATGGAAATTATGTTGGTGATGAAGAAGGATATAGATATGAAGAAAAAATAGATAAATATATAGAAGATGGTAACGCTTGTTATTATGACAATTTGGAATATTATTGCATGTATGAATATGATGGTGTTAAATGTAATTATGGCCAAGTTTGTTTGGATGATTCTAAAGAAAGTTATATTGAATTAGAAGATGGCACAGTTTGCTGCATAGAAAGTTATTGCGTTGAAGTAAAAGAAGAAAAAGATTATAAATCATTAAATAATAATAATAATACATATGAACAATATGATCAGAATACAGACAAAGAAGTTGTAATATATGAAAGTAATGTTATGAAACAGATGTTATTCTTAATAATTTTTATTTTTGTAGTTATCATAATTGGGATGATAATATTGTCAAGAAACTTGGATAAAAAAACAAGTATATTGCAAGAAAGGATATCAAAACTTTTTAAAGATGGAATGAATTATTCAAGGATAAAACAGCATCTTATCAGAAGAGGTCATGAAGAAAAAGAGATTAATCATGAGATAGAGATGCATTATAATCAAGGAAAGAATAATTAAAATGATCAGACAAATCATAAACAAAAAAAAGATTTTAATATTTTTCACCATGATGTTGATAGTTTTAAGCCTGATAAATAGTGCATTAGGTAATGAGACAAGCATAACACAAGCTACGGCAGAGGCAAAAGAATGCAAAAACCTACAAGGCATCCAGCAGTTGCCAGACAAGATAGAAGGAAGAGATGTGTATAACAGCTTAAACATTGATACTTATCAACAATTCTTGGATAGGATTAGACCATATGAACAATTCATTAGAGAAGCATCAGATAAGTATGATATTGAACCAGAGCTGATAAGAGCAGTGATGTATATTGAGAGTGGTGGTAATGTTTATGCAGGCGGTAGTTTATGTAATCCATCTGGTTATTGCAGCCTGATGCAGACAAAGATAAGCAAATGCGCTGGTATGCCTGATTCAGAATGTGATGTAGAGAAATTCAAAGCCGGCAGTTCAAAAGATTCTATATTTGCAGGAACATCACATCTGAAATGGACTTTAGGCGTATATAATAATTTTATCAATAAAGTGACAGATGGAAAATTGCCCAGATATAATGATTATTGGATTGTTTCAATGGCATATCATGATGGTGTTGGCAGCATGGCTACTGCACTAAAAACATTGGTTGATTTGAAATATAGTGGTGATTATTCCAGATTCAAGTGGTGGGAAATCACTCTTGAAGATTATAAAGCAGTGAAACTGGCATTCTTAAATAATAAGAATAGTGTTGGCAATAAAAAAGCAGAGGTATTATGGGGTTATCCAACAACAATAATGAAGATATTATCATTAGAAAATTTTAAGGATTGTGGTGGAATTGGTACTACTTATGGCAGTACATCTACTAAAATAAGCAGTATAGATACAAGTAAAGAAACAGCAGCCACATTAAAGCTTGAAACTATCCCTAAAGAGATATCTGATGACTTTGTTTACCAGATAAGGCCTAGTTTTAGTGTTTATCTGATACATGATTTAGATATCTATGCTAAATTGAGAGAAAAAGCTTTTTTGATTGCAAAAGATGTTGAAAAATGCCATGAAGATAAAAAAGAAACAAATATAGATGGAAAAGAGCCTCAATTAACATCAAAACAGCTTTGGGATCAATGTATAGATGAGAAAGTAAAAGAAAATATTGCTTTGAATCTGCCACCTTTGCTTAAGCTTAGTGTTTGTCATAAAGATGATAAAAAGCCTTTGTATGTGTTATGCGCTCAAGCAATTGACACAGTATTTGTCAAAGACAATGATGAATTCTCTGACAAGAATTTAGTATACAGATTTGCATTGGGATTTACAAAAGCAAGCTTAGAAAGTAAGACAATCAAAGATGTCAAAAAAGAAATGCAGGAGCCATCACAAACAGCTAAAGGATACAATCCTTCTACTATACCTGCTAATAAGAGAAAGATTGGTGTGTTTGGTACATCAACAACAGTTGCAGGATCTTTATCTTATGGTTATATAACAAAATTGAATGATATGAATGCAGGTAATTTTAAAGGTTTTGCAAAAGTAGGTGCTGCAACAAATGTAATACAGTCTTTATTTTATAAGACTTTAGAAGATGAAAAATTTGATGAAGTGATAATAAATGCAGGAGCAAATGATATATGTTACAGATTGAGTGATCTAACAAAAGAATTGCAGGAGATGTATACTTATGCAAAGAAGTCAAAAGGCATGAGAGTTGGTGCAGTCACAATTGCTGCGCATAAGGGATATGGGACATGGACATCAGAATGTTATGATAATACAAATGCATTAAATAGATGGATAATGACTGAAGCTAAGGATGTTGATTTTACTGCAGATGTATTTGAAGCGATGAAAGATCAGGATAATCCTGAGCAGATAGAACCAACTCTTACAAGTGACAAAATCCATGCGAATGCCAAAGGCCATACAATTATTGCTGATACAATTTATAATGCAGGATATAAAACACAAGAAACAGGTATAAATGCTGGTTGTTCATCAGACAGATATATTCCTTTAGTGTACCCAAATGTATTAGAGGTAATTTCAGATTCTGTGCATGAGGATTATAAATTTAAGCCTATACCATATAAAATCATCAATAATAATGAAAATCCAAACATACCAAAAAATATGGGATATGTTTGGATTCCTAAAGAAGCATGCGGCAAATCAGTTGATCTATTGATTGCGTTGCATGGATGGAGAAGTTTATCTGAACCTGGCAGTTCTATATATCTTAATCCACCAGGACAGACAAGTAAACAAAAAGATTTTGATAAGATAACAAGAGAATATATTGATTCAGGTATATCCAGACCGATAGTTATAGCAGCACCAATGCATGATAAAGGACCAGATATGACTGTATGGAGCAGTGATGTTTATGATGTCAATGAGCATATTAAAAAAATAGAACAGATATTGGCACAGACAGATACTAAGATCAGAACAGTAAGTATTTTAGGGCACAGCAATGCAAATTGCGGCAGTGGATTAGAGCGTTCAGCTAAAGAAATCAGTAAAAAATTATATTTGTATGCTTCAGCTGACGGCACATGTGGTGGTTTAGATTATATAAAAGGTGTCATCCCTATAATAAAAAGCAAAAATGCAATCTTGTTTCATATGATTGCCAATAGAGAAAATCCTTATTCAGGTGATATTAAATCACAAGCAAGCATTATAAATCTTGGCACTAAAGAAGATACAAATGCTTATTTAGATGTATATAAGAATAAGTTTGTGAGTTATGATAATCAGTTTTATACATATGAAACAAGGCCTGAAGGGCATACACACACCACAATTCCAGGAGATATGTTAAGAGAGATTCTGCCAAGATTCTTCAAACCTGAATCTAAAGATATGGCATTGACATAAATCAGACTTGTAGATTAAATAACATATATTGAATACTATAAATCGTATTATAATAACTCTTTTAAATAAGATAGATATACCTATTAAAGATTAATAGATATAAAAATAAGGTAGTTTAAATACTGGTTTGAAAATGAATTATAGAAAAGTAAGATATATGAGGTTATTTTCCTCTTACTTATTAACATTTATATTTTCAAACCTTAAAAAAGGTGTTGATTATGATGAATATGCCGTATGATGTGGTCATTAAAAAAATTATTGAAGATAAAGGTTTAACGCAGGCTGAAATTGAAGATAAGATAAATAAGAAAATGGAACAGCTTGCAGGTTTGATTTCTAAGGATGGTGCAGCTCATATAATAGCTAATGAGCTTGGAGTCAAGCTTATGGAACAGAAAGGTGCTGTCAAGATAAATGAGATATTTGCAGGGATGAGAGGTGTAGAGACACAAGGTAAAGTAACAAGAAAGCTTGAGCTTTATGAGTTTCAGAGAGGAGAGACAACAGGCAAGGTTGCCAGTTTTTTCATAGGTGATGAGACAGGCCAGATGAGGATTACTTTATGGAATGATCAGACAAAAGATTTTGACAGCATAAAAGTTGGTGATATCATCAAGATCAAGGATGCAAGCACAAAGAAGAACAATAATTTTGTCGAGATACATCTTGATGCAAGATCCCAGCTTCTGATAAATCCAAGCGGGGTAAAGATTGAAGAAGTTAAACAATTCAACAGAGAAAGAAAAAGCATAAAAGATCTGACAGAAGATGACCAAAACATTGAGATTGTAGGTACGATTGTTCAGGTATTTGACATCAGGTTTTTTGAGGTATGTTCAGAATGCAATAAACGTCTTCAGCAGGGAAATGATGGCCTGTTCTGTGCACAGCATGGCAAAGACAAGATTGATTACAGTTATGTACTTAATGTATTCCTTGATGATGGCACAAGCACAATAAGAAGTGTATTTTTCAGGAACCAGCTCCAGAATCTTATGAAAAAGACACATGATGAGATTTTGGGATACAGGATGCTGCCAGATACTTTCGAACAAGTAAAGAATGAATTATTGGGTGAAATGATCAAAGTTGTCGGAAGGACAACAAAAAACAAGATGTTTGACAGGCTTGAGTTCATGAGCAATCTTGTTTTTACAGACATTGATCCAGAAGAAGAGATAAAAAGACTGGCTAAAGAATCATCTGCAGAATAAAATGATGTTTCGTACACATAGGATATTTATTATATTATTGTGTTTGATTATGTTTCTAAATCCGTATAATATCTTAAATTATTTCAACATACCACACACAATATTTAGTATAGAATTCTTAATATTTATGTTGATAGCTACTTTTGGCTCAATGATGCCTGATATTGACAATCCATCATCAAAGCTTGGCAGAAACGTAAAGATTGTTGGTTATGTGTTCAAGCACAGGGGTTTTTTCCATTCCCTTCCGGCATTATTCTTATTTACATATATAATATTCAGATTTTCCAGCCCACCAATTATGTTTACACTTGCATTTTTCTTAGGTTACTTATCCCATTTATTGTTGGACAGCCTAAATTATCATGGCATTTACTGGTTTTATCCTCTTAAATTCAGGATAAAAGGTTTTACCAAGACAAAGAGTTTGTTTGAGAAAGCATTATTTGGGGGAAATGTTTTTGCTGTTTTGGTCTTGTTGCTATATAATGTATAAGATTAGTCAACTATTTGCAGATAACTGCAAAAATTGAGTATGTAATAACCTCAGTTTGACAGTTGTCAAACTTCGAAGCAATTTATTTATCAAGCCCTTTCAGGGCATGTAAATAAATTGTTAGCATCTTAAAACAAAAAACATAATGCAATGTTTCACTAAATTATGCTTAATTTTTATGTAATT
>JBDRKY010000100.1:0-13353 GCA_043813525.1 Candidatus Woesearchaeota archaeon
ATTGCATTCTTCATTTTCACATTTCCATATAGGTAATGGTGTTCCCCAATATCTCTGTCTGGTGATTCCATTATCTCTTAGATTATTTAACCATGAATCAAAACTTTTTGAACCTGCAAACTCAGGATTCCAATAGATATCTTTATTCAGTTCACGCATATTTTCTTTTAGATCTTCAATCCTGAAAAACCATTGCTTAGTTGTTCTGAAAATAACTGGCTCTTTGCATCTCCAGCAATGCGCATAATCATGCTCAACATCTGTTGTCTCAATCAAAGCTCCAATCTTATTAAATTCTTCAATAAATTTCTTGTCATCTTTCTTAGCAGTCCATCTGGCAAATACACCCATGTTATCTGGAAAAATACCTTCTTCATTTAGATTATTAAATGGTGGTATCCCATTTTTATGGCCAACTTCATAGTCTTCAGGACCGCAGCCAGGCGCCATATGAACCAATCCTGTTCCAGCAGATAAATCAACATATTCTTCACTCAATACAACAGAGAATGTCTTATCATGGTTCTTATCAAGCTCATCATAGACTTCCGGAACCATATCGTGTAATGGATGCCTGTATTTGATTCCTTCTAACTTGTCTCCTTTGAATTCTTCAACAATATCATATTTCTTGCCAACAACACTGCCCATGAAAACTCCAACAAGACCTTTTGCTATAATCCATTGTTCAATTTTTTCTTCGTTAATATTTAATCTTATCTTTACATATTCTAATTCAGGATTAACCATGACACCTAAATTAAAAGGGATTGTCCATGGAGTTGTTGTCCAAATTATCAGATATTCATTTTCACTTCCAAGAATCTTAAATTTCAGGAAAATAGATTTATCAGTAATATTTTTATATTCTAATTCATGTTTAGCTAATGCAGTACCACAACTAGCACACCAGTGCATTGTTTTCTCTCCAAGATATAATCTTTTATTTTCATCTGCTTTTTTAATCAGCCACCAGCAGCTTTCCATGTATTTTGGATCAATTGTATAATAAGCATTTTCAAAATCCATCCATACTCCCAGTCTTTTGAAATCCTCATTCATGATCTTCATATTTTTCAATGAAAATTCTTCGCATTTCCTGACAAACTTATCCATTCCATATTCTAAAATCTTGTCTTTATTTGCCAGCTTTAACTCTTTTTGTACAGCCTGTGCTGTAGGCATACCATGCATATCATAACCAGCTCTGTCCCACACATTAAAGCCTTTCATCCTTTTATATCTTAAAACACAATCTTTTAGAGATTTATTCCAAGCAGTACCTAAATGAACTCTTCCAGAAGTATAAGGTGGACCATCCAAAAAATAGAATCTTTTACCTAATCCATTCTTCTTTTTTATTTTTGCATGAGTATCATTGGTTTTCCAAAGCTCTAATATTTCTTCTTCTATCTGTATGAATATATTGTTTTTTGGGCCATCAATTGCTTTTACATTGTTTGCATATGCTTTCTGATTTTTGTTATTTTCTTTGTTTTCTGACATTAGTAATACACCTATTTTTAGAGATTGATATATAATATATAAATGTTACTATAGATAAATAATATAAGAAAAATAAATTAATTGTTTTTTGATATAGACCGTCCACATGACGAAGTACCATTTTCAAGAATAATACGAATAAGTGGAAATGTATAGTCATCAGATTTCTTATATTTCTCATTATCAAACCATTCAATGCTATCTGGCATAAAAAATTCAATTTCTGATTCATCAGAGTTTACAGTTATTTCTTTTAAAATTTCATAATTGAGATTGCCATTGCCTATAATTTTGATTGGCATCTTTACTTTTTTGCCTTTTTCTGTTTCTATATTTTCATCTGGACAGTTAATTATAAAATTGCCTTGATAAAGTTCTGTTTTAGAGATTATATCAGAATTTTCATTGCTAAAAACTAAAATATAAGGAAATGTTGAAAATTCAAAGTTATAATTATTTAAGATATGTTTGACTGGTATTATTACTTCTTTTTTTTCATATGGATCTAAGTCTACCTTTAGTAAACTGGAATACTCATTAAAAAATAATCTTTTAACATCTATTGTTACTTTTCTTCCAACTAAATTTGTAATATTAGATTTAATTTCTTTATCTTTTGAATGGAATTCTGGTATTTCAATATCAATTTCTTTCTTATAAATTTCCATAGATGGGTCACCCAATAAATTAAACATCAATAAATTACCGGTTTCCTTTATGCCTAATAATTCTTTTGCCTTGTAATATTTAAATTCATATAATGCTGCACCAATTTTATTATTTCCTGAATAATAAGCTGAATCTAAAAATGGAAAATTAATATCTTCATGACTCCTTGTTGATGCCACAGATGCAACAGCTCCAGTATTTTTCTGTTTGAGTAATTCTTCTGATATTGCATCATTATGATCATCGAATTTATTAAATAAGCAGCCATGTATTGAAAAAATAACTGGTTTATTTATTTTCCCCAACAAAACCAAATCCCAACAAAAAGAATATAGGGTGTAGTTCCTTTTTGGGGTTTGGGGTTTGGGGTTTGGGGTTTTGGGTTTGGGATTTGGGATTTTTTTTGATTTATTTGTTTCAGATAAATCCGAAGAATATAGTAAATATATAAACCTTTAAAAAACAATAGCCCTTTCCTTCATACATAATGCCTGAAGATACAACTAATGCAGCAACTAAAGGCAATGGGGCAAAGAGTGGAGCAAGTGTTGGAATTGGAGTAGGTAGAGTTATCACTTTAAAAGATATAGTTTATGATCCTGATATGATTTTTACATTGGATTATTCTCAATATATTGAAGGTACTAAATTAGAAGGAGTTACATTAGAAGATATGTTAAAGAAGGTTGAAACTTATCACAGGTTTTATGGATCTAATGAAGAAGAGATTAAGGCTGCGAAAGATGAGCATAAGCTTGCTCTGAAACATTATCTGCTGGCAAGGAGATGCAAATATTCTAAAGGTTTATCTCAACTAATAAAAATATCTAAAGGAAGTATATCTCATTGGAAGAATCAGGGTTATATTCCTGAAAAGCTTTCAGAATATCTAAAAAGAACATCTGCCTTGTCTGATATGCTGGAAAGAATTGAAGAGCATAGGAAAGAGTTTGCATATATCTTGGGTGTCTGTTCCAAAGAATCAACTATCAATGGTGCAGGTTATACTATCTCTAAAACTCCGAAAAATGAAAACATGAGAATTAAGCTTCCACTTGCTTACAAAGCAATTACTGGGTTAGATATGAAACTTAATAATGGAGTTTATACTTTTCGCAACGTTCGTCTGGTTGAAATCATAAGATATGTTCTTAATAATTCTCCTGAAACTGTTGAGGTCGTCAGAGAGTGGCAATCTGCTGATGGATCGAACAATGATAGGCATGAGGGAGATAAGAAAAAAGTGCCGATTGCACCAAGCAGATATATCAGGACCAAAGAAGAAAGAAGAGAATATCTGGATGGTTTTTCTGATATTACTGAGTTTACACCTTTTGATAATGGTGCTATAGTTTTTTTAGTGTCTTGTTCACATCCAAGTGTAATCACTACTTTTTCTTTATGCCTGATAGAAGAGAATATATATCCCTACATTAATAAACTATATAATCAGGTAAGAATTGGTGGAGTTACTGATCTTAGAATTCTTTATAATTTAGGCCTGTTAAAAAATGAAGAAAGAAGAACACAGCTTTATGTTTTTTTGGAGCAGCCAAAAGTAAAAGCTAAGGCAGATGTTTTACCTGCCAAATATCATTCAGCAAGAATTGATGCATGGATTGACAGGCAAAAAGCAAAAAAAGTTAGATTAGATGAGATGACCAATCCAGAAGGGAAAAGAGTTATTAGAAAAGATTCTGTAATAAATAATGTCAAATCAATAGCTGCTACTGGTAAATCAAGAGCTGTTACTGATAAATCAAGACTTGGGAAAAGATATACAGGTGTTAGTGTAGATGATCTTGCAGAAAAATATGGATTTATATCAGGTACACTCTGTGGTTGGATTGGGGATATAACAGGCAGGAAGAAATATGTTGCATCTGCTTTTACAACTTATTTAAATATAATGGCTAGATTAAATTTGCCTGTTGTTCATGATGATTATAATCCTATCACTGAACCAACAAGAGTGTTAAGTAATCTGTATATACCTGTTGCTGAGCGTGGATTTGTCTATTCATATATGGTTGGTAAACAAGTACAAGGACAGTTTTTAGATATAATTAAAGAGTTAGATTGCATTCCTATGCATAAAAATCAGGATGAACTGTGTGATTTATTCTTTGCAGAGAATATTGTTGGACTTTTTGCAGATGAATTTGATAAGTATCTTAGTGGTGATGAAGGTAGAATGTTTAATTTTGAGGTTGATGAAAGAACAAAAACAATAATTTCAGTTGAATATAATGAATCTGTTGATTCATATAAAGTTGTTGTTCATGGTAAGGAATATAATTTAACGCCTCATGCAAAACAGCAGTATTTAAGATTTTGTATCCCTGACAGAAAGTTTCTAAGAGCTGATGATCTGAAATATATTGCAGATTGTTTAGGTGCAAATGATGTAAATGGACAAAGAAGACCAAATGGTTGTATAGTATATACTCGTGAATTAGATATTCTAAGTGTTGTTCCCTGCGATAGTTTGGTATTAGAAGTTGATGGCACTGAATATTGTGTTTTGAAACCAGCTGTTCAGAATTATTTAGGTATTACTAATGATGATTTTTTATATCCTGGATCATTAGATGCTTTGAGACAAGAAATTACACTGAATTTAGATAAGAATAAAGCCAGAAAAAGTGAATTCAGAAGACTTGATATGAATATTGATGGTTATGTTGTCAAGTCTTTGAAATTGAAAGAATAGTAAAATAGTTTCTTGTGCTGTAGCTTTTAATAACCTTTATAAAATAAACTGTAATCTTTCTGTTCATGTCAAAATTAATAAGAATATTACATTTAGAAGATGAAGCACTTATCAGAAGAATTATGCCTAAGATGCTTAGGGGATTTTGTGATGAGATTGAGCACGCTTTTAATATTGCTCAAGCAATGGATGCTCTTAATGGAGCAGAAATGCCATATGAATTTATTACAAATCCTGGTGATTGCTATTCTGGTCTTGAAGGTTCTAAAGCTTATGGTGCTTTATTATTAGATATGGGTCTTCCTGATGGTAGAGGTTCAACTATTGCTCACGAAGCAAGAAATAGGGGTTATGAAGGAAGAATAGTTATGTTTTCTGGTGTGGACTTTTCAGATGCAATTGCTCAGACAAGTGGTTTAAAGAATATTGCTTTTTTGCAGAAACCAGCTGACAGAAAAGCAGTAATGAATGCTTTGGCTTGTGATGTCTTATATGTTGATAGTGATTCTAATTTAGCTACTCTTACTAAACATATATTAGAGAATTATGGAGTAAATGTAAATCATATTGGTTCTTATGAAGAAGCACAAGGAAGATTTGATAAATTAACACTTCCAGATGATGCTGGAAACACACCTATGGATAAATATAATGCTTTATTGATTAATCTTGATACTCCTGGTAATGTTATTTCTTTAGTTAGATCAACAGTTGAATGCGTATATAATGGAGATATTTTGATGGTATTTTCTAATGAGGTTCAGCAAAGAAAAGCTCAGGAAGAACTAATGGGCTTAAGAGTAAAAAATGTTGCTTATCTTGAAAGAGGCTTATTAGAAGATTCATTAGATAAACCAACAGCTCTTTTATATGCATTGAATATTAGGCATAAGATGTCTGATGGGATGTGATTGTCTTGTTTTTTGTCATGATTATTGTTCTATAACACATATTCTCCAGAAAAGTATGTAAAAAGTCTCCTTTTTAGAATATTATTGCCACCTTATGTTTGTTTTTATCACAATACAGGTCGTGAGACATTAAGGTATGGAGCTCCTTTATGATTTTAATTGTAAGATTTACTAGAATTTACCCCATCCCTCAGGGTGATTGGGTAAATTCAATAATAAGGGGTAAATTCTACTAACCAAAAACCCAATCTTATCAGTTTATGTCAAAAAACATATCCCACCCATTGTGACGATTGAGTTTTTGATTTCCATGATGAAAACTGGCTGCAATAATATTCCTTATTAGGAGACTTTTTACATACGTTTTTAATCACAAGCTAAAACCTAATTCCTTTTCAACAACAGCATCGCATCTCCAAAGCTGAATAACCTATATCTCTCTTTAACAGCGACAGAATAAGCATGTAATATGTCCTCTTTCCCAAAAAATGCACTTACAAGCATGATTAGTGTTGATTTTGGAAGATGAAAATTTGTTATGAACCCATCAATTTTCATCTTAAATTTATATCCAGGGTATATGAACAGGTTTGTCTTTCCTTTACCTGCTTTCACTATTCCGTTATTATCAGCTATTGTCTCCAAAGTTCTCATTGATGTTGTCCCGACAACAAACAATTTTCTTTTGTTTGGCATATCTGAACCTGCCTGTTTCTTAATTTTATTATTAAACCTTTTCACACTATTTATGATCTCAGCATTTTTTTCATCAATAAAATATTCTTCATATTCCATCCTGTGTTTAGTGATATCATCATATTTTCTTACTGGCAGGAATGTTCCAAAGCTAATATGGAGGCAGATTGCAGCGACCTTCACTCCTTTTGCTCTTATCTTCTCTAAAAGCTCGTCTGTAAAATGAAGGCCGGCAGTTGGCGCAGCAACACTTCCTTTTCTCTTCCAATTGATGTCTTTATATTCAGAATAAACAGTCTGATACTTCTCTGGATTTCCTTTATAATTTTTTATATATGGCGGTAAAGGCATCTCTCCTACTTCACTTAACTCATCAAAGCTATAATTCCTGTCCAGCTCAATTATGAATCTGTCATTTTTTTTCCCGACGACAGTTGCTTTAACCTCTTTCTTTTCTTTTTTGAATGTTAATATATTATTCATCACTATATTTGTAGACTTCAGCCTGCACTCATACCTTATTTTTTTATTCAAACAATTATTATTATAATACATTTCTGGATTTATCAATCTCTCAAGGATCATCTCAATCCTTCCGCCTGTGTCTTTTTTACCAACAAATTTGAACGGCAGGACCCTTGTGTTATTGATGACGAGAACATCACCTTTGTTAAAAAATTCTATTATGTTATGAAAATGTCTGTGCTCAATAAGATTATTGCTGTACTTCAAGCTTGGAGTTCCAATATCTAAGCTTTTTCCTACAATCATCAGTCTGGACTCATCTCTCTTCTCGACAGGTTTTTGAGCTATCAGCTCTTTTGGCAGGCTATAGTTGAACTCTGAAAGTTTCATCTAAAAAAGAATCTTTTGATTATTTATAAATTTGATTTTAAGAAATAGTGATAAATACAGCACTAATCTGTATGCAGCTGCTTATAAGCATCATCATTCATGGCTGCTTCCTATAATAGGTTTTGTTCTGTCGACTTTAGCTAATGTTCCCATTATATACATATAATGCAGCGCAAATCTTTGAAGAAGCCAGTCAGGTAGTTCACTAATTGTGCTTCTAATCTCATGCTCATATCTTATATGGCCCCCTTCAGGCCCTATAAGGTCATTACATACATCTTTTGCTCTTTGCAATGTAACTTCATGGATATTTGGGACAATTCTTCTTCCATGATATTGATCAATCTCCTTAATCTTGATCTGTAAAAGTGAACTGAGCCTGTCGACTGAATAATGATTTTCGATTTCATAAGCTATATATCCCATCATCGCTGTCTGCTTAGGCTGATTTTTGCCATCTACATATTCCCAATCACATATTGCTGCTATATCAACTGCTGTGCATGGGCATAATTTCTTAAAAATCCTAAGTTTCGATATAAGGTCTCTTGTTATTATCTTTGTTCCGCTGTAATCATTTACCAATATATCTTTATATATCTCTCTAAATGCTCTGAACGCTCTTTCTTCAATTGTTTCTTTTTTTCTTACATTACCAATTACATCCTGTACTTTTCCATATAACTTAAGTCTTCTTGCAATCATTCTTTTTTCATAATTATCACTGTCTTTAAAATCCTGATATCTTTTTGCCTGTTTCTTAAATTCAGCTGTCCTGAGCATATAATCATATAATACTTGGTCTGCAGCAGCAGCTCTGTATGCAATCTTTGCTGCCAATCGTTCATTTTTTTTAATTCTGACAGATATGGCTTGAACATCTTTTCTGTATGATGCTGGAAATACAATCTCAACATCAGTTGGTTTTTCTCTTAATGTATCTAAAAGGCTGCATTTGCCTTCATTTATCTCATATAATAATCTCTCTATAATCCTTCCAAGTTTTTGGTCATGTGTAAGCCTTGATTCAGGAGTTTTATCACTGCATCCTTTTAATAATTCTGCTATAACACCTGTTGGTGAACCTGTGCTGCCATGGTTTAAGTGCGGCAGCCATTCTTTTAGAAGGTCTCCATAGTTAAAGAATCTTTTTACAGTATAATGTTCATCATATAAACCAAATAGGCTTAATTCTTGCTCTAATATCCCATCTAATTTCCTTTTGATGTTGCTAAATCTCTGTGATATGACTAAAGGCCAGATAATACCTGCATTAGATCTTAATGCCTGCTCTCCACTCCATCTGTTTGTATTAAATGGGTCAAGTGCAAAATAAAGAAGTCTTCCTGTTGAAAAACCTTCTAAAATAGTTATATGCCTTGGTATGTCTGGTTGTAATTCTAAACTTTCTAAAATTTTAAGCCTGTATTGTTCAAATTCATCATGTTTTGGGGGGAGCTCAGGTTTTCCATGTTTGAGTGTAACTTCTAAATTAAGGTTTTCCATACCTATTATTACTTTTCTGGCTTTTGTTTTAGCTCTTGATTTTTTCCTTTCATCTGCTGCCATCTATTGACTGATTAGCCTTATATTTATAAATTTTATCTTTTTAACTACTTTGAAGTGATTTAATTACTCATCAAATCTTGCAAAAATTACACACAAAACATTCAATCAATACTTAAATTATTTTATCAGATTCAAATAACTCAAAAATAAGCGTGTTTTCTGCTTTGGTGCACCTTTTGTTGCCTAATTTCAGGTCAAAAATGCTTAAATATTTTAGTTTTCAGAATATTTGGTATTATTCCGAATACCATTAATATCACTAAACTATCAAATTCTAACATAATTCCGAATTAGAAATCATTTTAAGGAATCATCCAATATTGTAAACTATAATCCCGACATTTTCCAAGAAATGAGTTTGATATAACAAGATTGTATAAGGGGGGGTAAACAATGAAATATATGCTTGGACGTTGTTTTTGGGTGGTTTGTGGGGGTGTTATGGTGTTATTTCGACACTTGGGGATTAGTATAGGGATTATGTAGATTTATTTGGTTGTTTGTTATTCATTGTTCGTTTGTCGTAAAACAGCTGTTTTTGAAAAAACAAATAACCCAAGTTTGACAACTGTCAAACTGAGGAAATAACAATAAACGACAAACGAACAACTATTATGCTCTAAACGAAGTTTGGGGACGAAGTCCATATTTATCATAAGAATTTTATTTTTAATAATTTTAAATTAAATAAAAATAAGATACTAAACTACTTCTTCCTTACTCTTTGACTAACCATGCCGTCTAGCCTAACTAATCTTTGTTCTATTTGACTTAATCTCTCTTCAAATTCAAGCTGATTTTTTTGCAGGTAAATAGTCCAATCATTCATAAAACTCTTCATAGCTTGTAGGTCTTTTTGGACCATTTTAAAGCTTTTTTTAACCTTATAACTTGATGCGAACATATTTTTCACCTTTGCTTCATTGTATTTGCTATATTCTTTTGCTAATAATTAACTATTAAATAGTAAGTACATAACTTATTTATAAAGTTTTCTATTTATTTTAGCTTAAAATGTTTGAGAAATAATGGATTGTTCTATTTTTTAGGTTAAAATAACTCCATTATTTATTAAATAATTTAATCAATATATTACAATAACATTCAATTTTTGCTTAAACCTTTCTATTTTGAACTATTTATATAATTTAATCAATGCTTAAATTTTTCTGTTTCTGATTGTCAACATCATATCGATTAATATATTCTTATTTTAACGACAACATTATCTTATTTTATCAAACACTTTATTCCGATTGATATATTGATTATTTCTTTATATTGTCGTAATAATATAGAATATCTTTATTGAAAAATTAATACACTTATAATAAAACAAGCAAAAGTGAGAGTTAGGCACTAGTGAATATCATACATTTAGTTAATCTATGATTAATTATTTAAACTAATTAACAATAACAACAATAAATGCCCTTGTAGCATAGCCTGGAAAGTCTGAATCTGCATGAAGTGCTTTTATAGCAAGCAAGATGAGACTTGGATAAATGGTGCGTTCGGTTGCGGTCCGAAAGGTCGGGAGTTCGAAATAAGTAGTAGGTAACTACCTACAATCTACAACCTACTACTTTATGAAATTCTCCCCAAGGGCGTGGCCCATTTAGGTCAACGCTTAAGGTACCTAAATGGGCCCAAATCTTTAAAAATACTACTTCTGGAGGACTATACAATGCAACCGATAAAAATATATGACAGAGAAAGGCAATATACAAATTCCATCAGAAAATTAAAAGAATCTAATATGAATGAGAAGAACAAACAGACTTTATTAGACTTTTTTGAATATGCTATGAGTATAGGTATAGGAAAAGTGAGACTTTTGAGGTATTATTTCATTATCAAATATCTTGATAAACATTTAGAAAAAGATTTTAATGATGCTGATATCAATGATCTTCGTAAAATTATAAATGTTATTCAATTTAATGAAAAGCTTAGTCCATATACCAAATCCACATATAAAATCTGTATTAAAAGATTTTACAAGTACTTAAATGGAGATAAAGATTATCCTGAAAAAGTTAAATGGATATCTGCTCGAGTAAAAAAGAATGAGAAAATATTGCCATGTAAGGAAGATTTTTTAACACCAGAAGATATTGATAAGCTAATTTCTGTATCAACACATCCAAGAGACAAGGCATTCATAAGTATGATATGGGAAAGTGGTTGTAGAGCATCTGAAATTGGTTCTTTACGAATCAAAGACATAATATTTGATGAGATGGGATTTACAATGAGCATAAATGGAAAAACAGGTATGAGAAGAATAAGACTAATCAGCTCTACACCTTATGTTTCAACTTGGCTTGATAATCATCCATTAAAAGGTGATCCAACTCAGCCATTATGGGTTTGGTTAAAGTATAAAAGCAAAATTAAACATTTAGAACATAGAGGAATGTTTAAAATACTTGAAAGAGCCTTTTTGGCAGCTGGAATTAAGAAAAAGCACAATCCTCATTTTTTCCGTCATTCCAGAGCAACTTTCATGGCAAATCATCTCACTGAATTCCAAATGAACCAATACTTTGGTTGGGTGCAAGGGAGTGAAATGCCATCAGTCTATGTACATATGAGTGGAAAGCACATTGATGATGCAATCTTTAAAATGCATGGATTGAAGAAGGATGAATCTCAGAAAGATGAGTTTAAGCCAAAGAAATGTCCAAGATGCAATGTTATCAATAACCATGACACAAGACTTTGCATTAATTGTGCCTTTATCTTAAATGAAGAAGAAGCAATCAAAGTACAACAAAAGAAAGAAGGTGAATTAAAAGGTAATGAGTTAATGAATAAGTTAATGGAAGATCCTGATGTACAAAAATTGTTAGCTAAAAAGATTGGTGAGATGGGATTATTTGGGAAGCTTAGTGGGTGAAAACAATAAATAAACTAATTGTTCAAGATAATTTCTTTTGTTTTTAAAAGATAAATGTATATTAAATTAAACAAAGTAGAATGGTTTTAACATAAATATTTTTTTAATTAAGAGTAAAAATAAAGTCAAAAAGCGCAATCTCCCAAATTGACCAATAGGAAGGAAAGTAAAAATCAAATATGTTTAGAATCTTGCAATGATTGTTATTAAATAAGTTTCTTCATCCGGTACATGTTCCTATCTAATGTTTTTTTTAATGGTTCATACATTTCATCTTTACACCACAAACCTCATTTTAGTTAATTAAAACCAAATCTTTCCTAAAATGTAAAACATTAATATAATCACAATAATAATTAAAATAACCCTTAAGGTTGGCCATATCTTCATCTTAAAGAACTATAAAAGTAATTGTATATATAAATTTTGTCTAAAATCCTTTATATATGTGCTTTACTTTATGTCTAATATCGTATTAGGTGACCATTTCAATTGTAAAAACTGCAAATATGAATGGAGAACTAATAAAAATGTAGGTGAACCTTCAATCTGTCTTAAATGTAAAGTTCAACAAATAACTAATTTGAGACAAATAAGAAACAATTGCAAAGATGAGAAAAATAGAAAAAAGAATATGAGAAAAACTGAAGAATCTTTGTTCTATTTTTTTATAAATTTAATCTACTATTTTATTTTCTCCCAGCTATGTTATTGTTTTCATCAATTTGGAAACATACTCTTCAATCTCAAGTTTTTCTTTTTCTGTTAGTTCATTTTTTGTCATATTTTAACCAAGTTGATTTAGCAAATCCTTCATATCCTCTTGTTGTTTTAGTATTTGATCATTTACTTTTAGATTGTAAGTTTTAGAATCTAACTTGTTAAATTCTGAATCCATAAAATCAACAATTAGATTATAATCACCATTATGATCAAACATACACCCCATTATTTGAATTTCATCTGTTTTTTTACTTCCTGCTTTTATTGTATCAAATGGAATCATAGGACTTGCGTGACAAATTTCAGTTTTACCATCTAAAACAATAACATCAAACTTTGGAGAAATATCAACATCACCAGTGTTTATTATAGTTAATCTAATTGGATAAAGATTCGCTAATTGTATTTGAACATTGTCAATCGATAATGTGGCACTCTTAACTTTCTTTTTTTCTAATGTTTTAGGTTTTTCTTCTATTTTTTTAATTTCGTTTTTTGGTGTTATTTTTACTTCTGCAGTTGTTTCTGTAACAACATCATCTGTAGGTTGAATGATGACATTATCAGTTGTTCCTACATCAGCAAGACCAGAAAATAAAGCCATAGTCCCAATAAGTAAGAGTAACATAAATCCATTAAGAATGATACCTAATACTCCAGTTACCAATCCTGCTGTTGCTGCTCCTGTCGGTTTTTTCTTATGTTGAATAGCGTAGAAAACTACTGCTGTTATTGCTAATATTATCCCTAAATATGGTGCAAGTAATAAAAATAAACTCAGAATTCCACAGATCATTCCTGCAATTCCC
>JBDRKY010000101.1:0-2052 GCA_043813525.1 Candidatus Woesearchaeota archaeon
TACATACATAAGAAAACTGATTCACGACATTGGGAAAAAAATCGGTTGCGGAGCGCACATGCTTGAATTACGAAGGACCAAAGTTGGACCGTTTACTGAAGGAAACCTATATACACTACAAGACCTAAGTGATGCATATTATTATTACAAAAATGATAAAAATGAAAAATTTCTAAGAAAAATACTACAACCGATAGAAAATGCAGTAGCCCATCTACCGAAGGTTTGGATAATGGACTCAACTGTAAATCCTCTGACCCATGGCATGGATTTAAAGATACCCGGAATCAGCAAGTATCATTCTAACATCAACAAAGATGATATTGTTGCAATGATGACATTAAAAGATGAATTAGTTGCATTAGGTATTGCAATGATGACTTCTGATGAAATAGACAAAAACGAAAAAGGTATTGCGATTAAGGTTGAAAAAGTATTTATGCAATCAGGAATTTATAAATAGATTAATTACCCCTTGTAATTGATGATTCTAGATAAATAGATAACATTTTTTCTTTTTCTTTAAATAGATTCCAATATTCTTTAGGAATTCCCAATTTTTGATAAAACTTATTAAGGCAATTTTTCATATTTGCTTGTACAGTTAAATCGTTACTTGATTTTTCTCTGATATAATCTACAATTAATGGATTCAGATCATCTACACTGAAATGTGGGATTCTTGTTTCATCAAGGAGTATTCCATCTTCTGTTTCTCGATTAGCATAACATATATCAATATCTATTAAAGCTAATTCAGCCATCAATATTCTTGCTGATACTTTTATTTCCTCAACGCAATATCTTTCTTCAATTGCTGAATTTTGCTGAGTAGTTATATCAAAATTTTCAGCGATATTACTACAATAACAATCAACAAGCTTTGCCAACATGTCAATCTGATTTTCAAAGTAACCTTTGCTTTCATCCCCTATAAGCTTTTTTTCGAGTTCTTCTTTTCTAGCAAGATCATAGACTTTATGTCTAGCAAGTCCAATTGTAGAAGCAAGAATTTGATCTTCGATTTCAGTTCCATATAACAATTTCTGTTCAAGAACTTCAAACAATCCTTCGTAATAAAATCCAATAGCCATTTTATATATAAACGAAGATAGTGCTGATTATTTAATTCTTTTCATATTATACCACTATCAAGTAACATTATTAATAATATCAATTTACTAAACCAGTATACAAAAACGTAACATTTATATACTTCCTATGTTCTTAAATATTGACATTTAATATATAATATAAATATCGAGGTGAACGTATATGAATTTTGTAATTGAGAACGCGATAAAGAATTCTGTAGAAATGCCTGAAATGCAGGTTGGAAAAGCAAATATTAAGGTTATTGGTGTTGGTGGCGCTGGAAGCAACATGGTAAATTGGTTATATAATAAAGGTATAAAAGGAGCAGAAATAATTTCTACTAATACTGATAAACAACATCTTGATCTTATAAAAGCTGATAAAAAGATACTGCTTGGAACAGAAGTAACAAGAGGTCTTGGTTGTGGTGGCTATCCTGCAAAAGGAGCAGAAGCTGCAAAAGAATCTTTGAATGAACTTAAGAACGCATTACATCAATCTGACATGGTATTTGTTTGTGCAGGTATGGGTGGAGGCACTGGAACAGGTGCTGCACCAATTGTTGCACAGGTTGCAAAAGAAAATAAAAGTATAGTCATAGGAACTGTTACAATGCCATTTAACATTGAAAGAGCAAGAATTGATAAAGCTGAATTTGGCTTGCAACAACTAAGACAGGTTTCTGATACAGTAATTGTGATAGATAATAATAGACTAGTAAGCATTGCAGGTAATCTACCAGTACAACAAGCATTTGCAGTAGCAAATGAGCTTATATCAACAATGATCAGAGGGATTGTAGAAACAATTGCTGTTCCTTCTTTAGTTAACTTAGACTTTGCTGATGTAAAAGCAATAATGACAAATGGTGGAGTTGCTGCTATTGGCGTAGGAGCATCCGACACAACAAACAGGGTTGACGAAGCAGTAAAAGGAGCATTATCAAACCCATTATTA
>JBDRKY010000102.1:0-19312 GCA_043813525.1 Candidatus Woesearchaeota archaeon
CATAGCTCTTCAAAAGACCCGATATATTTAGAACTCTTTCTAATTGATTTACCATTTTCAAATTTGTTCTCTCCCTTGAATAAATAATATTTATTTTTTAATTTTTTACGGAAAAAGTATGTCATAAAGATAGGTATCTATAAAAAAAAACCATAAAAATAAAATATTTTATTTATCGTCTGAAAATTAATACAAAAAAAGCAATTAAAACGAACTGTCGAATGTGGGTTATACATGCGAAAATCCACAATATTTATATATTAGATATATAACATTATATAATTAGTGTATAATATGAAAAAAGACAATGGAAATGTCAAAACATATGAAGATACAGAAAATAAGATACTTGGTAAACTATTAAGAAATCCATTGGAAAGCAATAGTATGCATCAGCTTGCTAAAGAAACTGGTTTATCATACGTTACGGTTTTTAAGATTATACCTATGTTGGCAAAGAAAAAACTGATTAAAGTTGAAAAAAAAGGGAAATCTTCATTAGTTTCAATTGATCTTGAAAAAGCTGAAATTAGTAAATTAAGCTCTGCAATTTTATATGAGAAAAGGATTTTCTTAAGAAAACATCTTGATGTTCACATTCTGTTAAATGATATT
Source organism: Candidatus Woesearchaeota archaeon (assembly GCA_043813525.1). Lineage (GTDB taxonomy): Archaea > Nanobdellota > Nanobdellia > Woesearchaeales > DSVV01 > JBDRKY01. The sequence continues at coordinate 616 of JBDRKY010000102.1, forward strand.
ATGGAAAAGTTAGCAGATGAATTATATATATTGGTTTTGTTTGGTAGTTATGCCAAAGGTACTAAAAAAAAAGATTCTGACATTGATTTGTTGTTTATTGTCTCAAAGATAGAGAATACAGATAGATTTAAGGAGAAGATTAATAAAGTTCTTGGGCTTTTCCCACAAAAAGTAGAGTATAATGTTATTGTCACAGAAAGTTTTATGACTATGCTTAATGAAAAATATACAGTTGGATGGGAATTATTTAGACATAGTTTAGTACTTTTTGGAGCAGAGCAATATTATAGCATGGTGAAAAAATATGCTGGAACTAAAGGATATTGAACAAGCAAAGAAGCTTTTTATTGAATGGGATAATAATCATTGTTGGTGTTTACCTGAAAACGCATTTATAGAACATACAAAAAAGAAAGCACAACAAACTCTAGAATTAGCTGAATATTTAATAGACAAAACTGAAAAAACTGATGAATTAAGTGAGAATAAAATAGTTACTATGTGGATTATAACAAAATGCTATTATTCTATGTTTTTTTTAGTTGAATATCTTCTTAGTTTAGATAATAAGAAGCTACCAGAAGGGACAATGGATACACATAAAACAATTTATTTAGCTTTTCTTTATTATTATATCATTAAAGGCTCTGAATTAGAGCAAGATTGTAAGAAAAAAATAACAACAAGTAGAATGTCCAATGCACTTACATTATTTAAAGATTTGCAGGATGAAACATTGGAATTACAAAGAATTAAAAAGAGTGTTTTGCACTTAAAACTTCAAAGAGAAGCCAGACACAAATTTACATATAGGATGGATAGGTATGCTGAGTTGTCTGAAGCTAAAAGCAGTTTCCATAAAGCAACTGAATTTAGAAAATTAATTGGAGAATATATTTCAACTAAATGATAATAATAATAATAAAATAAAATGACAGAACAGATTCCTAAATCAGAAGAGATTGAATTCAAAGATAAATTTATAGATAGATATAGTGTTCTTACTGATTTTGAGAAGTTCAAGGAATATTCCTTATCATTTCTTAGACGTTCTATAAGAGTAAACACTTTAAAGATTAGTGTAAAAGAGCTTGTAAAGAGATTGGAAAAAAAAGACTGGCTGCTGACTCCAATCCCTTGGTGCAAAGAAGGCTTTTGGATAGAGCACAAAGGTGTAGAGATCACAGATGATGAAGGAAATGTTGAATTAATCAAGAGAAGAGATGTTGGAAACATAACAGAACATACATTAGGATATTTTTACATCCAAGAAGCAGCATCAATGATACCTCCAATTGTCCTTATGAATCCGTATAACAATAATCCATCTGAAAAAAATTCAAAAAACAAAGAAAATTATAATTGTAATGATTATAAAAATAATAATCAAAATGAATTTATCTTAGATATGTGTGCTTCCCCAGGATCAAAAACAACACAGATTGGGATGTATATGAAAAATCAAGGGATATTGATGGCAAATGATTATAAGTATGACAGGATAAAATCCTTAGGTCTGAATGTACAAAGATGCGGTCTGAACAATTGCGTAATCACATTGATGATGGGTCATTTATTTTCTAAGATGGGTATTGAGAAATTTGACAGGATACTTGTTGATGCTCCTTGTAGTGGCACAGGCACAATCAGGAAATCACTGAAAACATTAAAAATATGGAATCCTAACATGGTGAGGAGATTATGCGGCCAGCAGAGACAGCTTCTTGAGACTGGTTTTAAGCTCCTAAAAAAAGGCGGCACTCTTGTATACAGCACATGCACTTTAGAGCCAGAAGAAGATGAAGGTGTTATTTCTTGGCTACTGGACAAGTATGATGGAACAGCATCTGATGAAAAAAATAAGAATGATAAAGACAAAGATTTTATTAAGTATGGTAAAGCAGTTACTGAAGATATTAAATTGCATGGATTAAATAGATCAGAGCCAATTTTAGAATTTGAAAAAGAAAGATATAATGATGGTGTCAGCAGATGCTTAAGAATATGGCCTCAAGATAATGACACTGAAGGATTTTTTGTTTGTAAGATTAGGAAAATATGATAAATAACCTACTTTTTAAAAATCTCTAAATTAGACAGCTCAATATCTGCATATATATCACTTTCAAGAATCTTAAACCCTAAACTTATCCATTGTTTGATGTATGGATACATCAATCCATGTTTGACTGCCAAACATCTTGGAGAAAGCTTTATATATCCGCCATCTATAAAAATTGGAAAATTTCTGCATGCATTTGACCTATTTTTGCTTTTATGTATGATGCACTTAAACTCCTTTAATGCAGGGCATGGCTCATTTGTTCCACCCATAAACAATGAATAGCTGCCATTGCTCAGCATTTTTAGAATTTGTTTTTTTTCAAGCTCTATCTGTTTGCCTTGTGTTGTTTTTGACATCTCTTTTTTTGTAAGAACAAGATAACCTTTTCTGCAGCAGTATGCATTGCACTCTTCAGAACAAAATTTGCTGATGCTTTTTCTAGCCTTATTTGCTATTGCCTGTGCTTTTTTCATGAGATCAGAATCTATCATGGTCTTAGCTACATTAATATCTGTATGTTGGATTATCATAAAGCTACTAAGAAATACGACTGCTGTTTATAAAAGTATGCTAATGGAATGAAATTAGATTAAATATATTTAATCTTGATAATTATTATGTTTAATGTCGTTCTAACTACTACAACATACATTTATATTTATTGATGATATATATAATTATATGGCAAATGCAAATGATTTCATGTTTTTTTTCTCATCATATTTAGGTATAAATCCATCAAAAGGATGTAATTTAGGATGTGGATATTGTATTTTAGATAGAGACAACCCTAATCCAAAAAAAGTAGTTAGAAATGAGACAGCTAAATTCACATTAGATAGGATTCTTAAAGATCAAAGGGTTTCCAAAACAAATGCTTTAGCATTTTATAATGTATCTGACCCTTTTCTCAAAGGAAACATAGCTAATCTGCTTGAAATTCTTGAGGGGATGGAAGAACATGAACAGGAAAATATTGCAGTACTGATCACAAAATCAAACCCAGATAGGGTTGATAAAAGTTTAGATGCACTCACGAGGATATCAAGATTAAAAAAAGTAAAACCTGTGATAATGGTAACCTATGCAAATGTCCCTAAGAAAGTCGAGCCTACCTCATCATCTGCAAGGATTGAATTAATGAAAAGATGCAAAGAGCTTGGAATACCAATAGTACAATATGCGAGACCATTATGGGAAGAATGGACACCAAGAGATAAAGTTAGGGAAATGGCTGAACAGGTTGCAAATATAGTTGATGCTGTTGTTGTTGGCGGAGTTGTTGTGACAGATGGTATAAAAAAACAGCTGAAAGAACGGGGAGTACCAATTCCACCATGGAACAATAACAAAGGAAGATATCTTTCCAGTGAATACAGGCAATTTTTTATTGATACATATCAAAGAAAAAATCCAGATATAGCAATATTCACTAATTCTTCATGTGGGATAAGCTATGCAGTTGGCATTCCCAATTATATGGGTTATTATTGGCGTTTTGCTAAACGAGAATCAAATGGTGTCTGCACAAAACCATGTAATCCTGAGCAGAGGGAAAGATGTGCAACAGCAAAGCCGTCAATAAATGCTTATAATAATGATACTCAAAAAAAAGATATAGAAACAGAAATAAAGAAGGTCAAGGCATGGTTAAAATATTTCAAAGCTGACAGATCAATGTTCAGGATCAAAGAAGGTTATGTTAATATTTTTGCAAGATTAGACAGGCAGGAATCAAGAATGATGAGGCAGCATACTGGTATGTATATCTACTTTGATGGTTCAATGCATAGACTGAGAGAAAAAGCACATATATTGTAATAATAGAAATATAATAGAAACAATTCACCCAACAACAATCAGCACACCTAAAGCAATATATGATATAATTAAAAACCCATATATTGATTTAAGGTAGAATATATCATTATTGTCAACTATATCAGGCATATGTATTCCATTATGATCTCTTTCAAAGATAGAATCATCTTCAGGATCTGTATTAAACTCATTATTTATTTTTTTCATTTAGATTACCTCAACATCATATTTTTTGCATTCTTTATCTGGATCATATTCATCCCATTCAAGCTTTGAAGGATCAAAATTGCTGTCTTTACAAGTGATTTTTACTTCATGTACAATATTTGAGCCATCTTTCAATTCTGTCTCTGTTATTTTGATGCACTTCAAGTACCCATTTTCTCTGCAATAAGCTTTGATTCTTGCTTCTTCGTTCCAATAGGTGCCTTCATCCTGCTCTTTCTTTTCTTTATCCCATGCATCCTTTTTCCAGTTATATTCATTCCATTCTTCTTTCAGCTTTTTCTTTTCTTCCCAAGCCTTGAATTTGTCATATAGTTCTTCTTCAATGGCATATTCCTGCATTGGAACTCCGTTAGGATAAGAATTTACTTCATAAACAGTCATTTTTGTCGGAACAGAGATATCTGGAAAATCAGGATTGACATAATTGCCGTTGTTTAGGTTATTTCCACTAGAACTGTCAAAATTAGTGTTGTTTACATCATGTATATTGTTACCACAGCTAATTAATAAGAATGTCAATATGCTCAAAACAGCCAGATATAATGATTTTCTAATAAATTTCCTTATATTCATAAAAATACCCCTAAATAGCAATACTAAAATACCTATTATTTATAAAGTTTTCGTTTTATGACTACTTAAAAGGAGTAAACCCAATTTCCACAAATTTTATAAATGATAGGTGAATCATAATTCATATGAAACAAGATTCATGTGTCCAAGCAAATTCATACAAGGATTTTTTTGTGAATTTTGCCAATAAGACAAAGCTGGACATCATCGTTACATTAAGAGATAAACCATTATGTGTTAATGAGATTGCAGAAAAATTAGGTGAAGAACAAAGTAAAGTTTCACATAATCTCAGCAAACTGACAAGATGCAGAATATTGGTAATGAATAAAGAAGGCAAAAAAAGAGTTTATAGTTTGAACCATGATACAGTACTGCCTATACTTAAGATTGTTGAACAGCATGTAAAAGAAAACTGTGCAAAATACTGTTTTAAGAAATGTACATAATAGCCAAAAATTAAGAGAAACTAAAAATGAAACAAATATACATGGACAATGGTGCAACAACCAAGATAGATCCAAATGTACTAAAAGAGATGATGCCTTATTTTACTGATAAATATGCCAATCCATCTTCATTCCATTCCTTTGGTCAAGAAGCAAAAGATGCAGTTGAAAAATCAAGATTAATCATTGCTAAAGCTATCAATGCAGATGATAAAGAGATATTTTTTACATCTGGAGGAACAGAATCAAATAATTTAGCATTGAAAGGTATTGCATTTTCCTGTAAAAATAGATCAGATAATAAATCATTAGATCAATCTGAAAAAAATGCATCAAAAAAAAATTGTACTGAAAACCAAATAATCACAACAAAAATTGAGCACAAATGCATATTGAATACATGCAGATGGCTTGAAGAGCAAGGCTTTAAGATAACATATTTAGAAGTTGACAAAGAAGGTTTTGTTAATCCTGAAGACATAAGAAAATCAATCACTGATAAAACAATCCTTGTATCAATAATTCATGCAAACAATGAAGTAGGCACAATACAGGATTTAGAAGCAATTGGGAAAGTGATTGCAGATGTAAACAAGTATAGAAAAAAGCGAAATATAAACAGCAGGATTTATTTCCACACAGATGCCTGCCAAAGTTTTACAAAGACAGAATTAGATGTGCAGAAATATAATTTAGATTTAGTCACATTAAATGCTCACAAAATACATGGGCCAAAAGGTGTTGGTGCTTTGTTTATTAGAAGAGAATTAATTCAAAAAGGAAAAATAATATCATGGCAGCATGGTGGCAGTCATGAATCAGGAATTAGAGCAGGTACAGAGAATGTTCATGGCATTGTTGGATTTGGTAAAGCAGTAGAGGTAGGAATGAAAGATATGGAAAAGAATGTTAAACATATGACTTTACTTAGAGATAGATTAATTGATGGAATAATAAGTGCTGTTCCAAATATTAAATTAAACGGACCTGCCATTCAAAAAGATAGTAGAAAAAATAAAAAAATATCAGAAACAGACAGAAGATTATGCAACAACATCAATTTTTCATTCAGAGCAATTGAAGGTGAATCATTAGGTGGTTATTTAGATCAAAAAGGAATTTGTAGTTCAACAGGTTCTGCATGCAATGCTATTAATCTTGAACCAAGTTATGTGTTAACAGCAATGGGTCTTGATGATGAAGAAGCAAATGGCAGTTTAAGATTAAGTTTAAGTAAGTTTAACACAGAAGAAGAAGTAGATTATGTACTAAAAGTGCTTCCAAAGATTGTTGAGAAATTAAGATTTATTTCACCAATTGGAAAAGAAGTTAATATTAAATAAGGTGCTGGGTGATAACTATGTTAAAATATTCAAAAGAAACAATGAAAAGGTTTACTGAACCAAGGTTTGCTGGAGAGATGGATGATGCAAATGCAGTTGGTGAAGAGGGAAACCTGAAATGCGGAGATATGATGAGGATATACCTTAAAGTAGAGGATGGTGTAATCAAAGATATCAGATTTTTAACGTATGGTTGTGTTGCTGCAATTGCCTCAACAGATGCATTATGCGAAATTGTCAAAGGAAAAACATTAGAAGAAGCAAAGAAGATGACTTGGAAAGATGTTGTTGATAATTTAGGAGAGGTCCCGCCTATCAAATATCACTGCAGCATCATGGGGATTGAAGCTTTGCAGGATGCAATCAAGAACTATGAAGACAAGGAAAAAGGCATAGCTAAAGATAGTAAAAAACAAAAAAGACCATGCTGTTATCAGGAATGTTGCGGAAAAACTGTTTGAAACAAGTAAATCTGTTGATAAAAATAAAAATCAGATATAACTTAATATCAAAAGAGGTACATAATATGAAAATAATTTACATAACTGCAAAAAATGAAAAAGAAGCTATGAACATCAGCATGACTCTTGTAAAAGAAAAACTGATTGCCTGTGCAAATATCCATAATATAAAAGCGATATATGAATGGAAAAAAGAAGGTAAAGACAAAGCTGAAATTCAGGAAGATAATGAAGCTGTGATAATTGCAAAGACAACAGATGCATTAGTTGATGAAGCAATGGCAAGAACAAAAGAATTACATAGTTATGAATGCCCAAGCATCATTGTGATTCCTGTAGAGAAAGGCAATAAAGATTATCTGAAATGGGTTGAGGATGTTACAACCTCAGTTTGACAGTTGTCAAACTTGGGTTATAAAGTAATTTTTAACAGAATATAATATGATTCAGATTGGACTGGTATATAAAAATTTGACCATCTCCTCTGTTGCTTTTTCTTCTGACATTCTTTCCTGAAAACGCACTATTTTTTCATAAATATCAGGCAAATATTGTCTGATAATATCATGGATTTTTTTTGCAAGATCAATCTCAGTCGCAAAATAATGTTTTGTTGGTAAAAATTGAAAGAATTTAAAGACATCCAGACCTCTATCATAAGGCCTTCTCCTAATTTCATCTGAAAAACCCTTATGTTTTGCTAATCTGGTCTTATCATAAGCAAACGCATACCTTGCACTGTAAGGATACCCTAATAATTCCCCTAACCTCATATGATATTCAGGAGTTGGCTGAACCTCTAAAGTAAATTTGTGAGATAATAATTCTGATAGTTCAGCAGCATTATCACCAACACATACTTTGGCTAGTTCTATGCTTGGTCTTTTAAATTGAGGATAAGCTAATGATCTTTTATGTAAATTATATTTTTCTTTTGCACCAACTATAAGATTAACTTCCAATGATTGCAATTGCTCAACAATACCCTCTAAAAAAACATCAGGCAAAAGAAATAATTCTCTTGCCCTATTAAAATAATTCAGATTAGCAGACCTTACTTCTAAAAAACAATTAGGTTTCAAACCAAATTTCACTAATAAAATATTTGCCTTATCACCTATGTCTAATTCCATTGATTCTATCTTTCTAGCTGCCTCTCTTTTTTTCATCTTAATGTTTCTCTTTTTTTCAGATTAATACTTTTTAATTTTTTTCTATTCTTCACTTACAAATATCTTTAGCAGAGCTTGTCCCTATCCTGATTAGTTCTTTGTAGTAAGGTTTTAGTTTGTATTTTTTATTTGTTTTATTATTGCCATTATTTTTATCATCTTCTTCAGATTCAAAACAACCAGCAGCAATCATCATTTTAATTATAATTTCTTTGTCTCTTATCCCACCTGCTGCTTTTATTCCAATTATATATTCATGAGTTTTATTTTTTATTTTTTTTATTTCATCGATTGCTTTTTTCATAATTTCAACATCTTTAATAGTAGCGCCAACAGCATTGTTTTCTTTTTTACCTTCATATTCTTTTTCAGGAACAGGACTTTTATTAGGAACACCAAAACCAGTCGATGTTTTTGCAAACACTTTCAGGTTCTTAAAGTTTCCAGCTAATTCTGCAATTGTTTTTGCAACAAAAAATATTTCTTCATCAGTTAAGTAACAATTTTCCAAAATAACTTTTAAGATTATTCCTTTTTTTGTATTATTATTATTATTATTATCATAATTCTTCTCATCAAAATTTTCAGCATTATAATTATCAACAGCTTCAATCACTTTTTCTATATCCTGAGAAAATCTTTCAAGTGCTTTTTCTTTTTCAGATTCATTCTTATCTTTACTAAATACATCTTTCAGATATCCAACATTCACAACCATATCAATCTCTTCTGCACCTTTTTTTATTGCATCTAATGCTGAAGTAGCTTTTATTTCTGTTGTGCATGATCCTAATGGAAAACCAATCACTGCACATACTTTAACTTTAGAATTAAGTGATTTAAGAATTTCAACTGCATCTTCAACTCGTCCTTCATTAACACAGACAGTTGCTGTTCCTAGTTCATGTGCTTCTTCACATAGCTTTTGGATGTCATCTTTTGTTGCGAATGGCATCAGCTGTGTATGGTCAAGTATAGATGCCAGCATTTTAGAATTTACATAACTTTCAAAACTTTCAGAACTTATATTTATCATCTATTTATAATATTCCTTTATAATTATAAAGTTTATCATAATAAAACATATAAATCAATATATTATTCGTTATTTCTATTATGACTAAAAATAAGCCTTTTGAATATTTAGAGCATACAGCAGACTGCAAATTTCGTGCCTATGGAAAGACTAAAGAGCAGAGGTTTGGTAATGCTGCGTTAGCGATGTTCAATATAATGACTGATGTTGCACTGATTAGTCCTGCTGAAATTAGGGAAATCAATGTTACAGGGACAGATGAGATGCAATTATTATATAACTTCCTTGAGCAGTTATTATTTTTGCTTGACACAGAATCATTCATCCCTAATCGTATTATTGAGATAAGTATTGAAGGCAATGTTTTGCATGCAAAATTATATGGTGATTGTGATCTGAACAAATATGATATTCATGGTGATGTGAAGGCCGTTACCTATAATGAGATGGAATTTTGTGATGATTATGTGCAGGTTGTGGTGGACCTGTGAGAAAAAGTACTAAAGGTAAGAAGGGTTTGAGAGGTCGAAAGGTAACAGCTGTTCTTTTCTAACTCTTTAAACCTTTCTTACATTTCAAACATTTAAAATTGGGGTGTTACAATGGAAGAGACAAAAAAAGAAGTATTTACAGAAGAGGAAAAAGCAATTCTAAAAAAGCATACAACTAATGTTGTTGATCCTGTCTATTGCATTAAGAATTTGCCAGAAGAAGTTGTTGCTGTTCTTTTTGCTTATGTCAGCAGAAGCCCAAATTCTTTCAAACGAAACCTGATCCAGCTGCTGAAAAGCGGAGATCTTGCTGTAAATATGGATGAGGTAAGGGATATGTATGGAGAGGCTGCATCAATGGCAGCTGCAAAAGAAAAAGCAAAAAGATTCCATGAAAAATGGGTTGTCGGTTATGGCCATGGCAGTGTTGCAGAGCATGCAAGCATAAAATTTGCCTGCGACAGGATCTCTATTGTCGCTACAAAAATTTTAGAGGACAACAGATTAGGAAGTTACACTGAGAAATCTACACGATATCAGGTATTTGACAGGAATGTCTTTTATTGGGATCCTAAATTGATGAGCAGTGAGTTTCAGGGTGAAATAAGGGAAGTTATTCATCTCTTGTTTGATACTTATGAGAAATTCCTGCCGATAGTCACAGAACATATCAAGAAAAAGGTGCCTAAAGATCCAAATATCAATGAGAGGGCTTATGAAAATTCAATCAAGGCAAAGATATGTGATGTTATCAGATATTTACTGCCTGCCGGCACACTTACAGCCATGGGTTTCACTTTCAATGCAAGAACTGCAGAGCATGCGATCAGAAAATTGCTGTCACATCCGTCAGCAGAAGCTCAGCAGTTAGGAAAAAGATTTATGGAAGAAGGCAGCAAGATCTGTCCTACATTATTGCAATTTGCAAAATATAATCCATTCATCGCAGATACAAACAGGGCAATGTATGAACTGGCAGATACGATAATCAAGAAAGATATACAGACAACTCTCAGCGGTGATAAATCAAAATCAGAAGCAGTAAGTGTTGTTCCTGTAAAAACAATATATGCTGAGGAAGATGCTGAAGATAAGGTTGTTGCAGCGATGCTGTATGAGCATTCTCAATTAGGCTATAATGAAATTTTTGCTGAGGTTAAATCTTTACTTTATGAGCAAAAAGAAAAAATTTTTGATGAATATCTGAAACGTAGAGGAGAATTTGACTGGCCTATGCGTGCTTTAGAATATGCAAATTTCAAGATGGAGATTGTCTGTGATTACGGCGCTTTCAGAGACATACAAAGACACAGAAAATGCAGCCAGACAAATCCTTTGTTTACTACACATCTTGGTTTTGATATTCCAGATGAGATTGTTGAAATAGGTAATGTTGAGATGAAAAATGCAGACGGTTCACTATCACATCTGGATATAAAGGAAGAATATATAAGAGTCATGGAGAAAGCAAAAGCATTGTTTGAAAAGCTCGAGAAGAAATATCCTTATGAAGCGCAGTATATAATTCCTTTGGCATTCAGGAAAAGAGTTATGTTCAGTTGGAATTTAAGGGAATTAGAGCATTTCATAAGATTAAGAAGTTCTGTTCAGGGACATGTATCTTATATCAAGATAGCCCGTCTCTGTTGGGATGAGGTTAACAAGAAATATCCTTTGTTTGCAAAGTATATAAGGCTTAATCTTGATGAAGAATATTTAGGAAGATTGAGGGCTGAGATTCAGACGCAGAAGATAAAAGACGAAGTCAGGAAGAAGTATGGTGATGATTTCAAGAGGGATATTTGAGTTTTGATATGGTTTATACAATCTGAATATCACTCTTCTATTGATAATAAATATATCCATAAATGCTACGCATTTAAAGCCAATGGAATTCACAAGCATCAAGAATCACTGATAATCATTTGTCAAAATGTTCATACCATTGATGTTAAATGCGTAGCATTTATGGATATACACTCTATTGACTGGTGGTTCTTGATATTCCTTTTTTTAGATTAATATGAGCTGTATGTTTACTTTTTCGCATGTTTCCACATTAGATTAAACTGGTTTCTGTAGCTTTCTGCATTTTCTTTATTTTCTATGACAACAGCGATTGGTGGCTTTGCAGTCCAGATAAAAAGAACAACTTTATCATTATATATCATTGTGTCTGTCATGCTTTTAAATTCTTTTGGATGGAATCTTGCTTTTCCAACATATTCTTTTAGGAGTTCATATGATTCTTTTTTCAGTGATTCATCAAATATGCATCTTGCCTTTATCCTGTATTTTTTCTTTTTCCTCTGCCATTGGTTCCAATAGCTTCCCATGATCTCTCTGAACTTGCCTGATACGCCAAAATCGAGATATTCTCCACCTGACTTTTTATCTGCTCTGATTTTTCTTCTATGTTCTGCATAATCTTTATTTGGTTTGCATTTTTTACCATATTTCAATTCATCAAGAATATTCTCACAGACTGTTTTTATTCCTTTGTGGCCAGAATAAACATTCACTTCCTGCTTTTCTTTGCTGAGTTTTCTCTTTTGGATAAGTGTAGGCAGGATTTCCTGCATATTTTTTTGTTTCTCGTTTAGTATCTCTAAAAATCTGTTAGGATCAGCAGCCTCAAAAAATCTTTTGCCTGATTTAATGACAAAACTAACCAGACCTTTTTCAATCAATCTTTGCAGGATCTGGTATGTTGTTCCTCTATGTAAATTTGTTTTCTTGATTATTGGTCCTGCTAATGTACTTCCTATTTCTAATAATGTAATATATACTTTTGCCTCTGTTTGTGTCAGCCCAAATCCCTCTAATATTTTTTCTTCTTTCATATTATCATAAGGTAGCTTATTTCCATATTTAAATATTTCTATTCTGTCATCTTAATCAAGACTACAACATATTAAATATGCTTTATTATCCCTTTAGTTAAGGTATGTTTGGTATTAATGAACTTAAACAATTCAGGCAGAGATATTTAGATGGTGATTTGAGTAGTGATTGGAGTAAACCCATGTTTCATCTGAGAAATAAGATAACTTCATCAGATCAATTGTTAAAGCTTTATCATGATGATTTTTTTAGAGATATTGATATTGAAGTGATTGAAGATGCTGTCAAAAAAGGCTATGTTCTTGAAATTATGCCTTTAACTTTATTGTTGGGTTTGGAGAATAAAGATTTATTATCAAAATTTCTTCCTAAAGCAGATTTTTTTGAGAGGAAAAGATCAGAGATAGAAAAAGATGATCCTTATGGAATATTCGGTAAAGATCAGAAGATATATGTTAATGAAAAGGGAAAAAAAGTTGAAAAAGACGGGGGTTTATGTTGGCTCACAGAAATTTAAAAAAAGTTTATTGATGAATATAACAAATAAATGTCCTTTTGGATGCAGTAGTTGTTATAAGGGTGAGTATACAAGAATAGAAGATGCAGAATTTTTTACATCATTGGCAAAAGCAGCAAATATTCAGTCACAAGCTTTAGTTAAATACATTAATCAAAATTCAGATATTGCATCTGTAATAATTAGTGGTGGCGAGCCTTTACTTTTGGATAATATTGGTATTAATAAAATTCTTGAAAACTTCAGGAAAATAAAAAATAGTAATTCAAAAAATACAAATCATAAAATAACAAATCAGGAAAATATAAAACAATTGGTTGAGTTAAGAATCTGTACTGGTGCTTTGTTTCAGGGCTGGCCTTTTAGGATTGATGACGAGCTATTGAGATTATTGAAAGATTATGAAAATGATACAGGAACAATTGTTCATTTCAATGTTCATCTTTCTCATCCAGCGCAATTTACTCCTGAATCAATTAAAGCAATCAAAAGAATCAGAAAATATGGTTTTTGCATAAATTCTCAGGTTCCTTTGCAGAGAGATGTAAATATTTTTCTTGAGGACAAAACAAAAACTCTTAATACACTATACAAACTAGCAGAGTTACAAGCAAGACATGGAATCAGGCCATACAAATATATTCTTCATATGCATTCTGGCAGCTTGGAATATTCTGTTCCTTTAGAGTTTATGTTAAATATTATTGGAGAATTAAAATACAGGACAGATCATCCTTTGCCAGAGACATGGCAGCCTGTTTCTTTTTCAATCCTTTGCAAAGAGGGAAACATTCTTTTAACACCTCAGATGAGGTTAGGATTGGGAAAATCAATCAATCAAGATAAAGGTTATGTTGAGTATAAGATACCTGTTCCTTATGTTAGTAAAGATATTTCAATGTCATCTCAGCATGATCAAAAATATTTTAAGTATGTTGCTTATAGAGAGCCTTTGGTTGTTGGGATTAATGATTGATAGAGATAAATGATACTTATCCATATCTGATTTATCTTATTTGAAAAGCTCACCCTTGTGAGGTTTTCATCTGGGATGATGAATACCCCACCCTTTAGGGTGAGCTTTTCAAGTTTAAAAATGCCGACATTAAATACCCCAACCTTAAGGTTGGGGATTGTCGGCATTTTTTTTATATTTAAACAGAACATAGTATTATAAGCATTTTCATCATAATTTTAAGCCGGATATATTTTCATCTTATTCCCAAAAATTATGCTTCTTATTTTGTTCTTCCAGCAATTTTTCACTCTTTTCCCAATCTTCATAGTTTTCCATCTTTTCCCAGTCAATTCCAGCATATAATGCAGCTATAATGTACCTTGAGCCTTGATTATCATTTTTATTTAGTTTTAGCAGTAATTTAAATAATTTCATTGCTTCTTCATTCTTTTTCTCTCTCCATAATGCTAATCCATAATATTGGATAGCACGAAGATATTGCCTGTTCTCGAGTATTCCCCATTCTATTTCTTCTGGCCAGACATGATTAAATTGCTTTTGTGTAAGTTCATATGCTTTTTTATACCATTCTTTAGCCTTGTTCAAATTATCCCACCAATAAACTGTTCCCATTCCATTATGAGCATCAATATACTCATCATCAATTTCAAGAGCTTTTTTGAAGTAATATTTTGCCTTTTTTTCGTTGTTTTGATTTAAAAAATCCATACCATCATAATAATAATCTTCTTTACTTTTCTTAAGTGGAATAAAGGGCAAATTCTGATTTATGGCATCATCTTTAGATAATATAAATCCGCTTGGAAGAACAGCCATTTCTTTAAATGGATTTTTGTCGGCAACATCTTTTCTACAAAAGCGATCATCAAAATAATCAATTTTAAGCAGCTTTTTGATCTGCCTGGAATTTTCACCGATTGTTTTAGGATTTACTTGAAACAATTCTGCCAAGCTTTTTTGTGACCATGTTTTATCATATTCCCATAGGAAATTATTAGAGGAATACTGCCAAAGGACAGCAGCAGCCAACACTTCTGAAGAGGATTTTAAGTTTCCTTTTCTTTTTTTCCAGTATTTATCCCATAATTTCACGATGAGTTTATTATCTTCATCTGTATAAGATAAAAATTCTTTTTTGCTTAACAATAAGTCAACAACTTGTTGATATTTTTCATTATTCATAATACTCATCTCCTATATTGTCAGTTATTTTCATTATATTTATATTTAATTGTTTTATGGCAATAAAACAAACAATATTTAAATATAACCCTATTTTCAATATAATGATATATTTTATACAATCTGAATACCACTCTTCTATTGAAGAGTGGAATTCACAAGCATCAAGAACCACTGATAATCATTTGTCAAAATGTTCATACCACCAGTCTAATGATGGTGGTTCTTGATAGTATATAATTATCAAGGAGGTCATTAATATGGAACCGAAAAAAGTAGCAGAAAATACTTGGATGATACCTAAGACAGATAAGATGAATGTTCCAGGTATTGTTTATGCTTCAGATAAACTAATGGAACTAATTAAACGAGATAAGACACTCCAGCAAGTTTCAAATGTTGCATGTTTAAAAGGAATTCAGAGAGCATCTTATGCCATGCCTGACGCTCACCAAGGCTATGGATTTTCAATTGGCGGTGTTGCTGCTTTTGATGTAGAAAATGGAATCATATCTCCGGGCGGAGTTGGTTACGACATAAATTGCAGCGTTCGTCTGCTTTCAACAAACATTCCTGTAGATGAATTTTTGAAACACAGAGAAGAATTAGTGAATGAATTATTCAAGAATGTCCCTAGTGGTGTTGGATCAAAAGGAAGATTAGGTAAAGTAACAACAGATATGCTTCGTGAAGTTCTTGCCAATGGCAGCCAATGGGCTGTAAAGCAGGGATATGGAAAAAAAGAAGACTGGATAAAGACAGAGGATTCAGGCAATCTGAAAGGAGACCCTCATGCTGTAAGTGAGATGGCTTTCAAGAGGGGAATCCCACAGCTTGGAAGTCTTGGAGCTGGAAACCATTTCCTTGAAGTGCAGCAGATTGATGAGGTTTATGATTCAAAGACTGCAAAAATATTTGGTGTTGATAATAAAGGAAATGTTACAATTATGGTGCATTGTGGAAGCAGAGGTTTAGGCCATCAGGTTGCAAGCGATTATATCAAAGAGATGGAAGCTAAGTATGGGCACGAGCATCTGCCAGACAGAGAGTTGATAAATGCTCCGATCCAGTCAGAGCTTGGCCAGAAATATCTGAAGGCGATGAATGCAGCAGCAAATTTTGCTTTTGCAAACAAGCAGATGATAACTCATTGGATTAGAGAGAGTGTTGAAAAAGTGTTAGGGAATTCAGATGTCAATGTTGTTTATGATATATGCCATAATATCGCAAAGATTGAAAAGCATATAATTACTCCTCTTGATGATTTTTCTGGGAATAATAGGGATTTAATGAAAGGAACAGAAGCTTCGTCAAGAAATGCTGAGAAGAAAATGGTCTGCGTCCATAGGAAAGGCGCTACACGTTCTTTTGGCCCTGATCGTGATGAATTACCTGATTGTTATAAAGCAACAGGTCAGCCAGTCTTGATTCCTGGAAGCATGGGCACAGCAAGCTATGTTTTAGTTGGAACTAAAAAAGCTGAGCAGGTTTCATTTGCAAGCACAGCTCATGGTGCAGGAAGAATTATGTCAAGGCATGAAGCACTGCAGAAATTCAAAGGAGAAAAAGTAAAAAGCGATTTGATGGCTAAGAATATATTTGTCAAATCCCAGTCATGGAAAGGCATTGCTGAAGAATCACCAGGTGTCTATAAAGATATTGATGAGGTTGTCAGGGTAAGCCATGAGCTGGGGATTGGCAATCTTGTTGTTAAGGTAAAGCCGTTGGGCGTGATAAAAGGATGAAATACAAGATAATAAACATAAAACAAGAGACACATGATACAAGGACATTCACAATAGTTCCTGTAAATGGGAAACGCTTAGAATTTATTGCCGGACAATTTGTAATGTTAGATGCGCATCTTGAAGTTAAAAAAGAAGATGGAAGCAATAAAGAAAAAGGAGAAGGGATGAAGAGCACTCAGCTGGTAAAAAGAGCTTATTCTATTTCCAGTGCTCCGCATCATAAATATATAAATCTTACTATCAAGAAAGTGTTTAGCGGTCTGATGTCAAATTATGTGATGACACTGAAAAAAGGTGATGTCATGGATATTTCAGGTCCTTTTGGTCATTTCACTTATGGAGATAATATGAAAGATATTGTCATGATTGCCGGTGGTTATGGCATCATGCCTTTTAGATCAATGATACATCATATCATGGAGAATAAGATGAAAGTGAAGATGAATCTTATCATAAGTGCAAGATTCCATGACGACATTATTTTCAGGGATGAATTTAAAAAATTAGAAAATAAATATCATGGTTTTAAGTTTAATGCGACTTATACAAGGGAAGAGAAGAATAAGGAATTTGGTCATGTCGGAAGATTAGATTTAGACATGCTGAAAAAGATGATTGGCAAATTTGATAATAAGCATTATTTTATATGTGGTTCAGGTAATTTCATATCATGCATAAAACATATATTGGTTGATGAAGGTGTTAGTACTGATATGATTAAGGCTGAAGGATACTAGGTAAGGTTTGAATGGTGATACAATGAAAGCATTATTGATTATAGCACAGCATGGTTTTAGGGATGAGGAATACTTTGAGACTAAAGAAGTTCTTGAAAAAGCTGGTATTGAAGTCAGGACAGTTTCTCAGTCTATGAAAGAATGCACTGGTAAACTAGGTGGAAAAGTCATGCCAGACCTTAGTTTCAGCGAAACATCTGTCATTGATTATGATATAGTTGTTGTGATTGGCGGTCCAGGTGCTTTAGCTTTGGAAAAAATACCTGAGTTTAACAATATCATCAAGAGTGCTTTTGATAATGAACAGCATATCGCAGCAATTTGTATTGCACCAATGCTTTTGGCAAAAGCAGGTCTTCTCGAAGGAAAGAAAGCAACTGTTTTCCCAGCTCCAGAAGCGATAAAAGCATTCAAGGATTTCAATGTGCATTATGTAAAACATGGTAAAGATGGTGTTGTGGTTGATTATATTGGGGATACTGCTCATTCAGCTGCAAAAGATAATTGTATTGCTCATTCAGCTGCAAAATATGATGGTGCAGATTCTAAATGTACTTCAGCAAAGATAATAACTGGGAATGGGCCAGAAGCTGCAAAAGCATTTGGCAGGAAGATAGTTGAAGTGCTGAAAGGGAAATAGTTTGTTTTTTATTTCTCACAGAAAAAATTCAACCGATTATAATTTATATATGATTGTTAGATTTCTTTTCTTTTCAAAACAAACCATAAATAGTATGTAAAAAGTCTCCTTTTTAGAATATTATTGCCGCCTTATGTTTGTTTTCATCATAATACAGGTCGTGAGACATTAAGGTATGGAGCTCCTTTATGATTTTAATTGTAAGATTTCCATGATGAAAACTGGCTGCAATAATATTCCTTATTAGGAGATTTTTTACCTACCATAAATAGGCACAGTATCAAATTCTCGTGAAATATAAATAGTAGTAGTCATCTTGTTTTAATTATATACCCAAAACAAGAGGTGACTACTACAATGGATGTTATACATACCACATTTAAAAATTTTACAGTTTTTTCTGAGATTTTT
>JBDRKY010000103.1:0-15999 GCA_043813525.1 Candidatus Woesearchaeota archaeon
AGTATAATTAAAATATTTAATTTGGGTGATTAATATGTTTGAATGTGAAACTGTTGTAAAATCATGGGGTAATTCATTAGGTGTTGTTTTACCTAAGAAAAAGGTTGCAAAAGAAAACATTAGTGTTAACCAGAAAGTAAGAATAATTGTAACATCTCAGAAGAAATTAACAGCCAGAGAAATATTTGGTAAATTGAAATTTAAAACACCAACACATGAATTAAAGAAAATGTGGAAAAAAGAATTAGATAGTAAATTCTTTAGGTAATAATAATAATCCATGAATCTACATAAACACATAAAGGTGATATAATGCCATATTTTTATGATACATATGCAATAATTGAAGTTATTAGAGGTAATTCAAATTATGATCAATATTTAGATGATGAAATAATTACTTCTAATTTAAATCTGGGTGAATTATTTTATT
The DNA here is from genome assembly GCA_043813525.1 of Candidatus Woesearchaeota archaeon. Classification (GTDB taxonomy): domain Archaea; phylum Nanobdellota; class Nanobdellia; order Woesearchaeales; family DSVV01; genus JBDRKY01. Next base: position 434 of record JBDRKY010000103.1, read on the forward strand.
CTATAATTAGAGAACATAATGAAGAAAAAGCAGAAAAATGGATGGAAATTTTAAAAGAACATGCTTTTGAAGTAGATAGTGAAACAATAATTGATGCTATGAAATTCAAATTTAAATATAGAAAAACAAATTTTTCTTACATAGATTGCATTGGCTATATCATGGCAAAGAAACATGGAATTAAATTTTTAACAGGTGATAAAGAATTTGAAAAAATTGATAATGTTGAATTTGTTAAATAATTAAGACAAGAAGAGTAAATCAACAATAAGAAAATATAATTCATGGCTTACTACTTTCCCACATTAGCCAGAACCATTTCTTGTAGCTTTCTGCTAATTTTCTAGAGATCATTACAAACTGAACAAGATCATCATCTAATTTATTTATGCTAAGACCTGTGAATGTTACAACTCTGTCTCCAAAAATGTCAATTGCAGAATTAGTTGAGAATTCTTTTGGTAAGAACCTTGCTTCTGGAAGATGTTCTTTAACGGGACTTTCTAAATCTTTTTTATTTACATATTCACGCATTTCATGATCAAACAAATGATAACAATGAATTTTTTTCTTTTTTAGTTCTTTGTAAAATCTGATTCTAAAAGATTTAAGTCTTGGATCAAACCATCCACCTTTTGCTCCAATAAAATATGCATCTTCTCCTACATCAAGGATATCTTGCATATAATTTCTAAAACCTTGAATACCTCTATAAATATAAGCTTGTTCTTCTGTTTTGATAGTTTGAAATTTAGTTTTAATTTCAGGTAAAACCGCTATTAATTTATCTTCTTTTTCCTTAAGTATGGATTGCAATCTTTCAGGGTTTGTAGCTCTAAAATGCTTTTCTCCTTTTACAACATACTGCGCTGTTAATCCTTTTTCAATAAGCTTATTTAGGGAATCATATACGTTTCTTCTATGTACTTTAGATTTAATAGAAATAAGATTAACATTAGCTTCTCCTAGCTGTAACATAGCTTCATATACTCTAGCTTCATTCAAGCTTAAACCAACATTCATGAGTGCTTCTTCATACATATTTTTCTTAAAACAGAGCAAGTATATATAATTTTCTAATTTTGGTGGTAATTACCACCCCAAAGGTTTATATAGTTGCTAGTTCATTCAAATTACTAGAAAGTGGTTACAAGTGTGTAGTTGCTTTGTGCTAGTTTTAGATTTTTTGAATAGATAAAGCTAGCGACAGCCCTAAAAGATTAAAGAGGTAAAGCAAATGGAAGGAAACGCATGTTTGATGTATAAAAAAAACAAAAAAGAAAATGATATCATAATTGGATATGGTTGGCTTGTATTTGCTGTTATTATGTTGATTATTTTGATTTTGTAAAGGTGTTATAGAGATAATAATAAATAAAGTAACGAGGTACAGAAAATGAAAAGATTAGTACATACAAAAAATTTGTTAACAGATGTAGGTGGAGTAACATTTACATTTGATAAAAACGCAAGAAAAGAAACATGGTTAGATACCACTGCATTAATAGTGCATAGTGTATATAGAGAAGGAAGAGATGAATCAATACAAGGTTTGATCAAACATCCTTACTATGAACAGTTTAAAGGATTAGAAGAAAATTATATTGAAGCATTTAAACAATATGTTACAGGAATATGCGATGAGCTTGGAATTAATCCTAATGAGTTAGATGCTGGAGATAAAATTGCACCAAGAGTTCTAAAAGATATGTTGATTCATCCTACTGCCACAGCTTTGTTAGAAGCAATACAAGGTCGTAAATTGCATATATTTCCTGATGCATGGAACACACAAGCAATGCCTGGCGTCAAAGATCTGTTACAATACATTAAATCACAAGCAGGTGTTGTCAAAGGATATTCTACTGGAGCTCCTAAAATGCCAGACCAGTTTCACAAAGCTGTTGGATTAGATGAATTAGTTGGAAATGTACTAACAACTTTCCCTGGTCATCAGGCTAAAATTAGATCTGCTGATCAAATTGTAGAAGAAGCTGTTAGATTATATGAATCTTCTGTAGGTGAACTTGGGTTTAGAAGAGCATACGGTTTATTCATTGATGACAATGATAATGAGATTGCAATTTGGTTAGATGCTGCAAACACAATAAGGAAAGAAAGCGCAGGCAATCCTGTTGTTTATTTGCTAAAGAAAGCTCTGCCTGTACAAGATACAGGTGTCACCCAGACAGAAAAAGGCAGAGTCATTGTAGTGAACTCATTGTATCAGATACTTGGTGCAATGGCAATGGATGTTGACATGCATTCTTTTGACAGACAAAGTTCATACAAAGTAGATTTTGCTAAATCAGACCAAAAATTTGGATAATTTATTGTTGTTTATTTTTTAGTTATGTTTTTTATCTTATATGGCAACCAATCATCAATCAAAAACAGAGGTACAAAAAAATGCACACTAAAAAATGGACTAAACTAATAACAAGAAGGCTTGCTGTACAGGTTGGTATTGCATGGAACTATGGATGGGGAAAATTATCAAGAGACAGATACAATACTGGTATTTCAAACACCTTAATTTATTATGATGGGAATAAAACAGATTATTTTGTTGATAAGGATGAGTTAAACAGATTAAATCAAGAGCTTGACAGATTATTGGAAAATCCAGAATTTGTGCATAGCATGATTCCGGAAGCAAAAGAATTTGTTGAAGATAAATATAGATTCATTAAAGATATTATTAATGACGCACATACACTTTCTAATCCTAAATTAGCTGCGCTTTATTCTGATTTTAATGTGCACCATGCTCATTATTATACAAGGATGTGGATGGTTTTCAGGATCTGTGAAAGGATAGTGAATAAAGTTGAAGATATGCTGATGAAAGATGTAAAGGACAAAGAGAAAGTACAGGCAATGTCCAGAATATTTTCTACACCATTAAAACCTAATGATGTGACTAATGAAAGGATTGATATGTTGAAATTGGCAATTAAATTTAGCAAATCAGATTCAGAAGAATATAAAAAAGAATTAAAACAAACATTAACTGTACATACAGAAAAATATCAGCATATTCCTATGTTTGATTATGATCATGAACCTTTCACTTATGAACATTTTGTTTGTGAGTTTGATAAGATAATAAATTCCAATAATATAAAAATAAGCAATCCCATTGATGAATTGAAAAAAATAGAGGTATCATTTGAAAATAGGAAATTAAATTTTGATATTTCGTTAAATCAAATAAATGGTAATAAAGAATTATATAATTTAATAAAAATGCTGAAAAAAGCAGTTATATTAAGGGATCATAGAGATATGGTAAGGCAGAAATTAAATTTATCATTGAGGGAATTTTATAAGATAATTGGAGCAAGAATTGGATTAAGTGTGGAAGAAACAGCCCTATTGACTAATAAAGAGATTGAATATCATCTTAATGCTTCAAGTAATTTTGATAAAGAATAGATTAAGAACAGAAAGAAAAGCTTTTTATTGTTTCAATCTAATGAAGAAGATAAAGAAGGAAAAAGAATTGAAATATTTTCTGGAAAAGAAGCAGAACAAAAAGCAGATGAATTGAATTTGTACAAAGCAGTTGAAGAAACAAAATTAATACAAGGCATTTCAGCAAACAACAGAAGAATTGGCGGCATCGCAAAAGTCATCCGCACAAATCTTGACTTTGGCAAGATAAGAGATGGAGATATAATTATAGCTTCAATGACTAGGCAGGATTATGTACCTCACATCAGAAAAGCTGGTGCAATTGTGACAAATGAAGGCGGCATCACATGCCATGCTGCAATAATTGCAAGAGAATTAGGTATTCCATGCATTGTTGGCGCAGAAGATGCAACTGAAATAATCAATGATGGTGATCTAATTTTTATTGATGGAGAAAAAGGAAGTGTTGAAGTTATAAGTAAGGGACATAGGATAAAATAGTTTGTTCTGTAATAAGAAAAAGATTTATTAATTTTATCATAATGATGCAAATATATTGTTCTGCCTAATTTCTTTTCAAATTCTTCAAGATATTCAATTAACTTAGATTCATATATTTGTTTTAAATTATCTACTCTTTTTAATGAAATAACAAAAGAATTGTTTCTGTTTATCTCAACTATGTTCAGATTCATTATATCACTTTTATTTATCTTTATTATGTTGTATACATTATTCATGAATATAAAAGAACTACTTAAAGATGGAAGAACATAAACATAATCACAAATATATTCATGCATTTCCTTTTTCAATCCCCTAAATTCCCTTCATCAATCGCTTTCCTTATATTAGCCCAACCATTTCTCCTTTAATTCCATAAATTTCCCTTCATCAATCGCCATTCTAATTTTTTTCATCAATTGAATAAAGAAATAAATATTATGATAGCTCGCTAATGTATATCCGGTGTATTCTTTTGCTTTCAAAAGATGCCTGACAAATGCTCTTGAATAATTCTTGCATACCCAGCAATTGCAATTTGGGTCTAAAGGTTTTTCATCATATTCAAATTCCTCATTAGTCAGCCTGTATCTAAATTTATTCTCAACAGTTCCTGCTTTCCCATTGTTTTTCCTAATTTTATTATCGCTATTATCAATATCATCAGATGCAGGAAGAATATGTATATAACCAGCTCTTGCAATTCTTGTAGCGGAATTACAATCAAATGTATCTATTCCCTGTTCTGTTGCCAGTAAAATATCTTCTGGAGTTCCTATCCCAAGCAGATGCCTGAATTTTTCTTCAGGAAGAATATCATTAACTTTACCTACTAATTCATACATGCCTTTTTTATCCTCACCAAAAAAGCCACCAAGTGCATATGCATCAAAATCTTTGCTGGCAAAGAATTCAGCACTTTCTTTTCTAAGATCTTCAAAATTGCCGCCCTGTATCACTCCAAGAAGAAATTGGTTTGGCTTTTCTTTGTTGCTATCTTGACCATTACTTAATTTTTGTTCATCATTACAAAAAAAGTTATTTTCCCATTTACTCTTAGAAACATTTCTCTTATGATATTTCAAACAAATATCTGCCCATCTGTGTGTCCTAATAAGACTTTGTTTTACATAATCATAGTCATGCAAAGGAGATGTACATTCATCAAACGCAATTATCAGGTCTGCGCCAAGCTTATGCTGGACTGCAATTGATTTCTCAGGAGTTAATTCTTGTATAGACATATCATAGACGCTTCTGAATGTTACTTTGTCTCCTTTGATCTTAGCAAGCATCTTTTCTTTGTTTTCTTCTCCTCCTTTTAACTTATCCAAACCTTTTATTTCTTCTTCAGAAAGTCTTGATTTGATCTTATTAGCCTTATGCACCAATCCATAACCAAGACTAAACACCTGAAAACCGCCTGAATCTGTAATTATTGGTTTATCCCAATTCATGAATTTATGTAATTCACCAAACTTTGCAATAAGATCTGCACCAGGCTTTAAAAAAAGATGATAAGTATTACACATCAATATTTGAGAACCTATTTCTGACATCATTTCCTGTGTCATTGCCTTTACACTGCCTTTTGTCGCTACAGGGATAAACGCAGGTGTCTGGATAATGCCATGTTTAGTTGTTATAGTGCCAGTCCTGGCTTTACAACTATTTATTTTATTGTTTGAATGATTACATTTAGTTTTTATAGTGAATAATTTATGTTCTGGCATAAGATAAAGAATTAGTTGTAGATTTATATAGTTTTAGTATACAAATAGAAAATAAAATTAAATAATTAAGATTTTAAAAACACATACATTCAGGCTCATAATACTCCTTAGGATGTTTACATGATGGGCATTTATCTGGCGGCTGTGTCCCTTCATAAATAAACCCGCATTGGCTGCATTTCCATCTGATTGGCTTATCACGTTTAAAAACAGTACCATTCTCAACCATTTCTAAAAGTTTTTTGTATCTGTTTTCATGTTCTTTTTCAACTTTAGCAATTTGATTAAATAATCGTGCTGCTTCTTCATTTCCTTCTTTTTTAGCTTCTTCTGCGAATGTTGGATACATCTCTGTTGTTTCGTAATGTTCTCCTTCAATTGCTGATTTTAGATTTGCTTTAGTATCCCCAATACCATTTAATAATTTAAATTCATCTTTTGCATGCTGCATTTCATTTTCAGCTGTCTCTTCAAATATTTTGGCAATATAATGGTATCCTTCTTTTCTTGCAACTTTTGCAAAATAAGTATATTTGTTTCTGGCCTGGCTTTCACCAGCAAATGCAGTTTTTAAATTTTCTTTTGTTATTCCCATTTTCCCACCTCATAATCAAATTAATTATTAATTTGATAATAATAATAATAATCAATATTTATAAAATATGTGGAACTTAAAACATTTATGTACTATGCAGAATTAAAAGGTTTAAAAAGTAAATCACTGATATCAGCCATTTACAATCCTTAATATCTCATCACCATACCTTTTTATCTTTGCATTGCCCAAGCCATGAATTTCTTCCAAGTCAAATTTAGTTATTGGCATTTTATCAGACAGTTCTGTGATTGTTCTGTCTGTTATTACCATATAAGCAGGGATGCCATAGTGTAAGCTAAGTCCTCTTCTCCATTCTTTAAGTTTAGCAGTTATATTTACATCTTTAGATGCATTTAATTCATTAGATACATTTAATTTTTTAGATGCACTTACCTCTTTATAATATATCTTGTCAGATTTAATTATTGGATTTTTTGAGTTAATAGATTTTACTTGTCTTATTTTAAGTTTATTATCTTCAATTATTGAATTCATATTATATGTTATGAAATAAGTAGGTGATATTCCTGAATATGTAATGATTAAATTTTTCTTAGCCCTGCTCATAGCAACATAAAACAGCCTGCGCTCTTCTTCTTCTTTGTCATATTCATCTATTTTAATCATATCAACAACAGGATGGTCGCTTCCTTTGCACGGAAAATTAACCATGTTTGAGCCAATCACAAAGACCATCTCAGCTTCCATACCTTTGATTGCATGTATTGTAGCTAATGTAACTTCATCATCTTTTGGAAGCACAGCTGTATTCTTCTTGAATTCATCACTTCTTACAAGATGTTTAATGTTTCTTTTTTTCATTGATTCAGACAATTCATTAAGCTGCCTGTTGGTTCTTGCAAGAACAAATATCTCACTTCTTTTAGTTTGAGAGCTATTGATTGCTTGGATCAGAAACTCATATTCTTCTTGTTCTGTGCTGAAATTTAGCAATTTTATTATTCCGTCATAAAATACAACACCATGCTCAAGATCTGGCAGGCCCATTGTTTTTATTGATTCATTTATCAGATTAACAATCTGCTTGGATGATCTGTAATTTTTTGTTAAAGTTATTAATTCACATCCATCATACATCTTTTCAAAATCAAGAATATATTTCACATCAGAGCCTCTCCAGCCAAAAATAGATTGTCTTGGATCACCAACTGCAAATATGTTAGGAGACGCAAGCAGATTAATCAGCTTAATCTGTGTTGAATTTATATCCTGATATTCATCAATAAGTATATGCTCAAATTTAGGCATAAGCTTAGGATTATTTTTACAATGAATTTCAAAAAGCATAATCGCATCTAACAGCTGGTCTGCAAAATCCCTTAATCCATGTTTTTTCATATAAGCATCAATATAATTGCAGACAGCAAATACTATCATAGCTGATTTTTCATGTTCAGAATCAATGTGCTGAAATAATTCTTTATCTAATTTTTTGTTCTTGAACTTAAGATAATCCCTAATAAAAAAGCAGTCATTCATAAATATGTTAGCAAGCTGCTCTGGAAGTTTTCCCCTTATCTGATAAGAAGTAAAATATGTATTTATTGCAGTTCCTATGTTATAACCTAATTTTGATAATGCCCTATTAACAATCTTAATCTTATCTCTATAAGTTAAAACATTTACTGGCTTATCATAAACAAGATGATTATGTTTCCTTAATATCTTTTCGCAGAAAGAGTTGAAAGTTTCTATACTTACTGCATCCAAATCTGCATTATAATTATCATTGTTCCTTAATCTGCTGATCATCTCCTGCCTTGCTTTTCTTGTAAAGGTGATTGCAAGAATCTTAGCTGGATCAACTCCTTTGTATCTGACCAAAAATTTAATTCTTTCTGTCAGCACAGTTGTTTTACCAGAACCTGCGCCTGCAATACATAAGATATGGCATTTATCTGATATTATTGCTTTTTTTTGCTCATCATTAAATCTTTCCAGCAGAGTTCCAAATGCCAGGAAATGTTTTCTGTCTTCATCTGTTATTTCTGTTTTTGGGAATCTTAATGAATCATTAAGGTTAGAAGAAAGCTTTTTTTTATGCAAAGTTGGATTAGCTAATTCCTTCGAACCTTTTGAACTTAGTTCCAGAATTTTAATGTATTGCTTATTATTCTTAGAATTGTTCTTATTAAAAAACGAATTTTTACCGCCAAGAGAAACCTGTTGTATTAATCCATTCTGAATAAGATAATCAACTAATTGAGAGATTTCATATTTTTCATAAGCAAGGCTTCCAAAACTATCTAATCTATGCAGATTGTTCCTTTTTATTGAGGCAATATCTGCTTTTCCCTGCAAAAAATTCACTAAAAGCTTTCTTCCAACCCCAAAAGGAATCTCTTTTAATGCCTTTAATATATGCAGATAATCCATCTCTTTATTTGCCATTTCAGGCTATATAGCTATTTAATATTAATATTTTTATATAATAAAGTGTTTCTATAGTTCTATGCCCAAAATATCCAATAAACAGAAACTACTCCTTCATGTATGCTGTGCCTGCTGTTCAACAGAAGTGATTGAAAGATTAGCTGGTGAATATGATATAACTTTGTTCTTCTCAAACTCCAATATATATCCTTTTGATGAATATGAGAAAAGACTGAAATCTGCTAAGAAATTAGCCAAAGAGATGGGATTAGACCTTTATGAAGATGAGTTTCAAAGTATAGAATGGGAAATGTTTGTTTCTGATGCCAGCGAAAGCTTAAAAGAAAAAACAGCTGTTGCTACAAGCCACAAGCTACAAGCTACAAGCTTAAATAATTTAGAAACAAACTATAAAAAGATGCCAGAAGGCGGTGGAAGATGCAGATTATGCTTTTCATTCAACCTCACAAGGACAGCAAAGTTTGCTAAGGATTTTAGTTTTGATTGTTTTACTACTACACTTACAATCTCACCCCACAAAAATCATGTAATGATCAATGAGATTGGCACAATTCTTTCTAAAGAATATGGTGTCAGCTTTTTGCAAGAGAATTTCAAGAAACAAGACGGCTTTAGAAAATCAATAGAACATTCTAAAAAACACAATCTATACAGGCAGAATTATTGTGGATGTAAGTATAGCATGAATAGTATAGAAAAAGAAAAATTTTGAGCTGTTGGATTTTATAGAGATAATCATTATATTGATTTCTTTGCTTATTTTTTTTTAACATATTAAACAATAAACTTAATTAAAACCAAATTCACATATAATATGGAACACTTGTTCCAAATATTAATAAAACAATGGAATAAACAGCATATTTTACCACTTTTTCTGAAATAATTATATAAACAAGTTAGTGCCTAATAAAAGTTGATTAAAATGGTGATTTTATTGTGAAAGCAAGCATTAAAAGGTGAAAAACATGAAACTAAAAACAGAATTATTATTTGAAGATAAACACTCAGATGAAAAAAAAATATTGGATAAAGCAAAATATATACACAAGATTGCAGAAAAGATCAACAGCAAAGACATGGATGCAATATTATGGGTACAAAGCTGTGCAATGAAAGCTGTGCATGATTTTATGCATTCAAAGAAAGTACTTCAATTGATGCCAGTCATGATCTCAACAATCACAGATCCATTATGCCACAGTGTGTATGATGCAAAGATTGATTACTGCGGTCAGGAATTATCATTGACAAAAAGCATGATCCTCCATAAACAGATGGCTTTGATGTCACCTATAAGAAAAGCAATCTATATTATTAGTCCAAACATAAGATTAGAGAAAGAAGAATGCAGAGATTCTGGGAGGCATCTTATTGAATTCTCACAAGTAGATTTTGAATTTAAAGATGCAAAAAAAGAAGATATAAAGGATTTTATGGAAGATATGATCATCCATGTGATTACGCGGGTAAAAGATGAGTGCAAAGAGGAGTTAAAAGCATTAGGAAGAGTTGGAGATAAAGAATTAGTTGTGCCATCAAAACCTTTCAAAAGAATATCTACAAAAGATGCTGAAGCAAGGTTCGGAAAAGATTATGAAAAAATACTTTCTGAAGAAGCTAGCGAACCTTTCTGGCTTACAGATCATGAGAGAGAATTTTATGATAAAGAATGTGAATTTACAAAAAGAGTTTACAGAAACTATGATCTTATTTATCCAGAAGGTTTTGGTGAAGGCCTTTCAGGTGGAGAACGAGAACATGAATATGAAGTAATACTTGAAAGAATGAAAAGAGCAGGAACAAGCAAAGAATCATACAAAGAATATCTGGAATTAGCAAAATATGGTTTATTGCCAAAAACAGCAGGCGGTGGTTTTGGAGTAGAGAGAATGGTAAGATTCCTTTGCGGCAAAAAAGATATTGCAGATGTCAGCTTGTTTGCAAAAAAGCCTGGAGAAATAGTTGTGTTTTAGGTTTTTATTTATTTTTTATTTTAATTTCAATATACTTTATCATGATGATTAAAGTCTGTAAAAAGAATGAAATTATTTTCCTTATCAACTTTAAAGATTAGAACAAAATGTTTATCAATATGAACTCTTTTCCTATCTTTCATAACATTTTTTAAATTTTTATACCTTTCAATAGATTTTTCATCATTATTTATTATTTCTTGAATCTTTTTTGCAATAATTAATGATTTTTTTCTATCTTTTTTGTTAAGTTTCTTAATTATTGCCTTAAATTCATCTGAAAAACTATAATCAAACATTTAGCTCAACTCAAACAATTCATTAAATTCTTTTTGAGTTGTCTTTTTATATCCATATTTCTCAAAATGCTTTTTTTCTATTTCAATAACTTTCTTCACATATTCATCATTTGCTTCTTTTTCCACAAACTCATCACCACATATTTCTGCAAATTTGTTCAATGCTTCAGATTTATCATTAAGATTAAACTTTGCCTTTATCACATTTAATACTTGATTAGTATAATCTCCTATATTTAATCTTGCTAATACCATTTTTTGTACCTCCAATATTATATTGTATTAAATACACACTATATACACTTAGTATGCACACCAAGTATATAAATATTTTGATTTCACACACAAAACCAAAACAACTAGATAGTAGTAAATTTAACAAGATTTATAAATATTAAATAAATCCCTAATAACATGAATAAAGAAGCATTTGATTTTGAAAATATTTTAGGTGGATGTGATCTTGATGCATTAAGGCTCTCAGAGGGATGGCATAATGTTAATCTAGCTAATGCAAATAGTAGAGAAGGGCAGGAATTAGCTAAGGAATATATTGAATTTCATAAAAGGTTATTAAAAAAAGAACATATGGATGGATTATTAGAGCCAAATGCAACCTATGCAAACGAAAGAGCATTGGAATTTGCAAGAGATTCTAAAAGATTAAAGCAAGCAATAACATCAATAGGTTCAGTAAAATCTAGAAGAAAAAATAGAGTTTTGTGTACTAATTTGTCTCATATGTCTATAGAAAATGCATGCCATAGATTAGGTTTAGATAAGCCAATAGTATTGGAAGCTGTTCCAGAGAAAGGATATCAGGTTGATGAAGATGAATTAAGAAGAGTCATCAGTAGGTATGGAAATAATATTGTTGCTGTTGTATCAACTCATGGAACAACCCAATTAGGCCATATTGAAAACTTAGCAGAGAGTGATTTAGTAAAGCAGTTAAGAGAAGATGGGGCATGGCTTCACATAGATGGGGCATATGGAGGTTATATTTCTCAATTATCTACAAGAATGTATCTTACATTTGAAGAAAACAGAAGCATACCAATCAACGCAGGGGATACAAGCAGATTTAGTTCAAGAATAAAAGATTTTCCTGAAGCTGACTCAATTACAATTGATTCATACAAATTCATAGGCAAAGCAGGCACTTCATTGTTGTTGGTTGATGAAAGAAAAAAACCAAGATATCCATCTGCTCCATATTATGACCAATCACCTTTTACCATGCTTTCTACGCTACCAGCTGATGCAATTGCTGCTTGGTACCATACAATGAAAAATCTTGGTAAAGAACAAGGATTAAAAGAGATGGCAGATGAATATGTTTACCTCACAAAAATCACTGCGAATTCAATAAAGCAACAAACACCATTATCTTTAGTAATATCTCCTCAAATGAATATAATCCCTGTTGATTGTGTAAATGAAAGAATTAGTCTTTACTTTAGAAAAGCATTGAATGAAAAAGGATTCAGAGTTGGAAGATTAAATATAGTTGGCAGAGATTACCAAACACATGGGCTAAGAATAGTAATATCCCCAAAAGTAGAATATCAAAATATTGCATCAAGTGCAAAAAGACTTGTAACAACAATAAATGAATTATATGGTTAAAATTGTTTTATCTTATCTAAGAGAGCTGCATAAAACACATCATCTAAAGAATAATCTATATGTGTCCCATATTTTAAAGCAAGATTAATCTTCTCATATCTGGAAAAGAATTCATCCACATTAGGCAAATCCCTATAATACTTACAAATTCCATTCTTTTCAAAATCAAATGTAGTAGGGTTTGATTCTATCCTTATCTGACTAATTGATATTTTATCTTGTTCTGGGATCTCCATCTTAATAATGGGATAGCCATAAACACTGACAATAGATTCAACAACTCTAACATCTAAACATTCTCCCAATAAATAAGCAGCCAATGTTCTGTGATGGCCCGCATCTGCACCATCTAAATTTTCTCTATCAGGGTAACAAATCTGATAAGATTTTCCAGAATCAAAAGTATATAATCTAACAGATGGTATAGAATCTTCTTCAATCATGCCAACCATCAAAGAAATCAGTAATTCCAGACAAGCTGGAGTTTCATATCCAATTATTTCAGTTTTTTTAGGATTAAGTTTCATAATATCAATACTATCAAAGATTAAACATCATAAAGTCAGCAAAAATTAAGCATCTACCTGCATTCTTTCAAAAGCAAAAGTACCATTGTATTTTTTTATACCTTTTTCAACATGAGTTATGACTTTATCCAATAATTTCTCACCTATCTTATAATCTCCAGATACAATATTCAGCCTATATACCCCTGCCCCCATATATTTGATGGATATTGCCTTTTCATCCAGCTTGATAGCATTTGCCAAGATTTCTTTCAATATAGAAACACCATCTGATTCATATGTGCTGATTGTTAGCTTGCCACCAACATTCACTTCCTGCTGTTTAATCCTCTGCTTAACCAATAAAGTTAATGCTTCATCTATCTCTGGCCTTATTCCAAATTTAGACAGTTGAACACCATTTAATGCCACTTCCTCAAAACAATCATATAAAGAATCATACTCCTTGTATAATTTGTCAGCAACTTCATTATACACTTTCATGAAATCCTGCTTAAGATCTTTCGCAGCCCTTTCAATGATCTTCTCAGCCATCTGCTCCTGCTTGATCTCACCAAGCTTGCTTCTTCTTTGGGCATCATTGACTCTTCTTAGGCTGACATCAATCAGGCCTCGCTCCTTATTTATCTTTAGAATAACACATACAATTACTTTTCCTTCTCTTACATAATCCCTTAAATTCCTTATTCTTCCAGGAGAAACTTCACTGATATGGAGCATTGCTTTCTTGTCTTCATATTCATCAAGATTTACAAAAACAGAATTAAAGTGGATATTACTAACAGTACACATCACTAATTCTCCTTCATGCGGCATACCTTGTTTTTTACGTATCATTTTATTCGTTGTTCGTTATTCGTTATTCGTTATTCGTTATTCGTTATTCGTTATTCGTTTATTGTAAAACAGCTATTCTACGACAAAAAAACAACTCACAAATAACAAATTTAATCCAATACCTCAAGTATTCTTGCCCTTATCCTGCTTTTGCCGCCGGTTGAATCAACCAGTGGCTTATTGCATACTAAACATTTCACCTGTATAGAACTTTTCCCAAATGTAATCTGTTCATTTTTGCATTTAGGACATCTTATCTTGATAAATCTGCTTGATGGTTCTTTTAATTTATCCATGATTATTGCCTCCATTAAATAAAGCACTTTAGTTATAGACAATCAGGGTCTTATAGATCCCAGAAAGCCCCTATAGCACTTCCAGCCTTTAGGCTGTTTACATAGCTGAAACGAGTGAATATTTATAAATGTTGGGATTTTTCAATCATGTATGGACATATATTTTGTAACAGGAAACAGGCACAAAGTAGAAGAAGGACAGCTTTCATTGGCTGGTTCAGGGATAAAACTGCATATTTTAGATGCAAAGAAGCTTAAGGCAGAGAAAGGTATTAATATTGTTAAGCAAGAACCTGATAATTGGAGTATTGAAGAAGTTGCCAGCAAAAATGCAAAAAGAATCGCTGATGAAACAGGAAAAACAGTGATTGTTGAAGATACAGGTGTGTTTTTTGAAGCCTTTTCTTTTTATCCTGATGGAACCCCATTGCCTTCTGTTGAACAATTTCCAGGTGCTAAGCCTAAAAGATATTATATCCAACTTGGCTATGAAGGAATACTTCAAAAATTTAATCCAAATACAGAACAAGAAATTACTAACAGAAAAGCATTTTTCAAGGCTGTTATTGGATATTGTGAACCTAATAAAGAACCAATCTTATTTTCAGGAGAATTGCATGGGACAATAGCAAAACAAATAAAAGGTATAGATGCTGATGTATTAGAATATGAACGTATCTTTGTCTGTGAAGACAACAGATATCTTTATGAATATCCAAGAGAAGAAAAAGAGAAGATAAGCCATAGAGGGAAAGTATTTAGGAAACTGAGGGAATATTTGGAGAATAAAAAATAAATTTTCGTTTTAGTGGATATGTTTGACTAAGACTTCTTTTTCCATCTCATCTTCTTCCAGCTCTTTCTTAGCTTCAGAATCCACAACAGACCAATAATAATCCCTAAAGGTAATCACCTGTACATTATTTAGATTAAGCCTGAACATTTTTGCATTGCCAACATCTCTTGTATGTATAACCAATTCCCTTTTGATAAAATCTTTCAATATCTCTTTTAATGCAGCATAACTAACTTCTGCATACTTAGCAATCTCTTTCATAGAATAATCAAATTCTTCATGAACAAAAAGAAAACTCCAAATTCTATTTCTGACTGTGTTCCCTTCTAATCTTAAAAATGCCGATACCATAAATAATTTCTATTATCACAACACATATATAAATGTTCCTATTTAAGCGGCACAGTATCAAATTCTCGTGAAATATAAATAGTAGTAGTCATCTTGTTTTAATTATATACCCAAAACAAGAGGTGACTACTACAATGGATGTTATACATACCACATTTAAAAATTTTACAGTTTTTTCTGAGATTTTT
>JBDRKY010000104.1:0-15462 GCA_043813525.1 Candidatus Woesearchaeota archaeon
ACAAAAATCAAAGAAAATATTAAATTTTAGCAAAAAAAGAGTAAAAATATGATTATATTATAGTTTTTAAAAATAAATCACTAAAAAAATTAAAAAAATAAAGGGGAATCATAGACAATCACGATTTATTGATACTGTGCCTATTTAAGCTCCATAGAGCTAAAAAAATAGCTAAACTTATATATATAAGTATGATATGTGCAAAGCTATGACAATCATAAAAAAAAGTGAATATATAAGGATTAGCAGAACTTTGATAAGAAAGCTTTTTGATGAAACTTGTTTTGGTAAATGTTCATTATACTTAGATAATCTAAAAAAAGGATTTCCTGATGAATATATCAATAAAGTAGAAATTGTTTTAAATGCGCTTGTAAACCAAGGAATATGTCACAAAAAGAAGAAAGAACATGGATGGAAATATTATCTGAACATAAAAAGACTTGACAAAATAAAAGAGATTATCAAAGAAAAAGGAAGAAATTCAATTATTCCGATACTATTATTGTTGTAATTTGTAATATTAAGAAAAAAATAAAATGCCACAAAAAATAAAATGGAAAGTATATACTAGAGGAACTCTGCCATTGTTCAATATAGTTTTTGCATATTTTGCACATATTAAGCATTGTAAAAAATATCATGGCGGTATTTTTGCAGAGGTTTTTCAGGCAAATATAGGCAATAAATTATGGTGGTGCTGGAATGAAGAAAAGATTTTAGCGATTGGAAAAAGAATTTTAGGAATAATGAAAAATAAAGAAAAATTAGATGCACATTTCAAGTTGATGGATGAACTTACAAAAAAAACATTAGCCAGCACAGAATATCTGATGGTATTGTATCTGGATGGAGATTTGAAAAAATTATCTGATAGTGAATTAAAACAAATGTTTAATAAGCATCAGTCAAATATAGAAGATGCAAACGCACTGATGAATGCAGATATTGATGCTGTTGATATTTATCCTGTTGAATATCTTAATGAAGAATTAAACCAACAGATTAATGAATATGATAGAGATAATATTAATATTCAAATAGATAAAAAAGAGTTCATTAAAATTAAGGCAGAAATAACTGCACCCGCACATAATAGTTATGTGCAGGATGAAGAATTGGATTTTTTGGAATTAGTAAAAGAGATAATTGAAAAAGATCTAATTAAAACTATTGATCAAATTAATTCTGACATGGATAATCTGCCAAAAGAAGTCTATAAAAGATTAAAAGATATAGAGAAGAAATATTGGTGGACTACAATAGGTTGGGAAAAGATGAATCCTAAAACATTTCAGAAATTTATTGGATCACTTAAGGAATATGTTAAAGAATATGGTCTTGGAAATAAAGATGATTCAATTAAAAAGATAAACAAAAGAATTGAAGAAATAAAAGAACATGTACAGAACATCATTCAAAAAAGAAAAGAATTGATTAAAAAATATAACATTTCACAGGAAAATGTTAATATGATTGAAGCATTTGACAAGTATACATATTATCATGACCTAAGAAAAGAGATGCAGATGAAATCTATGTATGGCTTCTATGTTTTATTATGGGAAGTCTGCAGAAGAAAAGATTACAGAGAAGAGGATTTGGTTGTTCTGACATATGAAGAAGTTGCAGATTTATTGGATGATAAAGAAAATATGTTAAATACAGAAAAAAAGAAAAAAGAGCTGCATATTGAGATCGATAAAAGAAAAAAGGCAAGTGCAGTAATCTTAGAAAAAGATGGCATTAAGATATTAAGTGGTAATGAAGCAATTAAGAAGAAAGAAGAATTGCTTGATTCAAATATACAAAATTTAAAAAATGCATATGATGATAGTAATAATAATGAAATTCATGGGCAAGCTGCTTCTCCTGGAAAAACAATAGGGAGAGTAAAAGTATGTGCAGGTCTTGATGAAGCATTAAACAAAGTAAAAGAAGGAGATGTATTGGTAACAGGAATGACTTTACCAGAATATCTACCTGCGATGAAAAAAGCTTCTGCAATTATAACAGATGAAGGCGGTATCACTTGCCATGCTGCGATTGTAGGCAGAGAATTAAGCAAGCCAACTATTGTAGGCACCAAGATAGCAACCTATGTCCTAAAAGATGATGATTTAGTTGAGGTTGATGGTAATTTGGGTGTGATTAGAAAAGTAAAATGATATAATTCTAAAAAAAGATTGAGATTTAGGAGTAATTAAATGAATTTAGGGATTGTTTTGATATAATTTAACTAATTACCAAGGTTTGACAACTATCAAATAAGGTAACTACCAAATGTAAAAAATTCCGCCCCGTTCAAATACTTACGTGCACATTTTAACGAAATATTTAAATAGTAGTGTGCCCATACATATTATATGGCCTACATTGAGACTATCAAAAGAGGGAATAAAAAATATTATTATCTTACGAAGAACATCAGGGTAGATATCAATAGATGGAAGAAGATTAGGATTTATATTGGAGATAAGAAGCCAACTAAAGCAGATATCAAGAAGCACGCAGAGGAGATTGAGAAAAGAGCAAAGAAAGAAGGATTGACAAGATCAGAATATTCTTACTTATCAAGTAAAGATGCTGAAACTTTACAAGATTTGAAAGAAAACTATAAAGATTGGGTAAAGAAAACTCCTGAAAGCATTAAAAAGAAGTTTTATGATGATTTTGTAATCAGATTTACCTATAACACCAATGCTATAGAAGGAAACAGGCTTACTTTACGACAAACTGCTCTTATTCTTAAAGATAAAGTACTTCCCTCTGGTGTGCGAGCGTCTGATTATCATGAAGCTGTTAATGGTAAGGAATGTTTAGAATTTCTTAAATCTTACAAAGGAGAACTAAACAACAAACTTTTAGAAAAAGTTAATGGTATTTTATCAAAAAATACTGATGTTGTTTATGGTGGAAGAATACGATTTTTTGACGTGAAAATTGAGGGTTCTAAACATGTACCTCCACCAAACGAAGAAGTAAAGAAGCACCTCTTGAATATGTATAAATGGTATAGTGCTAATAAAAATAGGCTTCATCCGTTTGAGTTAGCAACAATGATCCATGCTAAATTAACTTGGATTCATCCATTTGAGGATGGAAATGGAAGATCGTCTCGTGCCATCATGAATTGGCTTCTTATTAAAAATGGCTATCCAATGTTCTTTATTCCATTTGAAAAGAGAGAAGAATACTATATGACTTTAGAAGAAGCTGATAAAGAAAACTTTAAAGAATATGTTGCTCGGATGTTAAGGTTGATTATTGACCAAGTAAGAACATACGGGCACAAAAAGAAGAAAGAATAAGTGTATGGGCACAAAATATTCTGATGGGAATAAAAGTTACAGATAAATATTTAAATGATGTTCTGTTATTCTGGCGATTGCTCGAAAACTTGTTTTTTCACTTAGCATTTTACAAATACTAATTATTTCTTTTTTCTTCAAATGCTTATGAAAAAAAGGAGTATTTATTGTTCTTGAGAATGTTCTTCCACATTCAGTACATTTGTATCTTTTTGTTCCATTTCTTTGTTTTCCTTTACGAATTACATTTTTTAAGCCAATTAAATTGTAGCATCTACAATCATGATTTGGGCATGCAATATCTAATTTTCTTGCTTTTCTTGGCATATTATCACCTCTATTGCTGACGAGCAACAATAGAGGTATAAATAAAAGAACAAGTATATAAAGTTGCTATTTTAGGTCAGTTTGATGTTAGGGTTTCGGGCAAGTCATCACTTAAAAGTGGTGCTTGAGCAGAAACATTTATATATAACTAATATTATTCAATAGGAATGAAACATACATTCACATGCTCACTGGAACTAGAAACTATCCAAAAGATCAGAGATATGGCTAGAAAAAGCAGTTTTAGAAATAAATCTCATTTAGTAGAGGAAGCAATAATTAAATTTCTTGGCAATTTTGATAAGGCAGATTTAATAAATAATTCATCTGAAAACATGCTTTCTATAAAGAACCCTTCTGAAAAGGAGGTTAAAAGAAGATGAGAGATGATACAAAAGCAAGAAGTATTCCTACAATAGATGATTTAACAGATATAAAACATCCGGCAACAAGAATAAAATATAAAGGATGGAAAGATCCAGATAAAGCGATTGCTAATGTAAGAGATGCATTATTCAGAAATATACAAGGCTTAGAAGAGTTGCTTACAGATTCTTTAGTAAATAAAGCAAGAGCAATTGAATTGATCAATGCGAAAATTACAGCTGAAGACGGCAGGAAAATAATAAACCAGTATTTAAAGTCCATTGGAGTAAATTCAGCAATAATCAAAAATCATTGTTCTATATTTGAAGGTAGTGCTTATCAAGTTATTGCAAAAGGACTTCATGAATTTCAAATTGATTTAGTTTATGATTTAGGAGGATCATTCACAGGGTGGAAAAATCCAGAAAAAGCAATAGCAAATATGCGTCATGCTTTATTTCATGACATTCCTGAACTAGAAACCCTGCTAAAAAACCAGTTAAATAATCCTAAAGAAAATAGAGAAAAAGCAATAGCTTTAATAAAACAAAAAATTGAAGAAGCAGGCTCTGATATTAGTTGTTATCATGCTAAATTAAAAACATATTCATACCATCAAGCCCATAATTTTAGCGATGCATATGAAGCAATAACAAAAAGCCTTCATGAATTTAGGATTAATCCTGTTCTTGATTTAGGAGCAAGATACAAAGGATGGAAAAAACCTGAAAAAGCAAAAGCTAATGTCAGGCATGCATTATTCCATGATATTCTTGAATTAGAAGAATTAATTGCACAATTTGATGAAAACCCAGAAGGAAACAAAAGCAAAGCTGCAGAATTAATAAGAAAGAAAATAGAAGAAAACGAAAAAAGCCTTCACAAATATATGTTAGGAATTGGTTTAGGTACTAGTGGAAGTGAAAAAGATTGCCCTATTTTCAAAGGAAGCTGTTATACAGCAGTAATTGAAAGTTTACCTGAATTTGATTTTGACAGAGTTATAGATTTAGGTGGTAATTACAGAACTTGGTTAGATTCAGAAAAAGCAATAGCAAATATGCGGCATGCATTATTCCATGATATACCAGAATTAGAAGAGCTTGCTAAAGATCCTGAAAATAATAAAGCAAAAGCTGCGGAATTGATTAAAAAAAGAATTGAAGATGCAAGCGGGATTACAGAATACCATGGAAAACTAAAAACTCATTCATCATTTAAGATAAAGCAATGTACTGTTTTTGAAGGCAATATGTATGCACCATTTTTTATGAGCCTTCATGAATTTGGCCTAACTTATGAAGATTTGACAGTAAAACCACCTCTTGAAAGACAGATAAGTAACTATAGTACAGTAATTCAGGAAAGGTTAAGAGAAGGAATAAGCATTAATGAATTATCTGATATTCTTTTAGAAAATACATCTATCCCTCCTAGAATGAGAAAAACTATATCTTCAAGCCCAAATACAGTTGCAGTTATTTTATCTCCAGAGATGATAGAAAGGTATATTGATGTTAGAAAAATATCTTTAATATCAGGTATTTATACCCAAGAACTAAAAGAATTGGTAGGAATCCCCAGAGGTTTTGCTGGGACAATAAACTCACTTGATAAATTAAATGTAATAAAACTTGCACAGAATACTAATGGAGAATATCTTTCACAGGAAGAATATTTCAGGTTTATAAGAGATATATTTGGCAGCAGAAGATTTTTGGATAGTATTGGTTCATGTGATAATATTGGCTTTGATGCAGATGAAAGATTAATAGAAGAAAATAGAACAGATAAAGTTAGTGAATTATCAGATTATATTGCAAATGGCAATCTTTCAAAGGTTTCAATAATTGAAGAAAAAGCATCTAAATCTAAAAATCCAAATTATAGGATAAGAATGTTCTTATCAACAAATCATGATGTAGAAACAAATGCAACATTAGAAGCTTTTGTTAAATTTTATAGTAGAAATCAAAGAGCTTCAAGAGACTTTGATCTATCAATAAATAATTATCTGATTGACGCAGGAATCGAATGTATTGGTATAGCTCATGCAATTAAATTACATAATGGCTTAAAGATTGAAAGAGAAGATGAACATGGAAGCACATTCTGCTCATTGGAATTAGCTTTAGCTCCACACCAAGAGAGAGAATATACAGATGCATTAGTCATCCCTTTTGCAGAAGTCCAGACAGCATCTGAATATATCAGAGAAAACCCAGATGAAACAGAAGATATTTTACTTAAGATCAGAGCATCTCTTAACGAGTTTCAGGCAAAGGGATCTGTCCACCAGCATAAGATAAAAAACATCAAAGATAAAAGACAAAGAAAAGCACTTGAAGATGGATTAAGACCAATTGATTATGTTGAAAGAAGCAGAAGATTTGTTGGACATTCAAATAATGTTATTGATATTAAAAATATAAATATTAGTAATCCAGATAATCTAGGTATAATTTATTCCGAATTAGGTATTGCAGAGCTGTTAAATGAATGCAGAGACAGATATCCTTCTTTAATTCATGGTGACTTGCATCTTAGAAATGTTGTTGTTAACAAAAAAGGTGAAACAATATTATGTGATTTTGAGACAGTTGGTTTTGGAGCGCCTCAGATTGATCAGGGAAGATTATACAGCCACAGGGATTTGGAGTATGATATTGATAAACAAGTTGAGTTAGTTAAAGAAGATGCAAAAGAAAGAGGTTTAGATAAAGAAGGGGATGTTAGTCATTATGTAAGAGGTTATCATGCTGCTGTAATCTATAAAACATTAGAACATATGAGATACATTGTTGATAATACCCATGAAGATGGCAGATATAATACTGCTGAAGCAGAAGTACTTATCAGAAATGATTTAGATAAATTAAGAGAGCATACATATAGGTATTTTTCAAAAGGTACTGAAACAGAGAAATTAAAAGAAGCAGACAGATTAGTAGAAGCAGCTAGACAGGAATTTGTATTTAATAATCAGGACTAATGTATAATCAAACCAGTCAGATGGCCTATACTGTCATGGATACATCTCATAGCCACAAATAGCTGAAGAATTACTTTTCCATTTCCGCAATCAATAACCTTATCAATTTTAGTTCCCATACTTTCTCTGTAGGAAAGAAGCTTTTTCACAAGACCTATATCTTTCTTGTAATAGGCATCATAAAATATATTAAACATATCACTTAGCTCATGTATTAAACCAACTGTCTGATGGTTGATTTTCTTCTCTTTTGAAAGATTTTTATACATTGTTCTAGTCCTAAGTGTAAACAGATATAATTTAGTGAATATATTTGTATTATATTGGATTATGTTTGAATCTTTCACTGTTTTTATGGTGATTCTGATTGCATAATTAGCCAGCTTTCTTACATTATTATTCAAAGATACTAATTCATCATAACTATTGAACTTGTTCTTGTTGATATCTTCAAGAATAATCCTGTACATCTCTTTTATCATAAAAAAGCATTTTCTGATGGTAATATCAATATTTTCCTCACTTTCAGAGCTAAAACTCCTTATAACACAATAATCTTTAGTAATGTCTGTCACTTCATAGCCTATAGCATAATTGGAAAGTATATGATTTATGGATTCTGTTGGAATCTGTTTATTAAAGATAAGCTTTAGCTCATCAATCCCTTTTTTATAAGCATTTGTTATTATCCTTTCAACAAAAAAATGCGTATGCTTATCAATCATAATCTGTTGTTTTGACAGCTTTTCCTTATTTTCAGAGCTGATGATGATATTATTGCCTTCTTCACCTATTTCTACTATATCACCAGCCTTAAGATTATTAGCCTGTGTCCATCTTGCAGGAATTGTCACAGTAAGTGCATTCTGCCCTTGTTTTACTAGTTTTCTTTGCATGATTTAGTAGGTAATAACTATTCATTTATAAATTTTTCTATAACTTATATAAGTTCTATAAGATAAATATAAATAGGATTATTGTATTTACTTGATTGTGACAAGTGGGAAATAAGAGACGTAGTGTGAGTGTAGTAATTTGATGTATACAAATGATATATAGAGGTAAATAAAATGTCAGAAAAAACAAATAAATTAAATAAAGAAATTTCAAGAAGAGGATTTTTATCAGATTTAGTAAAAGGAGTAGCTAAAACAGCGGTTGCAGTCACAGGTATTGCATTAGTTGCAGAAGAATTAGCTGGTTGCGGTGCTGGTACTTATGGTTCAGGATATAATGCTGATGGAACAATCAATCAGAATTATGTCAGAAAAGTTCAACAAAGATTATTACAAGAATTAGGTTATTTACATGAAGGTTTACAAACAGATAATAAAGTAGTTAGGATAGGAGTTATTCGAGATCCTTCTTGGGAAAGAACAGATAAAAACCAATTAAAAGAAATTGTTGAACAGCAATATCAAGCAGAAAGTGGAGCAAGAACCACAGGACATACTGAATTTTTTGCTGATAAGCAAGAACCAAGAGTATTTGCAGCTGTATATCCATTAACTTCAGATGAAGCAGAACAGATGAGAGTTTCTAGAATGGCACCAGAACAAAGAAGAGAATATACTTGTACCAAAGCATACAATGCAGCAAATGCAAATTGTGATTCTTCTCCAGAAGGAAGGACAATGAGAGCTTGTAAAGCAGAAAGAGATGAAGTTACTTCCAGGATATATTTGTATGCTAATCGAATGAAAGGAGAGCATTGTGGGATAGATCATCCGATGTCAATGGGAGAAAGAAATGCTTGTATTGACAGAGTTTTAAATACTTATGGTGAAAATGGTACAATTGCAAGAGAAGCAAAATCAAAATATCAAGCATGTGTTAAACCTGTTGAAACTGTATACAGGGCATGTGTTGATACCACAAAAAGAGCATTACAGATGTGCATGGGCAGGTAGTCAATTTTTATTTTTTAAATTAATCTATTGGAGGGAAATAAGATGGAAAGTTATAAGGTAGTTGAAAAAATTAAACGATTGTATGATTCAGTAAAAAATACAAACAGAGATATTGGTAACAGATTATTGTCAGTAGCAGCAGTTGGAGGCTTAGCTTTAATTTTAGCCGGTTGTACAACTCAGTTAGATAGATTAGTTGAATGTAAGAATGAATATAATCATGATATGGCAGCAATTCAAGCACACTATGATTTTAAAGCACGCTTCTGCGAGCCGCCTTTTAACAAAGGAGAAGATCCTTATTGTTTTCCTAGAGCTAGAGCTGATAGGGATGATGCAAGAAATCAAGCAGCAGAAAAATACAATATGTGCGCTACACTTAATGGTGGTGTAGGAGTTCCATTGATTGAAACAGAGCAAAGGTAAAAGGTATTATTAAAAAAAATCTTAAAAATGGCAGATGATAAAACTGATAGACGAAATATTGTCCAGATGCAGTTGAAAGAGTAAGGACTGAGGCCAATAGATTAGGAGTTCAGATTCATCAAGTTGAAACAACTAGTTGGAATTATCATAGGGCTGTTCGAGATTTAGGTATTGATGTTAATGCTGTTCCAACTTTAGTAGCAGGATGCAATATTTATCAAGGACTGCAATCTCAAGGAGCCTACAAAAAAGCATTGCAAGTGTTTTTAAGAAATCAAGGTAAATAAAATGACAAAAACAGAACAAACAATTATACAAAAACCAAATATAGTAGATATTTATGTATTAGAAGACACACCAGTTCCTATTGCTTCACATCCTAAGATTATTAAAAAACCAATAATACCTGTTTACGCAGTGCATGGTGAAAATGGGCTTGTTCTTAATTATGTTTCATTAGGATCTAATGGGAATCTTGAGACAGAATTTGATCTTGTTAGGTTAGTTGCTAATGATGATTGGGAATTAAGTTTAGCTTATGGTGAAAGAGCAAAACAATTCAAATACATGAGGATTTCACCTGGACAAAAGATTTATGTTGCAACTTCAATCTCATCTGGAGAAGGTATAAGATTATGTCATCCAGCTTCATCTGGAATAGTTAAGGAAGTTACTCCAATCCCAGCAGCATATTTTCTGGAACATATTAATGAAGTTAGAAAGGAAAGAATTGCTTGGTCAGAATTATATAAAAATGCAAGAACAGAAATGGGAAATAGGCTTGAATCTATAAATTCTGATTATCAACCTCGAATTAAAGCATTAGAAGAGCAAGCAAGAGAATTGAAAGATGCTATGCAAAGAGAAATCAATAAAAGTCCAGAAAAACAAGTATTGTTAGCTTTTGAGAAAAGTACAGGTCCAACTTTAAGAGACTTGTTAGTAGAAAAATATGATAAGTGAAAAAAATGCCATATCAAACAGATAAATTAAACAGAAGGAAATTTTTAAATCAAGTTTTTGGTGGTTTAGGTGCAGTAGTTGTTGCGTCTCAATTACCTGCTTGTGGAACAACAGGATATAAAAGTCCTAAAAATAGAAGAGAAGTAATTGAAAGAGAGAGATTATTTGATGAAGGCAAAATACCTTATGAACAAATGTCTCCAAGAGAAAAAGCAATTTATGATGAAATGCATGGACAAAGAATTTATGATGATTCTATAAAACATTCAGTAACTAATCCTGAACCAGATTCTCTTGAACATTTATATGGATTAAGATATTCTCACTCTGATTATGTGCAGACTAAATCTGTTAGTGATAATGGAATATCCAGATCAGTTGAAGCTCTAGTCTCTGAAACTACTTATTCCAAAGACGATGGAACAATTGTAGAACTGCATAGGAATATTAATTATACTGTTGATGGAAAAACAGTTAAGTTTGAAGAAAAAACAGAATTCAGCGATGGATTAGAGATTAGAACAACAATCACAGGAGATGAAGGAAATTTCTTAATAAAATACCATAGAGATGATAATAATAGAATACTTTATCGTGAAAGATTTATTGATAGAGATAAGGATGGTAAATACGAAAGAAAAGAAACTTTAAGAGAATAAAAGAAGTGATTAAAATATTGAAGTGATGAATAAACTAAGGTAAATAAAATGTCAGAAGAAACATTAGCAGAAATGGTTGGCAGGCATATAATAGATTTTGTAGAGAGATATTCTCAACAAATAAGTGATGTTAGAGCTAATGGTCTTCTGGATAATTTAACCCGAACAGAAAATGAAGAAAAAGAGCTTGATTTTAAGATTTTTACCATGCTTTATTATCAAAGTGCTGAATTGATATCCAAAGCAATTCAACCTGATCCTATGATTACTTCTTTTGTATATGCAATGCAGGGCAGGTATTCACCAAGAGGAGATATCCAGCAAGGTTTACAAATGGATCCAAATGCTTTATTGCCTAAAAAAGCACCAGATTATCTTATGAAGATAGTTAGATAAATTAGGAATAATAACAAGATAAAATATATAAACAACAATTATCAAGGTAAATTAGATGGCAGGACAAGAACACAAGGGAACAATACCTAAAGAACAGCCAGATAATCATGCTGGAGAACTTCAGGCAGAAAAAACTTTAGAACATATTTTAGGACATCTAATCATATCTGTCTTATACAAAGATAATGATAATAAAGATTTTATAGATGTAATATTTGATGAAATTGATAGATTACCAACTGAATATCATAAACTTTATTTGAACGATACAGATTTGAGAAATATAGAGAAATATAGAAAAAGCATTAAAGCAATCTTCTTATTTTATGCTTTTGACTTAACAGCAAAGGGGTTAGATGTAAAAAGATTATATGACAAATTTTTGGGTTCATTAGAAGAACATTTGTATGATGAAAAAACAAGAGCTCCGGTTCCTGAAATGAGGTATCATCCTCATAAGATCTTAATAGATGCGTACCATCATTGTATTAGAAAAACCAACAGATGATATGGTTTAGTTATTAAAGAAAATAGATAATGGCAATATTACAATCAAATAGAAAAAGTAGAGTATGATAATGTGGTCAAAACAGTTAGAACTGATAGGAGAACCAGATTTTTAAAAGAAAAAAGAGTATGTATAAAGTCTCCTTTTTAGGAGACTTTATACATACAAAAAAGAGATAGACTTATTATTAAATGAAGGATTTATCGGAAATTCTGAAGAAGATAATGCAAGATTTCAGCAAAATTTAAGATATATTTTAAATAATTGTAATAAAAGAAGATAATAATAGAAATAATAAAATGGCAGATACTACAGGACAAAAAAACAGTTTACCTAGAAGAGATTTTAACAGGACATTGTTAGGATTTTTAGGTGCATCACTTTTATTTATGAAAGGTTATAGGCCAAGAAGAGCTGATTCAACAAACCAAAGCAATAGCTTAGGTAATCCTGATCAAAGTCAAGATGATTGCACCCATTATCCAGCAGATCAAGGTAATGATTCAAGTGCTATAGATTATTCTAGTTCAGATACAAGAAAGATAATATCAGATAGCCAAAAAGAAACATGGCTAGATAGATTTGGAAAAACAGCATCCACTTTAATGAAAGATTATGAATATGAACAGGTAAGTTTTCTTGAGAATGATATTGTAGTAGAATTTAATCAGCATAGAAGAAGAATACGAATAAGAGATTTTTTTGATAAAGGATTTGCTGCATACAAAGGTAATTGCAAACAATTAACTGCTCAATTTTATTCTAACTGCAAAACAGCAGGTATAAAAGGACATATATTAAGAGTTATAGGTAATGATCCTAATTACTTTAGAAATACAAGACATGATTATTTATTAGTAGTAGAACCAGAAATTATGATTCCAGATGGCTCTACTGATGATAAAGGAGACATTGAACAAATATTAGGTTTAAATCCTTTGATAGTTGATCCTAGTTTTGGAGTTGTTAGATCATTTAATGATTCTGGATATAAGATTAATAAAGTTTATGATTCTTCTGTTAGAATGGTTTACTATACATCTTTAATTGTAATACAAAATTACGAATCAGTTCCATTGATGATAGATAACCAAGGCAGATTAATACTTCTATCTTTTAATTTTGATGTTCCTTCTGTATTAAATATAGGGATAATTGAACCAAGAAAGATGGGAATAGGATATGACAGACATTCAAAAGAGATTGATAATTTAGTTGGAAATGATCCAAGAGCAATGCAATATATAGAACGTATCAGATCATTAAAAGTAAAAGAAACAACAGATGAGTTGGAACAATTAGGCAAAGTGATTATTTAATTTAAAACATAAAAAATACAAATAAACTAAAATGGCAGAAACCAGACAACAAAGTGATAGATTAACAAGACAAAATTTCTTAAAAGGATTAGGCGCATTAGCATTGTTTTTGCGGGGCGACTCAAAACTAATATTTGGCAATCCAGATGCATTTTATGATGATTATGATTTAGAAGAAATGTTAACAAAAGATGATTTTTCAAATGGAGAACTTTATTTTTCTGATTTAGATGTCAGGATAGAAGCAGAACCAGAGAGATATTATAAAGAAATGCATGTTAAAGATATAAGAAAAGCTGAAAAAGAGTTTAGGCTAAAATATTTCAGAAAAAACTATACAGGCACTGCAAATCCTTTTGGGTGGCATGCAATAGTATATAATTCTATATCAAAAGTATCAGGTCATTTAACAGTTGTTGAAGCAAACTTAGATGAACTTAATGATACATTAATGTTAAGCCATGAAAGAGGACATTTTATCTGGAAAATTGGAAAACAATATCAGATATATCAAAAATTCAAAGATCCTAAAGCAATTGAATCAGAAATTCATTATGAAGAAGATTTTGCTTACTTATGCGGATTTCTTGGTTATATGAAAGCAGGCTATGACTTAAAGACATTTAATCCTGTTGTTAAAGACTCTTCAACAGAATATGCGATTGAAGATGCAAAAAGAATAATTAGTATTTTACTGAATCCTAAATATGGATTGAAATAATTTATTGTAAATCGAAACATTTAAATAGAAGTTGGAACATATGTTCCAATAGATGGCAAAGTTTGGAAATAAATACAGTAAAAGTATTGCAGGAGGAAACACAATAACAGCAATTGGCAGCATCAGGCAAACAGCTGAACAAAAACAAGTTAAGCTGGATGACAAAGATATTAATATATTAGAGATGCTCAAAGAGGATTCTTCTTATACCACACGCGACATTGCAAAAAAAACTTTGCTGCCTGTAACAACAGTCCATAACCGTGTTTTAAGATTAAAGCGGGAAGGGGTCATCAAGCACTATACTATAGAGCTTGATAATGGATTAATCGGAAAAAGTGTCTCAGCATATATATTAGTCAATGCAGATCTTAAATATCTGAAGGAGAAGCAAAAGACACAGTATGATGTTGCAAAAGACATGAAAAAACTATACTGCACAGAAAGAGTGGACATAGTTACAGGCGGCACTGACTTAGTAGTTTTCTTAAGAGTTAGCAGCATAAAAGAATTAGATGAAGTTCTTTTGGGAAATATTCAGTTAGTAGATGGAGTTGCTAATACAAGGACTTTGATTGTGCTGAATGAAGGGTAAACATCATTATTTCTTAAAAAATATAGAAATAGAATAGCATTTTGCGGTAAAAAACCGCAAAATATTTATATAAGTTTATATAGAGAGTTATATAAGCTAGTATAAAAATATCAAACAAAGGTGATTATCAATGAAAAAGAACAAAACACAATTATTACATTACCCAAGTTTAAAAACTGTACTGATGGTAGAGGAAGCATTGAAGAAAGCAAATGATTTGGTAACAAGAGAACAATTAAAAGAAATACTACCAAAGAAAGTTATGCATCAAACACTCAATGTTATCTTGAAATACCTTGAGGATGGTGGGAAAATATTGGATGGAAGAAAAGGTATTTTGTGGATATACAATCCAAGCAAAAAACTAAATGATGCCATAAACAGAGGGATTGAATTATGAGATTCAAAGGTAAAGAAGTTCGGCTTAAAATAGTCGATGATGCTTTAGATGCTATGAAGAATTAAATAAAAGAGTAGGTGAAGAAAAGAAAAAAGGTATAGCAAGCAGTACAAATCAAACATTATTCAAAGCAATAGAGCAGAAAATTGAATTCTTAAAAGAAAATCATGGATATGGAACACACATCCCAAAGGATAGAATTCCTAAATTTTACTTTGAAGAATATGAAATAACTAATCTTTGGAAAGTAGATTTACCACAAGCATGGAGAATGATATACACAATAAGAGGGAGTGATGTTGAAATCATATCATTGATTTTGAATATATTTGATCATAGTTCATATGAAAAAAAGTTCAAATATAGGAAAAGCTAACTAATTTATCAATAATTATGCAATTTCAAGAATAAAGCGAAAATAGTAAACAAGCGGCTTTGCGTATAAATTCAGAATGATGCCATATTGAAATAGCTTATTTTTCTTCGATTGTTATGTATAATTCTTGCTAAAACTTGTGTAAATATTGTGTCATCTAACCTTTTTGTTACAATCCCAAATATTCTTTTAA
>JBDRKY010000105.1:0-12282 GCA_043813525.1 Candidatus Woesearchaeota archaeon
CTTTTAGCTCGTCCTATCCCCAACCTTTTTATAAATCAAAGATTTACAAACCCTCAAACAAATTTGAGGAAAGGTTGGGGTACAATTTGAAGGAACTTCAAATGTACACATAATCTAAGATTATGTTGTATTACGGACTCGCAGATTAGGAACAAATTTTATAATTTAAAATCTCACCTTAAATGTGGGGTATTAAACCCATATAAAATCTTTGGTGAGATTTTAAATAATATATACATAAGATATTTAAATTTAAATATTAAACTTAACAATTAAATGAGAATAATCCGTACTATTGAAAGCTTTTATCCTAAAGTGCATGGACCTGCAAACCAAGCATTCAAGATAAGTTCTGAATTGGAGAAAAGAGGTATTTCCAGTCCTATATATACTACTGATTTTGATGTCAACAAAGTTCCTGATAAAGAAAAGATTGAAAATGTAGATGTAAAAAGGTTTCATGCTAAAAAGAGAATTTTCAAATATATCTATTCACCAGATATGAAAAAAGCTTTGAATAATACTGATTTTGATATTATCCATTCTCACTGCTACAGAAGCTACCAGAGTGATATTGGATTTAAGATTGCAAAAGCAAGAACTAAGAATTGTATTGATTACAATGATTCTAACAATAATAATAATAATAATAATAATAGCAAAATGAAAAAACCATTTGTTATCAGCACACATGGTACTTTATTAAGTTATAAACATTTTGTTGGATTTCCATGGAATATAGCTTTTGAACTTTATGATATATTAACACTGAAAAAATGTGTGAAAAAAGCAGATGCAGTTGTTGTTAATAGTACACAAGAATATAATGAAGCAATAAAATTTGGTGTTAAAAGAGAAAGATTGCATCTGATACCTGTAGGAATAGATATTGAAGATTATGAGATGAAAAGAAGTTTTGAAAATAATAGTACTCTTAATCTATTATATATCGGAAGGATAACAAGAAACAGGCCATTGTTGCCAATATTAAAAGCTATTCAACTGATTAATAAAAATAAGATAGATGGAATTAACGATCCAAAAAGTCATGAAGAAACAAAAAGGAAGAAAGTAAATTTAATAATTATAGGTTCTGAAGTACGAAGCAGTTTCTCAGCTAAAAAAGGTTATTTAGATGAATTAAAAGATTTTGTTAATAGTAATAATGATGATAATAATAATCTAAATAAATATATAACATTTATCCCTCACAAAACAAAAAAAGAATTGCTTGAATTTTATAGAAAAGCAGATGTTTTTATCTATCCTAGTGTATATGAAAGCTTTGGCCAGCCACTGCTTGAAGCTGCTGCATCTGGCCTGCCAATATTATGTTCAAGAGTAGGTGTTGCTAATGACCTGTTCAAATATGCTGATACTGATAAAATACTAATAGATAATAATCCTAAAAAAATTGCTGAAAAGATTAAAGGAATGTTTAATGTAAACATAAGAAAAGAAATCAGTGAAAAAAATCTTGAAGTTGTAAAAAAAGAATTTAACTGGAAAAAGATTATTGACAAATATGTTGAACTTTATACTAATTTAGTTTAAATAAAAATAATTAAAAATAATCAATCTAAAAAATCTGTGCCTGTTCTTTCACTAATCTCTCCTCTTAAATCCTGAGTTATAAGTTTTTTTACATCTTCTGTCTTATAATTCCCTAATAACCATGCCAGTTTAACATGAGCTGTTTCAGTGATCATATCCTCACCAAAAATAATACCTATGTCTTTTAATCTCCTGCAGTTTGTGTATACATCAGGATGCACCCTTCCAAATATACATTGTGATGTCAAGACCACAACACCTCCATTTTTGATAAAAGATTTCAAAGCTTCATAATTAGGCAGGTTTTCTTTGATGTTTGTCGGTGCCTGTCCAAGACCTGTTGCTTCTAACACAAGACCTTTATAATTGTTTTTTGTGAATACATCAATAATCTCTCTGTTCATGTTCGGATAAGTCCTTAAAATACCAACTTTATCTTCAAATTTATCTTTTAAAATAAGATCTAATTTCTGATTTTTATTAATATGATCCTTATTTAGAAAAACAATATTCTTGGTCTTATAATTAATCTTTGCAATAGGTGATGTATCAATTGATTTGAAAGCATCTCTTCTTGTAGTATGCATCTTTCTTGATTTTGTTGCAGGCAGAATCAAACAATTATCATCTTCACTGTTCTCATGCATACATATCGCAACACCTGCAAAATTAAGATTTGGCTCTGAAGCAATCTTTGCAATAAACTCAGCAGCACATATCAGATTCATTGCTCCGTCTGTACTCCCACGATCTGTACTTCTCTGAGAACCTACTAAAATCACAGGTATAGGCAGTTTTTCAAACATAAATGCCAAGGCAGCTGCTGTGACTGCTAAAGTGTCAGTGCCATGGCCAATTATGATACCATCAATATTCCCATCTCCTTTGCTGCTATTTCCTTTTCCTTCAATTTCATCAACAATCGCATGAGCAATCTTCTGATAATGCATGAATCTCATATCCTCAGACATCATATTGCTGATTAAATTAGTCTTGATGTTAGCAATATCCTTTAGCTCTGGGAACATCTGCAAAGTATCTTCAACTGTAAAAGACGCACTTACTGCACCTGATTTATAATCAACTTTAGAAGCGATTGTACCGCCAGTATGGAGAATAGCGATTGTTGGCTTGTTCTTATCTGATTTATATTTTTTTGAAATAGATTTTTTGCTTACATTATGGTTTGATATTTTCATTGATTTTAGTTTTGAGCTATCAACATCTATAAGTTTAATTGACTTCACTTTTAATCTATCAATACCTATGTTATACCCTGTATCCAGCTTTATAATCACATTATCAGTCTCCTCATTAGGCATAAGAATACCTTCATATTCCTTATCTTTACTTCCTTTTTCTTTACAGATAACTTTTACTCTGTCTCTTGGTTGTGGTTTGACCATTTTAATCAATGTAAGAATTAATAGTTATTTAAAGGTTTTGAAAGTGAAAAGCAATTAATCAACAACTACCTATATACATACCATATTTATTGGTGGTAATCTTAACTTTTACTTTACACTTTTCGTTAATAGATTTGGTACATTTTGTACATTTAGGAAGAAGTATACATCTTCCTTTAGCAACTGCTATCTTATCTCTCAAAAATCTCCCTGATGAAACAATGTCTGCCTGAACAACATCTCCTTTTTTAAATGGTCTTGGCAATTCTTCGGTTTTTCCAATATCACCAGTTTGAAGAAGCTCATAACCATACAAATTTTCCCATTCTTTCATCTTCTTCCCAAAATCATCCCAATCCTGTTCTTTAATTGGATTTCTACCAAACTTGTTCATGCAAAACTTTTGGATTGAAATATTAAGCTTATTGTTATCATTGGTGTTTTGATTAGCTTTATTTACTGCCTTACAAAATCTGATTAATCTTTCAATATCATCATCATTGATGCCATGGATATATACAGGTGTGATTGTAGTCTCAATTCCTTTGCTTACAGCATATTTCACCATGTCAAGAACATGCTTAAGAACATATGCTTTTGTACCCATTAGCTGCTTTGCTTTCTCTTTATCAAAAGCAGAAATAGATATGCTCATCTTTAATTTTTTTATCTTAGCTAATTGATCTATGACTGCATGATTCAATAATGTTCCTGATGTGATAAGATGAATATCCTTCACTTGCTGTATTTCATCAATATCTTTTATTAAATCTAAAATTCTAGAATATAACAAAGGCTCACCATGAGGATTTATCCAAATGCTAAATTTATTCTTTGTATCTAAACTTGAATTGCTATTATCTTCATGTTTTGCCTTGAAATCAATAAGTGCTTTTAACTCATTAACCAGATATTCTTCCTCTACAACAAAATCAACTTCCTTTTTTGTATCAAGACCTTCACCAACACTGCAGAAAATACAGTTCATATTACATCCTGTCAATGGCTTTATCTCAATCATATCTGTGCCTTTATCAATGATACCAATGAACTGCAAGCCAAATAGAGGAATACCTGAATTCTCATGGATGTAAATTGCTTTGTTGTTAGCCTTACTATCAGTCTTATTGATTTTTGACCTTAAATTATGCATGTATTTATCAATAATAAACATGAACTTTTTCTCTGCTTTTGGCTTGATTATAATATTATGGCTGTTTTTTGGATCAATCTTGAAATCATGATCAATTTTGATTAATTCCTCCAATGGAACCTCAAAGTAAAAACTACCATAGAAAGATACAAATAAAGCATTATTTGTTTTGTTTATGCTGAATTTTAATGATTTGAATATCATAGATACAAGAATATAATAACTAATTTAAATAATTAATGAGCTGGAGGCACAATATAAAAAACGAGTGATTTTGTGAAAATGCTTCGCACTTGCCATAGGCACAGCTTTTGAGGTTAACTTTTGAAAGCATTGTTCTCTATGGAACCTCGAACAATGCTAACAAAATATTTGAAAGAAGCTTCGCAATATTGATGGCAAGACATTTCACAAAATCACTCAGAAATTATATTGTGCCTAAAGAAAAAATTAAGAAAAAGAAGAAAAGAAAAAATCAACCGCAATATGCTGGTGTTGGTCCACTTCCATCAGTATCTATACATAATGTACCAGATGGACATTTCTTACTTATGCCTTGACCATGATGTGGACTATCACAAACCCATTCGATTATCCAACCAGAAGTAGTATGGCATTCATCAGGATATACAGATTTTATGCCTGTTTGTTCAAAAAAAGTGACAGTTCCACCAACTAAAAGATTATTATAATAGCCTATTTTTTCATTAGAAAATATAATAGTTGTATCTGGTGCTGCATCAGTATCTGTACAAGTTGCATCAGCAGGTGGTTGATAAACATTTGTCTCTGCCTTCTTAACACATTTGCCATCTTTACAAGTTCTTCCATCACTATTACATTTAATAGTTGCTGGTTCAGTTGGGTCAAGATATGAACAGCTATATTCTTTCAAGATGTCAGAGTTTGTTGTACTACAATAATCTATGTAATTTACACCATTATATGTGGTTACACCTTTATTATCCTTATCGGACCCACTATCTGTTTCAGTGCATGTTGGAGTTGGTTCTGTATCTGGTACATCGCCACACCAATTCTTATTTTCTTCCACTGGAACACAAGCTCCATCAGAACATTTAGTTCCTGAAGGACAAGACATTTCATATTGATATTTTATGTTTGGATTATTTTTATTACACCACTGTTCCAGAAGTTGTCCATCCTTACAATAATCAGACCAATCTTTACCATTCCAAGTAACTGTTCCTTTTTCATAAATAGTATAACCATCACCTGTATAATCATTATCTATGCAATTACCAGTACTTTTAACAGAATTTTTTTTATTAACAATCTGATCATAAAAATACCAATTTTCTTCTAATGGAGGAATAGTGCTTTTTTCAATACAATCTTCTGCAGAAGGAATTGGTTCTGGGGTTGGTTCTTTGTTACATACACCAGTTCCTTTTTCACATCCATAAGGACATAACCATGGTGAGGGATATAAAGCATCAACATCATTATCACAAAGCCATTCTGTTACAACTCCACTTTTTTCATCACATGAATCAATTTTAGTTGCAAATTCAGTATTCATAGACTGGTCGCTTTTACTGACTAATAATATACCACTTGATCTCTGTTGTTTATAATAATTTAAACCATCTGGATCATTGCATTTAGGTTTAGATTCTGCCTTTTTATCACAGAATAATCCTTTCTTCTTCATATCTTCGCAATGATATTTACAGCCAGTAAATATATTTTTATAAGTATTTGCATTAAGTAAATATATCTCTGCTTTTTTAGCTGTGGATTTGCTCTTTTTAGAGTTAAGATAGTTTTGATATTCTTTTTTATAACTATCATAATAGGTCTTACAGATTCCTTGGTTCTCACATTCAGGGTAAACTGAACTAAGTTTAGATGGTGTCTCCCTTGCTCCTTTAAGATAGACTTGACCTGTTAAATCATTATCACCAGAAGAAGCATTTCCACCAGAAAACATTACAAACAAACCAATAACTGCAACTGCAGCAACAATCAGAACCAAATATAGACCATATTTCTTATCAAACTGAAACTTATCTTTTTTAGCCATTTTATCACCTTTTTTAGTTTTAATTAATCTAAAATATATGCTTTCTGCTAATAATATGTATATTAGTTTATAAAGTTTTTTTTTTTTGGGTATGTAAAATTTACATAAATATGGTTATTTTGTAAAAAATATGAAGAAAATGTCAAATAAATTCGACCACCACCAATCAAATCAAGAAACATTAACAGAATTTTATTAAAATATATTAAATAAGGATATTATCCAAAATAATTTGGCTTTTCTTTTTGAAATTCCCTGCCTTTAGCACTGCTGAACATCTTGCCTAAATCATCATATGCCTTCTGGATGTCAGGAGTAACTGACGGCATTACCTTTTTCATTGCTTTTTCAAAATATTTTTTTGTCACTTCTTTCGCCTTGATATCATCCCTTAGTGCAAGAATAGCAGCTTCTCTGCAAATCGCCTCAATATCAGCACCTGCATAACCATCTGTCTCTTTAGCCAATGCTTTAATATCAACGCCTTTCAAAGGCATCTCGGCAACATGTATCTTGAATATCATCTCTCTTGATCTTAAATCTGGAACTGGTGTTTGAATGATTCTATCAAATCTTCCTGGTCTCAACAGCCCTGTATCAATAATATCAGGCCTGTTAGTAGCACCAATCACAACAACATCATGCAATTCTTCCAGACCATCAAGCTCTGTCAATAATTGATTGACAACTCTTTCAGTAACATTATTATCTCCACCAGCACCTCTCCGTGGAGCAATGCTGTCCATCTCATCAAAGAATATTATTGTAGGAGAAGTCTGTCTTGCTTTCTTGAATATCTTTCTTACAGCTCTTTCACTTTCTCCTACCCATTTACTGAGCATCTCAGGCCCTTTGACAAGGATAAAATTTGCCTGTGACTCATTTGCTACTGCCTTAGCCAGCATTGTCTTGCCTGTTCCTGGAGCACCATACATCAAAATACCCTTAGGAGGCCTCACACCAAGACGCCTGAATGCTTCAGGATGCTTCAATGGCCATTCAACAGCCTCTTTCAATTCCTGCTTAACATCATCTAAACCACCAACATCATCCCATTTTATATTAGGAATCTCTACAAGAACCTCTCTCATAGCACTAGGCCTTACAACCTTTAATGATTCTTTGAAATCATCTTTGCTTATCTTAAGCTTTTCTAACAGCTCTTTTGGTAAAGGCTCATCTTCTTTTAGCTTAATCTCTGGCAGAAGTCTTCTCAGTACATTCATTGCTGCCTCTTTAGCTAAAGATGCCAAATCAGCACCTACAAAACCATGAGTTATTGCTGCAATCTCTTTCATGTCCACATCTTTTGTCAACGGCATATTCCTTGTATGAATCTTTAACACAGATAATCTTGAATCTTTTCCAGGAACACCAATCTCTACTTCCCTATCAAATCTTCCTGGTCTTCTCAATGCAGGATCAAGATCATCAGGCCGGTTTGTAGCAGCAATAACAACTACCTTTCCCCTAGACTGCAAACCATCCATATTTGCAAGAAGCTGCGCAACAACTCTTCTTTCAACCTCTCCATGAACATCTTCTCTTTTCGGAGCAATCGCATCAATCTCATCAAAAAATATGATTGAAGGGGCATTTTTCTCTGCATCCTCAAATTTCTTTCTCAAGTTAGCTTCACTTTCTCCATAGAATTTACTCATAATCTCAGGACCATTTATAAGAATGAAATGGCTGTTAGTCTCATTTGCTACTGCTTTTGCCAGCAAAGTTTTTCCTGTACCAGGCGGGCCATGCAGCAAAACACCTTTTGGCGGTTCAACACCTAACCGTTCAAAAATCTCAGGATGTTTCAATGGCAATTCAACCATCTCTCTAATCTTCTTTATCTCTTCATCAAGACCACCAATATCTTCATAAGTAACTTCTAAAACTTTCTCTTCTTTTAATTCAACTGCTTCAGGATTAAAAGTAACTTGAGTCATCTCTGTGATAATCACAGGACCTTTTGGGTCTGAAGAAGCAACAATAAACTTAATATCACTAAAACCAAAACCAGCAACATTATCATCTAACATTGAAAAAATATCATTGAAAAATGGAGAATCACTCATTGCATTTCTTCTTCTTTTTGTTCCGCCCAGACTGATTATGTCGCCTTTTACTGCTGCTCTTCCCAAAAGACCCTGCTTAAAAATATTTGGAGAAGCCCTGATAACAACACCTTTCTGTGCAGGAGCAATAGTCACTTTCTTAGCTTCTTTGACATCAGCTTTCTTTACCTCGACAACTTCACCAATACCTGTCTTGGCATTTCTTCTCAAGATACCATCCATCCTGATGATGTTCAGGCCAATATCACCTGGATAAGCCCTGTCAACAATACCAATAGTCTCTCTTTCTCCTTTTATGGAAACAATATCACCTGGCCTTACACCTACCTGATGCATAAAACCAGAGTCAATCCTAAGAATACCTTTATTGACATCATCCTGAATTGCTTCTGCAACTTTTAATTTCAAAGATTTTTCTGTTGATGGCGGCATTTTTGTGTACCTCTTTAAAAAAGCTTGAAGCCTAAAGCTTTTATAACCTATTATTATTTATTCTCAACCTTGACCTTTGGTAAAGGAATAGGCGAAGGCAAATTTATATCTCTTGCTAATATTAAAGCTTGTATATTACATCTATTCAATACAACATTAAGTATTTCAGTCATAACATCTTTGTCAACTTTCTTCTTCTCTTTCCAATTATCATATATCTCCATAATCCTTTCTTTTTCTTCAATGAAAATAAGATCTCCAATCAGCTCTATAAGACCAACATTAGGCTCATATGTTGAAGTGAACTGAAATGTTAATTTTAATGATTTCTGCTCTTCCTGACCTACTGAAAAACTAGACTCTTCAATATCCTGTACAGTCACATTATTGCTTATGTTTACCTTACCTTTAGAAAACTCTTTTCTTTCAACATTGATCTTTGTAAAATTAAATCCAACTACTGTCATATTACATCACCTTTGGGTTGTCATTTTAATCATAGTTAGTTTGCATATAAAAGCAAACATCATTTTTTTTGGAATAAATCAATGTTTATAAAGCTTTTGAAAAAGCAGATTTATGCAAAAAACTTGAGAAAGTATATAATCCAAATTAACTAAACTTCTTATGTTTTCCCAAAGTAAACCAAACAAAATATGGAATTATAAAACAAATACCAAAATAGAAAACAACAGGTTCAGGATTATAGCTTAAGGCTGCAGCTGCCCTTACCTTGTCAATGATCGCATAGATAATAATGACATCGAGCAAAGTCATCAATGGTATCATCAACATAGCAATCACATGATGCTCATGCTCAAGATGCTCAATCTCTAATATCAGCCAATTGAAAATAATGCCACAGAAAAGACCTGCTGCAATAATCACAATATAAGTCCAAGGTAACTTAATCAATAAAATTAAAGGAACAATAAAGATTATCGCAACAGCATTCAATACAACTAAACCAAGCATCAACAACCAAAAACCAGTAAGATGTAATCTACTTTTAATATGTGTATGCTTCTCTTTCGGATTCAGAACTATATTAGCTGCATGCTCAACTTCTTCATGACTCCACCCTTTTTGCTTTAATCTTTGTTTACGCTCGTTGTCCATTTTAATTTAAATTATAATTTTAAAAGATTTAAGATTTACTCAATAAAGATGAGTAGTATCTCCACCTTTATGTATTTTAGGTGATTCAGATTTATATGTTTTTCCCAAAATATCTGCCGCAATCTTCTTATATTCATCACTGCTTTCCCTCTCAGGAAAAACAAAAATAAATGGATTTTTATAATAGCTTGATTTCAAAAAGAACCTGTCTTCAGGTATATTACCTAATATCTTTGCTTCCAAAAATGTCTTGATATTATCAATTGTCATCTCATGTTCCTCATCTGTCTTCTTATTCACAATAACACCATACATCTTCCTCTTGATATCTCTGATCAGATGCAATGTCTTTAATGTATCTGTCACTGCTATCAAATCAGGTGTTGTGACAATGACAACAGAATCAACAGCAAGTATTATCTTGATAACTTCATCTCCCAAACCAGGAGGACAGTCAACAATCACATGATTAGGACCTCTCAGTTTATAAAACAATGACTGTAAGCTTTCATATCCTATATTTTTTATATCTTCATAAGATATACTTCCAGGTACAACATTAAGACCAGAACTATGCAAATATACTGCGTCTCTTATATCATATTCAGAATTCAATGCTCCATGCAAATTTTTTGTGATAGGTGGAAAACCAAGATTTGTCCCTACATTTGCACTGGTAAAATCACAATCAACAAGCAAAGTGTCTGAACCAAAATGATTCAACGCCATAGATATGTTTATAGAAGCAGTTGTCTTACCAACACCACCCTTCGCTGAGATAACAGCAATAAATTCAGTCATATTCATCACGTTAAGTATGTTCAATATTTACAAATAAATAATAAAACAATCAGAACTATTTTTTATCAATCTCATAAAGTATCTTCTGTGCACGCCTGTAATATTCTGTAACAATATCAATGTTCACCTCAACATTACCCTCATCTTCAGTATGGGCGATCAAAGCAACATGTCTCCTGAATTCATTTATCTTATCATAATCAGCTCTATTAATCTTCCTAAGTAACAAAAAAAAATCAATAATTTCATCATATTTACCAGGAAATAACTGTTTTAGCAGGTTACATTTTTTTATAGGTGCAGGAGGAACCTCTGTTATCTTCCTCTCTTCCAAAGCACTATTAAGAACACCATCAATAATACATTCAAAACAATTTATCAATCTTGTCAAGATATTTTTCAGAACATCTACAGTTCTGGTATATTTCAAGCTGACGAATATTAAATGATCAACTCTCTTCAATTCTTCATTAGCCTCTGCCCTATAATCCCCATCATCAATATCGTAAATCATTTTATCATAGTCTCAACATCTTTTATAAAAAGTTTTGTTTTTTCAACATAATTTCTCAATGATTCCTTAGATAAAATCTTCATCTTATAATCAGATGAACAGATTACATAATTATCTTTCCTGGCAAAACCAACAGGACTTCTTTTCTGCTCCTTCAATGTTGTATATACCTCATTAGCTAGCTCAACATATGCTGCGTCTAAGCTGTATCTTCTTAAACATCTCACTTTAAAAATATCAAACATTCCCTGAAAAGATTCCTGAAAAACTGGGATTCTCCTATGATAAAGCTCATAATAAAGCACAGCTCCAATCAAATCCTGTATTGAATCAAACACTTTCTGCAACACCAACACAAGAAGTTTAGGATCATTCACAACATTATGTGTGATTGTCAGCATATGGTCTGCTATCTTCAAACTCTTCTTTGCACTTTCCAGCCTATCCAGATAGTCAGCCATATATTATTAATAATAATAATGAGATATATAAAGTTTTTGATGATTTTCTATATAAAAGTGGTAAAAATGAAAAAAACATTTAATATCAAAGAATCACTTATACTCTTCAACACTCTCAAATAATGTCATAAGACCTAATTTAAGGCTGCTTTTCTCACTGATTCTGCTATGAGTGAAGGGATATATAATCCATTTCTTATCTGTTGAAGAATGAGGATTGACAAAATAAATACATAACATCTGCAATGCGGACAATTCCTGCCATGATTTTATGATAAAATCAAGATTGTCTCTTGTATTGAAAGTGATTATAGATATGTTCTTATCCTTGTATTCTGTCACAATCTGCTTAATATCTCCAATCGTTGGAAATATAGCATAATATTTTATAGCATCTTTCTGCTCAACCAAAAGAAATTCACCATCTTCATTTATATTAACTATCTTTTTATGAAAGATATCCCTATGTTTAAGGAAAATAATCAGCCATTCTTTTAATTCCTGAAATTCCTTGTTTTTAT
Source organism: Candidatus Woesearchaeota archaeon (assembly GCA_043813525.1). GTDB lineage: Archaea > Nanobdellota > Nanobdellia > Woesearchaeales > DSVV01 > JBDRKY01. The sequence continues at coordinate 12,081 of JBDRKY010000105.1, forward strand.
CTGCCAAGTATTCACCTTCTATTTGTTAATATATAGGTATTATAAATATTTTTTGAGAACTACGTATGTAAAAAGTCTCCTAATAAGGAATATTATTGCAGCCAGTTTTCATCATGGAAATCTTACAATTAAAATCATAAAGGAGCTCCATACCTTAATGTCTCACGACCTGTATTGTGATAAAAACAAACATAAGGCGGCA
>JBDRKY010000106.1:0-16519 GCA_043813525.1 Candidatus Woesearchaeota archaeon
GGAAAAATAAAACAAAAAGTTATAATGTATATAGGAACTATTGAGAATATGCTAAAAAAGCTTAAGATTGCAAAAGATGTATTAAATAAAAAGAAAACTTAATGATATATAATTCTCATTAATTTATACGCAAAGCCCTTTTTCCTTATACATTTATAAACTACTTCTTATTTCTATATTGTAATGGTAGAATTGCCTGAATTAATGGAACAAGCTAACAAGGTTTATCTAACTAATTTTCCAAATACAACTAATTTTGAAAGAGCTGTATTCTTCAGCTGGGGCTGTAAATTAAAGGATTGCAAGTTCTGTTATATGTCAATACAGCCAATTAATGAAGCTAATACTGAAGATAGTATAAATTCAGATAAGATAAAAAGAAGAACAACAGAAAGCCTTATGGCAGAAACATTAATCATTAAGAAATTAGGCTGGGATTTTGGTTTTCTTTCAGGTGGTATGGGTGCTTATACTACTGATTGTTTCTTAGATTTGGTCAAGAAAATATATATTGTTTTAGGTGAAAAGATATGGATTAATGTAGGTCCATTGAAAAAAGATGAATTAATTCAGTTGCAGCCATACATCAAAGGTGTTGTTGGCAGCATTGAAACAGTAAACAAAAATGTGCATGATTTTGTATGCCCATCAAAACCAGTTGAACCTTATTTAGAAATGTTTGAGTATGCAACTGAGTTTAGATTGAAAAAAGCAATTACTATTATCTTAGGTTTGGGTGAGACAGAAGATGATTTTCCTGAATTAAAGGATTTAATCCAAAAATATAGCATTGAAAAAATACATTTTTATGGCCTTAATCCTCATAAAGGGACTGTTTTTGAGGTTTTCAAAGCGCCAAGCAGGCATTATCAGGCATGGTGGATATCTAAGACAAGGATTGCATTCCCTAAAATTGATATTCAGATGGGTATTTGGGAAGATAGGGAATATAGGGTTGCTTATCTGCTTAATGCAGGTGCTAATTCAATCAGCAAATATCCAGCATTAAAGCTGTTTGGAACAGCAAATGCATTAGAATTAGAAGAACAATGTAAAATTGCAAACAGAAAACTAATTTCAACATTAACAAAATTACCTGATATTGATTGGAATAAGGAAGTTGATGGGCTTGATTTAGATAAGGAATTAAAAGAGAAGATAAAAACAAAGCTTCATTTGTATCTTAATAAAATAATGACAAATGTAAAAACAGGTGGAAAGATTGAAACAAAGCTGTGAATCTAAATCTAATCTCAAACCTGAAGAAATTGTCAAAAAGATAGTTAAACAGATCAAACAATATTTTCAGGATAATAATATGTCCAAAGCAATCATTGGTCTAAGTGGTGGTATTGATAGTGCAGTTTCTACAAAACTAACAATTTTTGCTTTAGGCAAAGATAATGTGATTGGTATATCAATGCCTGAAATTGGTTTAACAAAACAACAAAACACAGATGACGCTAAACTATTTGCAGAAAAAGAAGGCATTCGCTATATTTTACAGCCAATCAATAAGATGCTGCTCAGCTTTTCAGACCTAAATATTCCAATAAATGATTTAGCAAAGATGAATCTAAAAGCAAGGATTCGTGCGAATATACTTTACAGTTATGCAAACACTTTCAATGCTTTGGTTATAGGTACAGGCAATAAAACAGAAGCAATGATAGGTTATGGCACTAAATATGGTGATTTAGCTTGTGATATTTTTGTGATTGCAGATATTTTCAAAAAAGAAGTTTATGAAGTTGCTCGTTATTTGCAAATCTCAGAATCAATCATAAACAAGACACCAACTGCAGAATTATTTGAAGGCCAGACAGATGAAGAAGAGATTGGCATAACATATAAAGAATTAGATAAACAATTAGAATCTGGCAAAATCTCAAAAGATATAAAAGAAAGGATTAAAAAAAACAAACATAAATGCAAATATCCTTTTGTTGTTAAGGTTCATTAGCTTTTGTTAGTTCAATATATTAATATTGAATTTATTCTAACTTATTATTTATTTAATCATTTATTTATCAAAACAAATTTTTTTTCAGATTTTCATCATTCATCATGTAATTATCAATACCTTCGATATGGCTTAGTTTTGTATTTCTTTGCAGCCATTCCCTAAATTTATTATCAACTTCAACTCCTAATCTGCAAAGATCTTTTCTCAGTTTTCCATACAACTCTTTTCCTTTTTTATCCATATCTGTCAGCAAGATTATTTTCTTATTTTTAGCTGCTTTTTCAACAACATTAAACAATCCTCTATCTGACCCATTTATCATTATTATTTTATTGCCAATTCCGATATTTATCAGTGCTTTTCTATCTTTTGATCCTTCAACTATTATGACTTTTTCAGATGCAACAACTGCACTTATCCAGTCAATTAGGTTGTTTATTTTGTTCATATTTTGTTTACTCTTGTTTAATTATTTATCTCTGTCTATCATCCTATTTTTTCCATTTAATACTCATTACAACAACCATTACAATGCCCATTATAACACCTTTTTACAGGCGACATTATAATGCATTGCAATGTTAATATCTTTCATAATCCTTATCATTATAATAATCTATCAATATTTTATTATGATCAAAACATAATTCTGGAATATCATTTTCCATAACAACTCTTGCATCAGCTGCATCATCCCCTGCCATTAAATCACCTTTTCCTTCAGCTATGAAAACAACAGAAACTGCATGGCTTCTTTTATCTCTTTTAGGATCAGAATAAACATGAAATTGTTTGACTAATCTTATATCAAGATTAGTTTCTTCTTTAGCTTCTCTTACTGCTGCTATTTCTACACTTTCACCATAATCAACAAGTCCACCAGGCAATGCCCATCCAAATGGTTCATACTTTCTGTTGATTAAGACAATCCCACCCTTATATCTTATTATGATATCAACAGCAAGGTAAGGAGTCTTTATTTGCTTAATATCTGCATCTTTTTCCATACTTAAGGCAGAAAAGTTTTAAATTTATATGTATTCCCTTTTATAATAATAAAATGTTAAACAAATCCATAACTCTCAAACATTACAAGCGTAATGATGTACAGGCAGCAATCTTAGCTAGTTGTAAAGATAGGGAAGTTGCCACCAGATTTGACTATGGTTTTGGCAAAAGACCTGACATATTAAGTTATCCTAATGATATTCTGGAATTAGCAAAACAAGGTGCAACTAGTTTTCATGTAAGTGAAGAGCATTGGGATAATGTGCTTGCGTTAAGGCCGGAATTAAACAAGAAAGATCTGGATAATTTAAGGATAGGCTGGGATTTGGTGTTAGATGTTGATTGTAAGTATTGGTATTATAGCAAGCTTATCACTCATCTTTTGATAAGGCAGTTAAGGGAACATGGCATATCATCTATCACTGTCAAATTTTCAGGCAGCAAAGGTTTTCATATTGGTGTTCCTTTTGATGTTTTTCCAAATACATTTCCTCTGCAGGGAAAACCAACAGAGACAAGGCTTTTGTTTCCTGAGGCACCTAAACGGATTGCTTTATTTTTGAAAGATAAGATTGAGCCATTATTTTTGAAAGAGTTGAGAAAAGATATGAATGACAGGCAGCTTGCAGATATGGTTGGTGTGTCTGAAAGTGAATTAGTCAAAACTTTCTGTAAAAACTGCGGAGCAGAGCCAAAAGAGATTTCTGATGATATATATTTTATATGTCCTGGTTGCCAGACAAAATCTCAGATTGATGATAATAATAATCAGGTGGATAATGATAAAGTAGATAATGTTGGTAGAGTCAAATATAAGCAATGCCCTAACTGCAATACTTTTATGGAACAGATTGAACCTAAAAAAATCAGGAGGTGTTATAGATGCGATTCAACAGATTTTGAAGAAAAATTTGATTCTGCATTGATATTAGATATAGATACTATCTTGATTTCATCAAGACATATGTATAGGATGCCATATTCGTTGCATGAAAAATCAGGTTTATGCAGCATTGTAATTGATCCAGACAAAGTTATGGAATTTGAAAAAGAGCAGGCTGTACCATCAAATGTTGTTCCTAATATGAGATTTCTTGATACAACATATACAAAAGAAGGTGAAGCAACAAGGCTTATCATAGAAGCATTTGATTATAAGCCTGTTTTTGAGCAAAGAGATTCAGATCTAAGTAATAACAAGAAAGAGTATGAAGTACCTGAAGAAGCGATTCCAGTATCTATGTTTCCTCCATGCATATTGAAAGGTTTGGAAGGTGTTCAGGATGGTAGAAAGAGATTTATGTTTGCGTTGCTTAATTTTTTAGAATGTTGCGGTTATAATCATGATACTATTAGTGCTATTGTGAAAGAATGGAATTTAAAGAATGCTGAACCTTTGAGAGAAGTCATAATAAATTCACAGCTGAGATATAGGAAACAGCAAAGGAAAGATAAAATCCTGCCTCCTAATTGTATGCAATCTTATCAGGAGATAAATCTTTGTTATCCTGACAATTTTTGCAGAAGGATTAAGAATCCTGTTCAATATGCAAAGACAAATGCGTTTATTGCGAACAAAGAGGCGAATAAAGGAAGACCAAAATTGACAGAAGAACAGAAAGAGATGCGAAAGAAGCATAGGGAAAAATTAAAAAAGGAGAAGCAGATGAAAGAGGAGATAGAATTAGAGATGAAAAAAGAGATGAAAATTAATAATGATATGATTATTAAGAAAAAAGGTATGGGTGAAAAAGAAAATAAACTGAAAAAAGAAGCAAATTTAGGTTATAATCATTTAAATAATAAAAGTAAGATAGATTAAAAAAAAGAGGTGTAGCAAATGGCAAAAATAAGAGCATCACATATATTGGTCAAAACAGAGGAACAGGCAAAACAAGTCTTAGAAATATTGGCACAAGGCAGGAAATCTTTTGAGGAGATTGCTCATGAAAGATCACAATGTCCAAGTAAGAATAAAGGTGGTGATTTAGGTTTTTTCAGCAGAGGTCAGATGGTCAAGGAATTTGAGAATGCAGCATTCAAATTAGATAAAGGTAATGTAAGTCAGCCTGTGCAGACACAGTTTGGCTGGCATATCATCAAGGTGACAGATAAGAAGATGTTTTGATTAATCAGGCTCTTTTTTGATAAAACCTTCAGGATATTCTGCAGCATCTCTCACTACTTTAAGCAGTTTTTTCAGTGAATCACTCATATTTTTGTTTCTGATTAGTACTGTAAATACCTTGCCATCATCATCAATATCGCTTATTATTGATTTATCTCCAATAACTAGCAATGTTGGCAGATTTTTATATTTGTCAGGCAGTATCTTTGGAAAATAGAGTTTTCTTTTCTTACGCTGATGGAATTTAGGATCTTTGCCATACCATACATAGTTTTCATATATTAAGTATTGGGGAATTCCTTTTTCTACTAATAACTGGTTTTGTTTGAACCAGTAATGCTTGAATTTAAATGAGATCCTGTTTCCTGAAGTAGCTATATACTCATCACCAGCTTTAAGGTCTGTATATATCTCATCATACAACATTTCTGCTCCTTTCATACCTTTTGCTATTTCAACAGGCGGGAATTTGCTGGTTGAATCTCTTTTTAGCTTAAGGCTGGGTATAATCTTTTCTGCATTTCTCTTATGTTTTTCTATTTTTTCTTTCTCATGATCAAGATAATCCATTATCTTTGTTGGGTCTGCTGCAATAAACCTTTTACTGCCATCTTTTGTGATTACACTCACAAGCCCTTTATTGGCCAATCTGTCTAATATTATATATACTTTTGATGCAGACACACCTGATTTTTCAATTATTGGTCCTACTGTGGAAGTGCCTAATCCAATCAAAGCTGTGTAAACCTTAGCTTCTCCTGGTGTAAGGCCAATACTTTTGAGTGTTTCGAGTGTATTTTCTTCGATATTATCTTCCATTCTTTGTTTTTATTCATATTTCACATATAAATCTTTCTATTTTAACCCCCTTAGGGTGAGTGAATATATAATAACTTATACTTTCACTATATTTACTATTAAGTGGTTAAAAATGGTGAAACTAAAAATGGAAAGCGTATCAATCAACATGAGATTCAAAGAAGAAAAAAAACAAGGCAATAAGGCAACTATTGGTATTGGTACTATAATTGTGGTAGCAGTGATTGTAATATTGTTGGTTTAGATAAAAATATGAAAGAAGAAGTGATGAAAATTGTATTAGAAGAACAAGTACTAGCAATTGAGACTGCTATTGATAAGATGAATGTTGTATTTAGAGAAAAATACGAAGAATTAGGAATTAATCTTTTTAGTTCTAAGGCATTAATCAATTATATGTCATTTATTACTTCAGGATCTCCTTATGACAACTATTTAAAAGATGAAAAAAGAAGTACACTTGAAGATCCAAGTATTCAAAATCCTATTGTAACAGAAACAATTGAAACTATAACTCAAATCAGAGATCAATCACCAGATACTCTTGATTATTTGAGATATTTCAGTGAATATGGGCTTATCAACAGAGGCTATATTTCATTAATGAGGGATTTTACTATTGACATGCTTAAAGAAAAAGGTGTCTTGGAAACAGAAGAAGAAGTTGCTATTGTTCGTAAATTATTTGGGCCATATCTAAGACAAGAAAGTAAAAATTCTGAAAATCGTCTTAAGGAAGCTTATAGGCAAGTAAAAGAATTTCCACCAGAAAAAAGCAAAGTAATCCTACAATCTGCTGTAGCTTCATTATTACATCATTACAAGCAACTACAATCTGAAGCTTATTATGATAAAGGAATAGAAAGAGAAACATTTTGGAATCTTGTTAGTTATCCATGGAAAACACTTTGTCCTCTTTGGAGTTTAATGATAAATTATTGTAATGGAAATACTGCTAATCTACAAGATTTGTCATCCTCGTTACAAGATATGCCGTCCCAAACATGTTATGCAGGTGTTCAGGATTTAATATTACTCTCTAAACATAATCAAAATATTAGTGATGTACGGTTTGAGCAAAAAATCAAGGGTCAGTCATTTCATCCTGATCATACGACACATGTAGAAATCTATGAATTAGAAACAGGAGATAGACCTATGATGTGATATTGAATATGAAATGAATAATAATGAGGTAAAAAAATGACATTAGAAAGAATAACTGTTAAAGTGGATACAACTGAAATTATGGATGGAGTAGAATATAAAGGTAATATCACATTCGATGAACATAGTTTTAATTATCAATTAAGGTTTAATGTTTCAATAGAACAATTTTCAGATCAATTATCAAGAGAAAAAATCGAAGAAGTGATGAAACTGGTTGATATAACTGTGACAGATTCAGATGGTAGAGCAGTTGCATTAGATGATAAGACAAAAACATTGTTTATGGCAACTGCTGGATGTTTATCAATAGATCTATACTATGACCCACAAAGACAAGAAGCAAGAAATTGTCCAGTTATAAGTGATAGTTCTTCTATTTTGTCTGCACTTGGTATTTCAGAAATAGGCCATAGTCTTAAATTAGAATATCAAATAAATAGAATTCCTGAATTAGAACGATTATTGAAAAATAAATATGTAGGTGAATAAAATGGCAGAAAATGAAGTAAGTAAAAATAAAAGTGAAGTAGTGATATATGTGCCTTCAGGCATACAAGCAGTGCATGCATTTGACCTTTGGGGAACTTTGGTTATACAGCCAGCTTTAGGTCCAAGAGTTATTGAAGCATTTAGGGAAGTTTCAGAAGCAGAAGGAATTGCATCTGAATCAGTTGATGAGGTTGTTAGAAATTATCAAGCAGTGCTTGATGGTGAATCATGGGCGGCAGGCTCAAGCAAAGCAAAGTTTGTAGGTGATTTAGAAGAGCCTGTTTGGAAAGCATATGCTGGTAACAGAGTTAATGTTGATTTTGAAGGTGCTTTGTATGATGATTGTCTGGCAGTGATGGATGATATTGTAAGAGCAGGAGAAGGGCTTTGCATTATAACAACAGGAAACTCTTTTTGGGTTCCTCAAGCATTGAAAGCTGTAAACCCTTATATTGGAGAAAAAATGGGTGAGGTCTACTTTGGAAATAAATCTAAACCTGCACCTTTTGATATAGCAATGAAAGATATTACTCAAAAAGGCGGACAATTGGTTTCACATACTGAAGACCAGATAAAAGGTTTTAATGGTTTGTTTGATACTGTAAGAGCTATGAATGCTACTGATGATGAGCATCTTGTTCATCGTAAAATATCAACTTCAAGCTTTGGTATAACAACAGTATATATTGAAAGAGCAAATTTAGCTTCAGAAGAACAGGTAAAATCAGCTGGTATCAGTATGTATGTAAGGGATCTAAGAGATGTTCCATACACTTCAATGGTTAAAAAATAGGAATAAAAACAATAGTTTTATATTTTATTTTTATTTATTATATTAAACTGACAAAAAATAACTAAAAGGAGGTTGAGAATAATGAATTCAGAAAAAATAATAAAAGAAATATCAACATATATCTGGATCAAAAGATGGGTGCAATTATGTACTCTTACTTCTCCTAGTTTCTGGGGTCCGCAATATAATAAAATTGTTAAGGATGTTTTAGGTATCGGGCTTAATAACACTTTATTTATTCAAAAAAAAGGAGTTGTCGTGTGTTTAATGAGAAAAGATGAATTAGATAAATTAGGTAAATTTTTAGCAGATAAAGTATCTAAATATAATCAATATGCAATAGATATGTGTAATGGAATAAAAAAGAATACAGATAAGATAAACACAATTATGGATAGATTATCCAATAAAATTCCAACAAAAAAAGAGTTTGATGTATTTTACAGAATTTATGAAGATCATATTTCTTATCAGGTTTTTCTTAAGAAAACAATTGATTATTTATCTCCTGATCTATTTAATAAATTAGAGCCATATTTTCATGATGCTCGTGTTTATTCTGAGAAAGTTTATGGAAATACAGAGTTATTTTTTAAAAGTATTAATAAAAAAATAGCAAAGAAAGAAGATTATGATGAAAAATTATTATCATGTTTGACAAAAAATGAATTTATGAGATATTTAGATGATCAAATGTTGCCAAATAAATTAATCTTAAAAGGCAGGTATGCTGGATGTGTATTATATTCTAAAAATAGTGAAGAGATAATCTTGCTTGGAAATGATGTTGAAAAAGTAGAAAAAGCAATAACTGATGCTTTTTTTAAAAATAGTACAGAAATAAAAGGAATTGTGGCGTTTAAAGGAAAAGTAAAAGGTACTGTTAAAATAATTCATGACCCATCTAAGCCAAATGATTTTAGTAATGGTGATATTCTTGTTTCAGGGCAGACTAATCCGGATTTTATGCAGTTGATAAAAAAAGCATCAGCAATTATCACAGATTCAGGCGGTATACTCTGCCATGCAGCAATCATTTCAAGAGAATTAAAAATACCATGTATTGTTGGCACAGAGATTGCAACCCATGTATTAAAGACCGGTATGGTGGTAGAAGTTGATGCTGATAAAGGTATTGTAATTGTTTTAGATAAATAATCTTGTTTTTTTAATTATTTCCTATTTCTTCTAAAAAACAAATAATAATCAACAATAGCTGCAATAGAAAATACTAATATCAAATGCAATCCAATCATTGTTGGCAGATATAACTCAAATATCATTACAACTAAAACTAAGAATTGGAGTATAGTAACTACTTTTCCAAGCAATCTTGCTTTTACTTCTATTTTTTTCTTAAGTAATATACATAATGTAGCAGTAGGTACAGTTATTGCATCTCTTAAAAAGAATAGGCTAAAACTATACCATAGCAATCCCATCTTAAAAAAGAAGAATATAAACAACATTATTACAAAGATTCTATCGCATAATGGATCCAATATACTCCCTAACTTTGTGGTCTGATTCAGCTTCCTTGCTAAGAAACCATCTAGGAAATCAAAGAATATTGCTAAAATTAGGAGAATATATTTTATTGGATTATCAGAATATAAAATAATCAGCACAGCAAAAGGAATTCTCAATAATGAAATTAAGTTAGGGATTTTAAATATATCTATTATTTTTATTTTGTCATTTATTGTACTCATTATTTTCCTCTTTTTAACCTAATAAACTTAAACATATAAGCTATAATTCTATTTCCAACAATATTGGCATATGATCAGAAAAATCATCTTTTATTATTTTTACATTAACTTTCATTTTTTCAGAGCAAAGAAATAAATCTAATGCTTTTTTCCTATTATTTGATTTTTTTGATGAACAACATAAGTTTGATGGAAAAGTAGGTTTATCATTAGCAATTTTCAATTCACATTTTTCCATAATACTATTTAACTCATCAAACCCATCAAATATGTTAAAATCTCCGCACACAATCATTTTTTTACTTTTGAATTTTTCAGAAATCTCATCAAATTGCTTTTTTCTGGTTTTTTTATTCAATGAAAAGTGTGTGGCAACTAAAACAGTATCATTTGGCAACTTTATCTCATACAATAATTTTTTAGTTCCATTTTCTAAATAATGTTTTTCAAATTTAAGGTTTTTCTTAGCAATGAAACCATTACAATTATTTTTTATAAATAGAATTTTTCTTAACAAACTTTTAAGGCTATATTTATTTTCAACTTCAAATAAATTATATTTATTATTATTTTTATCATTTGAAATAATGCGTTTTAACATTTCCATTTGATATTTTTTAATCTCAATCAATACAATTAAATCAAGCTTTTCCTTATTAACTATTCTACTCAACTTATTCAAAACATCTAGTTGAACTTTTTTAGATGTATATATATATCTATAAAACTTAAACACATAATCAGATAAAGAACCATTTAGACCAGTACAATAACCTATATTTGTTAGTAAGATTTTGAATTTAGTCATTTTGTTTTTGTTTAAATGGATATATCTTTATATTTTCTCTGTTTTTTTCATAAATAGTTATTTTTACCAATTTGTCCACTGGCAAATATTATTTATTTTTCTACTTTCTTTATAAATTAACACGGAAACTTTTCGAAATAATTGTATTTTGTTAAGTCCACTGGACAAGTGTGTGTGAGATTTATAAACTAATTGATTTTTATTGAATCAATGATTTTTGTTAATTGCCATGAGCCAAAAGAAATTCAACAATTACTTAGTGAAAAAACTCTTATTCAGGTTAAAAATTTTACTCCTGGTGATTATCTTATAGGTAATATTGCTATTGAAAGAAAAACCTATACTGATTTTCTTTCTTCACTTGGTTCTGGCAGATTATTTGAACAGCTTGAGCGTTTAAGATCTTGTTATCAGGTTTGTTATTTGATTATTGAGATAGAAAATATTCAGGCAATAAGGTATAATAAAATCATATATGGGCCAATAATAACTATATTAAGCAATTTAAATGTTAAAATTATATTCACATATAGTAAAAAACATACTGTGCATGTAATTTTGTTATTAGCAAGCAATAGTTTGCGTTATCGTGACATAGCTATTCTCAAAAATAAACATAAACAAATATCTATATCACATATACCTCTGCAAATATTAACAACAATACCAGGCATTGGAAAAAAACGTGCAAAGCTATTGTTGAAACATTTTAGCTGTTTGAAAAATATTATTAATGCAAAAATCTCTGATTTTACAAAACATAAAGGGGTTGGAAGAAATACTGGTAAAGCCATTAGAAATGTATTTTCTTTAGAGTTTAAATACAGGTAAACTTTTAGAATTATTTAGGGCAGCCATGTTTTATGGTCTTTCAGCTTGTCTGGGAGATATTTGTCAATCACATAGTTCAGTCCCCATTTAGCTAATGCCTGCTGTTCTGATCTCTTCTTCATCTTTGCCATGTCTTCAAGTGCTTTTTGCCATGGTTTATGGTGCTGTACAAAAGGATCATTCTTGATTAAATCTTTGATTTTTTTGATGTCAACATCTTTCAAAGGATGTGTTGGAAGTTTATAATCTATTATATCTCTTGGTGTTATGCCTATGAATTGTGCATTAGGAACGCAAAAATATTTATTGATATGTGCTGCATTACCTGAACCAACTTTTAATGTTCTGTATATTGAGCCGTATCCATATGGATCGCCGTCTGTGAATACATAGACTGGCAGTTTCTTGGCATCACTCAATATTCTGATAAATCTTCTGCAAGCTCTTGTTGGTACTCCCCCCATAGAGATAAGGATGCAGTTTGCTTTTTTCCAGTATTTATGTTTTACAAGACGCTGGAACATACCTGCTGTCTCAATCGCAAGAATAAATTTAGCTTCAGTTTCAAATTTTAGATGTTCGACTGAGCTAGGGATAGAATATGCTCCGCTTCCAAACTTGGTGCAGTCTATCCTTAATTCTTTTCCAGTTTCCTGGTCTTTGTCTATTACTACAAGTTTACCAGCGATATCTCCGCCTTTTTCTTCTGGAATGAAACCAATCTGTTCTCTGTTCACCATCAGCATTGCTTCGACGTCATCCATCACATTATCAGATTCGCTCTGCTCATTAAATCTAGCTTCTCCCCAATTTTTGCTGACATAATAAGCCTCTCTTTTTGTTGCAATATCATTTGTCTCAACCAGTTCCTTGCTCATGCCCATCATCTTAAGGCTTTGCGCAAATGTCTTGATTGTAGATGCAGTAAGAGTTCTTTCTTTCATCTTACCTATTATCTCAAAATATCCTATCTTAGTATTATAACTTACATTATTCAGGCTTCTTATAGGCATATTTAGGCTAGGCAGTTTCTTCTTTATGATCATATTGAATATGCCTGTAGATATTTCCTTGATTTCTTTTATTACATCTGTCATTTTTATTTAACTCATCATTAAATAGTTTTATAATATTATGTAATCATAATTTCTCTTGTTCTTCAACTTTTTTCCCTTTCAGCTCTTCTATCTCTTCTTTAGCTTCTTTGATAACTTCTTTTCCTATCTTTGCGAATTCCTCATCATATTCTGTGTTTTTAGTCTTATCAAATCCAACTTTATCAATCTTTCCTCTTGACTTTTCAAGTGTTTCATGAAGCTTAAGTTCAATCTCTTCGACCTGTTTCTCATTAATCCCTATTAATTCTTTCAATGCTTCAGCAACATGAGGTATATAAATTTCAATATAGCTTCTTTTTTTGAATTCATCTCCTATTTTTTTCTTTTTAGCCAGATAACTTCCTAATTTTCTGCCGCATTCTTGTACTGCAAGCTTAATCTCTTTTATGATTTCAGGATAATGTGCTATTGCCTCTTTGCTTTCAGATGTGAATGGTACCCATACAGAAGCCATATGCACAACTAAAGTTACTGGTCCTAATGGTATTCCACCTGTGCTTTGGCTTAATCCATAACCTCTCCAGTTGGTCTGTTGTGCTGATTTAGTTACTGCACATGCACCTTGCTGGAATAATAATGGTACACGATTGGCGTATCTTAATATATTTATCTGTCCTTCTTTATCCTGTTCACCACCATATGCGATTGCAGCTTCAATTATGAATGGATTTCCTCTGTATACATTTGGCGGTCTGGTTACAGAACAATAATATTCAGCATTAATCTCTTTTTTCAGTCCTTTTTCAAGATGCTCTGCACCGATAGGTGAGATACAATCTGATGGTGGAGCTATTATTTTTGTTTCTTTTATGCCTTTGATAAGTGTATCTGCCATTTCTCTTGATATTTTGCTTGTTTTAGTGTTTGGTGGGATTCTGGCGCTTTCACATATCTGTTTTGCAGTTCCTGAACCAACTCTTGAGAATTCTGATGTCAAGAATTGTTGTAATGTCTTAAACTGTGTTATTTTAAGCATCCTAATAAGGACACCTAATTCTACACCATATGGATGCGGTTTTATCTCTTTAGATTCTGCTGGCATATCTTCTGTTGCTCTTGGAAATATTATCTGTTCAGCTTTTGGCGTAGTATAGATTATAGTCACATGTGGATTTACAATAGCAGTCTGTTTGAGATATTGATCTACGCTTTGAGTGCCTTTCTGATAACTTCCTTCTAAATCAATCTCAATCCTTGTTCCATGTTCCTTATCCCAGTCCATTGATGCTTCTTTGACAATTTCTGGGCTGTTTTTTTGTGTATCTATATGAAGTTCATAATAATGTGCTGGTTCTTTAGGTCTTATTTTGCTGACAATTTTTGCTGGTTTACCTGTTGTAAGCTGTCCATACATAACACTTGCAGATATGCCGATTCCTTGCTGCCCTCTGCTGTTATGGCATGCAATTGCTCCAAAGCCACCTACAAAATTTTCATTTTCAGGAACAGATATATCATATACAAAATCATATCCTTCATTTATTACTTTAATCTTTTTTATTGGTAAGAAAATTAAGTCTGATTTAATGAGTGTATTTAATTTTTGAATCTGTCGGCATAACTGCATTGTTTTTTGTGTAACACAATATTCACTATTATTATTCTCTGCTAAATAATCATTGTCTAACATATATCTTAGTTTGTATCCTATCTTATCAGTATTAAACAAATCATTAATTTCTATCTTGCTGTATTCTTGTTTATATGAAAGTTTCTTTAATGTTTCCATATATCTTAAAACTTCTGCAGTCTGTTTATTACCTAACATTTTAAGAAGAATTCTTACACTAACATCACATCTTCTTCTTTTTGTTATTATATTGGAATTATAATAATTTGAATCATTAATGTTTTTACCATAAACTGAGATAATATAACATTTACTTGGTGTTTTTCCAAATCCATGATTCATTCTTTCTGAACAGCTGGCTATCACTCCTTGGATAAGCCATAAATACATAATTTGATTAGCTAATTCTTTTGAAACAGTAGTTAACATTAATTGATTTTTATTTTTAGCATTGTGGCCGTCTCCCCTATAGAGATAATCTAGGCAATCTTGTCTTAATTCTGCAGAAGCACTAAATATAAAATCCGGCAATTTTTTATTTTTTGCTCCTCTTCCGCACCATTTCTTAAATAAATAACTTAGGATGCCTCCAAATAATTTCACTCTTATACAATTTTTTTCAGGTCTTTCTTCTACTGTATAGCTTGTTCCAAGAGTAAATCCTGTATCACATACAAGTTTGACCAAATCTCTTTCTTTTCTGGAGAATGTGAATCCAATCTGTCTGTTACCAGTATGGCCCTCAGCTACAAATAAACCAATTAGTTTCATAAGGCTGTTTGTTAGGCTCCATATTATTGGAACATTATATTCCTTTCCATGAAAATATGTTTTTATCATACCATTGTTTATTTTCAAGTCTAAAAATTTCACTAACCATAAAGGTATGAATCCTTTGCTGGCATATTGTTTGTATGAATCATCTACTATATCAACAATTTTTTTATTATTTAAAAATCTATAATATTTTCTTGATCTGTTTCCTTGCTTTTTTTTATGTATTATTTTAGAATTAGAAAAAATATCTTTTATTATTTCTTTTCTGGTGTAAACATACCAATATCTTTTTCTGGCATAGTTCTCTTCAATATAATCTAATATATTAATCTCATTTTTATTATCATCAACATCTAATTTTTTTGGAGCAAGGACAATATCACCTTTTTTTAATTCTCTTGCTTGAACTTCTTCAATGTTGAGTGTATTTTTGTTGATAGTAAAAAGGCTATGGCATCCTGTAACTTTTATATGTTTACCATACATTGTAGAAATATTATAAATCTCATTTTCTCTTTTGTGCTTAATTAGATGACTGACTTTCTTAAATGTATATTTATATTCTTTCCAGTCAAAGCATGGTACCCTTATATCTAATTCATTGCATAACATATCTTCTTCATCTTTGATGTATTTGTCTATAATATCTCCTATAGGAATTATTTTAATCCTATTATCTTGTTTGATTAATATAGGCTCATCTCCTGTTAATGATTGTTTTAACCTGTGGAATTTACTCCCATACAATAATTTTGCAAAAATCTTAGGAATCTGTTCTTTAACAATCCCAGGCCCATTGTCTTCAATTATCACTCTGAAACGTTCATTTCCCATATCTATCATTTCAACATTGATTTCTGGCAGAATTTTTGCTTCTTCACATGCATCTAAGCTGTTGTCTACTGCTTCTTTTATTGTTGTCAGCAAAGCTTTCCTTTTGTTATCAAAACCAAGAAGATGCCTATTCTTAGCAAAGAATTCAGCAACTCCAATCTCTCTTTGTTTTTTAGCCATTTCATGAGCAATTGTATCTGGCTTAGAATCATTTTTATCATTTGATTTGCTATTTTTCTCACTAGAAATAGCTGTATCACCAGTCAAAGTCTTTTGAACCATATTTTTTTATGTTGAATAAGTTATATTTAAGCTTTTTGTTGGTTTGGTAAAAAATCTCTTTTTATCAATACCTAAAAAGTATGTAAAAAGTCTCCTTTTTAGAATATTATTGCCGCCTTATGTTTGTTTTTATCACAATACAGGTCGTGAGACATTAAGGTATGGAGCTCCTTTATGATTTTAATTGTAAGATTTCCATGATGAAAACTGGCTG
>JBDRKY010000107.1:0-9591 GCA_043813525.1 Candidatus Woesearchaeota archaeon
TAAATTATTTATTTACTTATATTTAAATGTTTATAAAATATAGAACTAAGTAATACATTGTATGATAAAGTTTAAATAAGGGATGGTGTTTTGAAAAATAAAAAAAATAAAAGGTGATAAAATGCCAATAGTGAACTCAAAAACAGATAAAATAATAAAACAGCTTAATTCCGTAGAGTTGAAAGAAGCTGCTAATTTGATGAGAGGATATAATTTAATTTCTTTATGCGCTGCAAAGAGCGGCCATAGCGGCGGTACACTATCAATAATGGATTTAAGCGCTGCAATTTATCTGAATGTCGCAAAACATGATCCAAAAAATTATCAATGGAAAGACAGAGACAGGATAGTTTGGAGTGCAGGCCACAAAGCACCTGCATTGTTTGTTTCTTTAGGTATTTCTGGTTATTTTGATGTGAAAGATGTTGTAAGATTAAGAAAATTAGGCAGCCCTTATCAAGGTCATCCAGACTGGAAAAAGTTGAATGGTGTTGAAGTAAGCACAGGCAGTCTTGGACAAGGATTGAGTATTGCATGCGGTATGGCATTGAAAGCAAAGCTTGACAGACAGGATTTCAAGGTTTTTTGTATAATGGGTGATGGTGAACAGCAGGAAGGCCAGATATGGGAAGCTGTTATGACTGCATCACATCATAAGCTGGATAATTTAATTGGGATTGTTGATAAAAATATGCTTCAGATTGATGGTGATGTTAAAAATATTAAAAATGTTTATCCTTTAGCAGAGAAGTATAGGGCATTTGGCTGGAATGTTATTGAGATAGATGGCCATGATATAGATCAGATATTAGGAGCTTTTGAAAGAGCAGTCAAAAATTCAGACAAGAGCAGTGATAATAGCAATAAAGATAACCTGAACAATGGAAAGCCGACAGTGATTATTGCTGATACAGTTAAAGGCAAAGGAGTAAGTTTCATGGAGAATGTTGCTGGATGGCATGGCAAGGCTCCAAGCAAAGAAGAATTGGTAAAAGCATTGAAAGAATTAAATCTTCTTGACAAAATTGATTATGAAAGCATGTTAGAGTCTGCAGAGAAATATCATAAAAAAGTTTTGAAGGAATTAGAAGATGAACAGCCAAAATTCAGCAGGGATTATTGGTGGAATTCTTATAAAGATAAAGAAGGA
Source organism: Candidatus Woesearchaeota archaeon (assembly GCA_043813525.1). GTDB lineage: Archaea > Nanobdellota > Nanobdellia > Woesearchaeales > DSVV01 > JBDRKY01. The sequence continues at coordinate 1,151 of JBDRKY010000107.1, forward strand.
AATAATTTCATGGTTGCAGATATGAAGCCAACAAGAAAAGGTTTTGGAGAAACACTTGAAAAAGAAGGTGATGATGAAAGGATTGTTTGTATTGGTTTAGACATTTCAGGTTCTATAACAATAGACATGTTTTACAAAAATAATCCTGAGAGAAAAAAACGTTTTATCAGTGTTGGTATTGCAGAGCAGGATGGTACTTGTATTGCTGCAGGCCTTGCAAAAGAAGGAAAGATTCCAGTCATTGGGACTTATGGTGTGTTTGCGAGTGCAAGAAATGCAGATCAATTAAGAACAACAGTTTGTTATGGTAAACTGAATGTATTGGTTGCCGGTGCACATGGTGGAGTAAGTGTTGGACCAGATGGAGCAACCCATCAAAGCTTAGAAGAGCTTTATATGGTTGGTGGCCTGCCTAATATTAACTTATCTGTACCTTGTGATTCTGTTGAGACTGCAAAGGCAACAAAGACATTATTGTTTGACATCAAAGGCCCAAAATATATAAGATTTGCAAGAGAAGCAACACCTGTTGTTACTGATGTAAATACCCCTTTTGTTTTTGGCAGGGCAAATGTAATTAGATTCAGAGGAGAAAAACCAAGATTTGCAGATGCATTTGAACATAAACTTGCGTCTGAATATCAGAATGAGGATGAAAATTTGTCTATAATTGCTTGCGGCCCAATGGTTCCTGAAGCAATGAGAGCTGCATGGATATTGAAAAAGGAATATAAGATTGAGGCAAGAGTGATAAATCTTCATACAATTAAACCATTGGATAATGAGACTATTGAAAGAGCTGCAAAAGAGACAAGTATTATAATAACAGCAGAAGAGCACCAAAAAGGCGGTATGGGCAACAAGATTGCTGCAGTCATTCTTCAATCAATGAAAAATAAGCCAGAAAATTATGATGAAAAAAATAGATCAGATTTAGTTGATAAGAATAAGCACTGCAGCAAAAATTGTATGATGGATATGATTGGTATTGATGACAGGTTTGGTGAATCAGGAGAACCATGGGAATTAATCAAGAAATTTAAAGTAAGCGGAGAGCATATAGCAGAGAAAGCAAAAAGATTGTATGACCTGAAAAAGGTTTGATACGAGGTACATAAAAATGTCAGAACTTGAAGTTTCAGAAAGAACAGATAATATGGGTACAGAGAATTCATTTGTAGTGCTTGCAGAAGTGAATAGGATGATTGCTGAGGGTAAAGATGTGCTCAGCTTTTGCATTGGTCAGCCAGATTTCAGGACTCCTGAGAATATAAATCAGGCTGCAATAAAAGCTATTAACGATGGTAAATCAACTTATACTGCATCAAGAGGGATTCCAGAGCTAAGGAAAGCTGCTGCAGATTATTTCACAAGGACAAGAAAAGTGAATATTGATCCAGAAAGTGTAGTCATAAGTTGCGGTGCTAAACCTTTGATAATGTTTGTGATTGCGAGTGTCACACAATTTGGACAGGGGCATGAGGTAATATTTCCAAACCCTGGGTATCCTATCTACAGTTCACAGACAATTGCACAGAATGCAAAACCTGTGAAACTGCCTTTGCTTGAAAACAAAAATTATAATTTTGATATTGATGATCTGAAGAAAAAAATTAATGATAAGACAAGACTTTTGATAATAAATTCACCTCAGAATCCCACTGGTGGTGTTTTGAGTGAAGATGAGCTTTATGATATTGCAGAGCTTCTGGAGAGGTATCCAAAGTGCTGGGTTTATAGTGATGATGTTTATAGTGAGTTAGCATTTGATTCTGAGTTCAAGAGCATTGCATCTATATTAGATATGAAAAAGCGAACAATAATAACAGATTCAGTCTCAAAGACATTTGCGATGCCTGGTTGGAGAATTGGTTATGCAGCAAATGAAAAACTTGCACCACATTTAACAAGATGGATGACAAATACAGAAGCATGTGCGACACATCATTGTCAATGGGCAGCAGTTGAGGCATTGAATGCTAAGAAATCATGGGATGAAGTCAAGAAAATGAAAGCTGTCTTCAAAGAGAGGAGAGATATCATTGTTGATGGTTTGAATTCAATCCAAGGATTTAAATGCCTGAAGCCAGGAGGAGCATTTTATGTCTGGCCAAATGTGACTGAGGCTTGTAAGGCAACAGGCTGTAAAGATTCAGAGGAACTAAGAAAAAGATTATTGAATGAAACAAATATTGCATGTTTAAGCGATATTCATTTTGGTGAAAGAAATGCAGGCGAAGGATTGAATGAAGGAGAACATCTAAGATTCAGCTATGCAACTGCAACAGACCAGATCAAGCAGGGCATCAATAGAGTTAAAGAATGGGTTGAAAAAAACAGTGTTTGATTAATAATTAAAATTCAATCAGTATTTATTGCCTTTCTTCAGCATATCATCTAACACTTTGTATCGATCATTCCTGAAAGGAGCACCATCTGGTCCTCTGACATATGGATTGATCCAATTTTTAACAACATTACCATCTGCTATGCGATATCTTTGGAAATGCCCCCTTACATAATGTCTTTCTGTTAATTCTCTGCCACCTGCACCACCTCTTACATAATCTCCTCTTTTTGTTACTTCCTGTGGTTTAATATCAATCCAATAATAAGGTCTTAATTGTGGTAAAGGTTTTTTAGGTCTTCTTCTTACTGATCTTCTTTCTCTTCTCTTATTTTTTAGATACAGATTAGGATTGAATCTACTTTGTTCCCTAACTTCAACATTATGTGCATTAATATAACTAATCACGTTAATACAGAAACAGACGTTTTTAATAAACAAGCCGGTGTTAAGGCTATCATCTAATTCTCCATTTGAGAAATTTCTATTTATTGCTGCTGGTCTTTGTACAACTACTGATTTTTTGCTATTAATAACTTCTTCTATATCTCTTCCAAAGACAACAGTTGTTGGAAAATCATCTCCAGTCACGTGCTGGTAGAAGAACATAACATAAAAAGCATCTAGATCATTAAGACTAAACATATCTTCATCCAGATGTCTTGTCATAGCATTGTATTTTTTGCCATATCCAAAATGAAGTGCTTTAAGTTTAGCAGATTTTTCGTGTGAATATTCAAAATCAATTGGATCCATCAATTCAAAAAACATACCGTCAAATGGTAATTTATCTTTGCTTTCATCTGAACAATCTAAAGAACCATCACCTAAAGGATCTAAGCAAGTATCTTGTGGAGTTATATTATATAAGCTTTCAACAACAGCCCCATTCAGCAGGAATATGTGTGTTTCATTTAATATTTCAGCAAGGTTTCTTCTTGATTGAAACTGTGGATGATCAAAAGCCACAGGTTTAGAAAAACGATCTACTGTCATGTCATAAAACATTCTCTTTGGCTTTTCATTTGGTTTAGATGTTTGGCAATCTGGCATATTCTAAAGAATTTTATGATTAGTTATAAAATTTACTATTATCAATATATAGTAATGATTTAATCAATTCCAGCAATAAATTTATAAATTCTAAAACAAATAAATCAGCATATGACAACAATATTAATAGTTGCAGTATTTGGTTTTATTGGTGGTTTAGCTAGAGCGTGTGTTGGTTATGTAAAGTACAGGTCTGCAGATAAGAAGACAAAGTTTAAGATTCAGCCATTCCTTATCACATTATTAGCATCAGGAATAATAGGAACATTTGCAGGACTTTTGGTTTCAACAAATTATACTTTAGCATTATTAGCAGGCTATGCTGGTACAGATCTGATAGAGAACATCTATAAGATACAAAGAAAAACTAAGACTATATTTAAAAAATGAATTTTGTTGGTTATTATTTGTTTTTACGAATAACCACAAACAACTAATTAAATTGAGGTGGATATATATGGTCAAGGCAACAATTGTTGGTAATGAGTTTAATATTGGAAGAAGATTCAGTGGAATAGGGTTTGGATTAGTTATATTATTGTTAGGTGTTATATTTCTATTGAGAGATTTAGGTTATATCGCATCAAAGATCAGCTTTTGGACATATTTCTTCTTGATATTGGGTGCATGGTGGGTTTTTGGCAGAATATTTAGGTAAATAATAAGAAAAATAGTTATATTTATATATAAACTAAGAATCTTTCTATATTGAATGCCTCCGTGGCTTAGTGGTATCTTATGCATTTAATTTAGGCTATAAATACTGCATTAGGCACTATATAGCGCGGCCTTGGTATGTTTAGGATATATTTATCAAGATATATTATAAAACAACAAATAGGCCGAGGTCACGGGTTCAACTTTAAAACTGTGTTTAATTTTTATAAAAACGCAGTTTTTATGAATGTCCCGTCGGAGGCTTTTTTTATCTATTTTTCAAAAACAATTTAAAGTAATGTAATTCTCATATTAATCATGAAAGGCGAAATAATCAAACTAATTGAAGCGATTGACAAGAACATTGAATATTGTGAATGGGTAAAGAGCCACAATACTGACTCTTATTTTAAGGAGCTGTATAGTGAAATTACTGAGTTGCAGAAGGCGATAGAAAATAATGACATTGATAATATTAAGGAAGAATTAGGGGATGTTCTTTGGGATCTTGTCATGCTGATAAGAATAAGTGAAAATGAATTCAATATTGACAGCAAAGAGATAGTAAATGATATTATTAAGAAGATAAAAAGAAGAAAACCTCATGTTTTTGATGGGAAGATATTGTCAATTGAGGAGACAAAAAAAAATTGGAAAGAAGCTAAAAAGAAAGAAAAGAACAAGTAAAAAAGAAAATAAAAAAATTGCAGATTTATCGTCTGCTTACAGCTACAATCAGGCCGATTATAACTAACAATACCACAACAATAGCAGCTATCAATAAGCCTACATAAAGTGTGCTTTCAAAGAAACTGCCGCTGTCATTACTATCATCACTTCCAGCAGGCTGAGCTGTTGCTGTCTGTGTTGATGTTGATGTAACAGGTGAAGTTGTTGTTATAACTTCAACAGTATCTTTCTTTGCTGTACTATCAGTAGTGGTTGTTGATGTGCTTGAGCCTGTTGATGTGCTTGAGCTGTCGCCGCATTCAGCAACTGTCAATATAGCTGTTGCAGTTTCTGTCTTACCATCATCATAATAAGCTTTACCTGTTATCACATAAGGCTTTGCTTCAGCATTGCTTGGTATCTGGAAGTTGTAGTTCTTTGTGAAGTATGTATCGCTGTCATCAGCATCTCCTTCTTGCAAGCTGTCTATAAGATCAATCTCTTCTATCTTAAGCTCACTGTTTGAGATTACTAATTGTACATCATCTTCATCATTTGAGCCGATGTTCATAAGCTTCAATGAAAGCTGTGTATTTTTTGTACAGCTGATTGTTGATGGGTTCAATGTAAAAGTTTTGAATTTCAGATTATTATCATCTTTCTCAACCTGTACATTTACTGAAACAACATCTGTCTCATACTTATCATTAGTGTCTTTGTCATAACCAATTGCTTTGAATGTTGCTAAATAAGTATCTTCACTAGCATCATCAGGAACATTTTTGGTGAAGGTTACTTCATCCTTTTTGTTGACTCTAAGATCTTTAAGTGATTCATCTTCATCTTCATCGCCTTCGTCAGACATCTCTTCTAATGTGAAAGTAACTTCAATATCTTCAACTTCATGATCAATTGTTCCTTCTTCTTCACATATGTTCTTTACTTCAACAACGAATTTAAGCTTATCTCCTGGTTGTACCTTATCAATTGTACCGCCATTTTCATCAACACCACTATCTTTATTATCTCCATTTTCTCCTGCATATGCTTTGATGTCATTGATTACAATGCATGAAGGACCTTTTACATTTAAGTTGAATGAATCAATAAATTCTGTATCTTTGTTTGAAACAGTATATTTACCTTTTACAATAATAGGATAGCTTCCTTTTTCAGCTTCAGTTGGAGTACCTTGAAGACCTGATCCTGTAAAAGCAATACTTACAGGCATTCCTGTTGCTTCAAGGAAAGTTACAGGCAATCCACTTGGATTTGATAGATAACTAGCTGATGTAAAATCCACAGTTAAAGAATTTCCAAACTGAACAATTTGATCTCCTACGTTAAATGATGGAGCTGAAGGATTTGAAACAACAATGCTAAATGATTGTTTCTTTTCCTGAGCATTTGATTTAATAGTCAAAACAACTGTTTCAGTTTTTGCTTCTGAAGGTGTACCATAAAGCTTGCACCCAGTCTTGGTTTCTTCTTTTACTTTCAACCATGCAGGAGCTGTATCAAGAACACAATCTAATAATAGATTATCAGGATTTGAAGCTGTCACTTGGTATCCATATTCAACATCAATTGTAGCTGTTGTAACAGCAGTTGAAGTAATTGTTATATCATCTGCATTATCATTTGTAATATGCAGATAAACCTTATCTGTGTTGCTATCACTAACACCATCGTTAACCTTAAGTTCACAGTATGCATCGCCACTATCTGTGTTAAAATTGCTGTTTGTTAAGGTTGCTGTAAGTTCAGTATTGTCATTTTCAACAGAACATGAAAAATCATTTGGGTGTGAGGATGTTGCTGTGAATGTAAATGTTTGTTCTGAATCAATATCACTAATTTTGCTTTTTACAGTTCCTGTACCTTCCCATTTTACACTGCTTGTACCTTCAACAACTGTTTTAAAATCATCTTCTGCACCAAAATCAAGTTTAGGTACTGTATTTTTTACATTAACTGATAATTCACTGCTTTTATCAACTTTTTCTGGTTCTCCTTCTTTTTTATCAGGATTTTCCCAATGAAATTCAACTTTACATTTTACATTATCATTAACTTTAAAATCAATCTTATTTGTATTCCAGTTTGGAGATTGAGTTAATCTAATTTTATTTTCTGAATTAATATCATTAAAAAGCTTTTTTACTTCATATGATGTATAATCAAATGTACCTACTGTCCATGTAGTTTTAACAAATGCAAAAGAACCTTTTGTTTTAAGATCATCACTAATAGAAATCTTATATCTGCAATAGATATTTTCTTCATCATTTGTATGTACATTACCATCATTAGCACCAACTTCTATATACATATTATATATGTTTGCTGAAAAATCAGCAGCATTTACAGCCATAACACTAATCAGAAATAGCATTAAAACCACAAATAACTTACTTATTGTATTAAATTTCATTTTTTAAACCTCCGTTTAAGTTAATTTCAAATAATTGTTGGTTAGACACGTATCAGAGCCTTTTTTAGACTCCTAAATAGCATAAATGTGTCAGTACCACCTTTTTTTAAAGAATAAACCCTTATATTCCCCTAATTTAACATATATAATACAAATACGCCTTGTGTGTATTGATTATATGTTATTAAAGAGTAGTCACTAGTATATATAAAGTTTTCGGAGAAAAATGAAAAAATGAAAAAAATATTTATTTTCCAAAATAAAAGAATTTCTCTATGCTCACATCATTGCTTTCATACCCGCCTGTCCTAGGATTATTATTTCCAACTGGTTTTGGATTTTCAGCAGGCCTGTTCATTGTGGTTGGCTTCTCAACTGGTTCAGATGATACAAATGGTTTTCCTGATCCAAATGCAGCAACTTGTTGTGTTGCATTCATCTGTGCTTGACCATGTTGAGCTGGCCTAACCTGTAAATTCACATTGTTTTCTGGCTCTTTTGTATGATTAGCATACCCTAATGTAGTTTGGGTTTCCTGAAACCCTGTATTAAATCCTGTGTTTCTCATATCATTATTTTCATGATATTCACCAGATGCTGATTGATTATTAGCTACAGACAACTGCTCTTGCAAATATGACACAGTAAGTTCCATACCATTTAGTCTTGCATCTAATTTACTCATCTCTTGGGCAAAGAGATCACAAAATTTCTGAAGAATAGATTCAACTTGCTCTTTTGTCATAAAGTTAGATTCAGCAGGTTTTGTAGGTTTTTGCAGTTTTTCAATAATCATTTCCTGACCATTTGATGTATGGACAATCTCAAGCTCCTGTTTTTTATTTACTTTTAAGCCTTTAAGGTAATCCATCTCTCCCCCACCATTAATCTCTCTTGCCAAATCAGCTGCATCCATCCTATTAACTGCCAAGCCATGCCTATTCAGAGTATTTGCAAGGCTATTAACCTTCTTCAATTTATCTATATTGATTACATCCCTCATCCATCTCACCTGCTTTTTTTGTCTTTTGTGTGTGAAAACCCAATCTTACTAAGTTAATAAACAATATTAGTATATATTTATGTATATTGGTGCACTTATTTAGTACATAAGTAGTATATAAAGGTTTCGAATTTGATGGCACAGTATCAAATTCTCGTGAAATATAAATAGTAGTAGTCATCTTGTTTTAATTATATACCCAAAACAAGAGGTGACTACTACAATGGATGTTATACATACCACATTTAAAAATTTTACAGTTTTTTCTGAGATTTTTG
>JBDRKY010000108.1:0-8750 GCA_043813525.1 Candidatus Woesearchaeota archaeon
CAGAGTATGAGACAATGAAACACATCAATCCTTTGACTCAAAAACAGAAAAAAATTCTTAAGGCATTAGAAGTTGAATTGTAATTGAACTTCATGTTATATAGAGATTACAATTTTTTAATCAAACTGTTCAATGTGAGAATAATTATTTATTAACAATAAACTTTATAAATAATTAAATAAATGAAATATTATATTTAATATAATAGATTGAATGTTATATTATTAAAAGGGGAATTAAAAAGCGGTGAATAGATGGTACAGAGAGTACATCATAAGTATAAGATAGCTTTTACAATTGCATTTATAGTCTTGTTTACAGCTGTTTCTCTTAATATTTCTGAAATCTACTGGCAATATGATTCAGGAAATGATGTTGGTGATTTAATTGGTAATACCCCTATAATAATTTCTAAAATTATAAAGCCTTATACTTTTCTTGATTTGGATTCAGATGATGAACCAGAAGAAGACGATTCAAAGCCTTTGTTTGATTCTTCAAAATTATTTGATTTATCCAGCTTAACTCTTACTACAGAAAAAGAAAGAGATTATATGTTGTATACAAACAATATATTTGATAAGGAAGCCATGGCTGGTCTTTTGTATGCAGACAGCACAAAAGACATGATCAAGGAATATGGCGCAGATTATAATTTGATGGCACGATTGTTCATGGCGCGTGATGAACTATCATTCCGCAATAAAAATATTTATCTTGATGAATTAGGTATCACTGATAAATCAATCTTTGCTTCTGAATTTGATTTATATAATTATGTAGGATCTCAAAGTTTTTCAACTAAATTTGCATCAACAGGCACTGATCTTGGGTTTTCTGGTGAACTGACTAAATATTTGCTGCCTGAATCTGCAGAAGAAGGGCAAAGTGGAGAAACTGAAGAAACTGGAGGGAGTACAGGTGATAGTACAGGTAGCGCATACAAAATATTATTGAAATGGCTGACTGGTAATTTTGTTTTAAATTCAAATTGTATCAATCCATGGGATACTGATAGTGGTTTTAATTTAGCAGATGACATCTGCTTTGATATTGGTAGTGAAGAAACCAGTACAATTGTTCCTATCTGTTCTGATGTTGCAGATGATGCAATAATTACAGTAACTGGAAATCTGGCATTATCTACAATAAGCTGCGGTAGTAATGGCGAGGGCAAAGGAATCGCATTCATATGTAAATCAGGCACAAAAATAAAATCAAATACTATGTCTCAAGGAACTGCATTAAATCTTGGAGGAGATAATATTATTATCAAGGGCTGTGAATTTGAAGGTTTTGATACAGCAATTAAAAAATTAAGTGATGATGCTCTCACATTGAAAAATATTGAGATTATTGACAACACTTTCACAAACAATAAGATTGCAGTCAGCCTGCCTAAGATGGTCAATAATATCAAAGATGGCATAACTAAGCCAACATTGAAGATTGTAGGCAATGAATTTAATTCTCAGCAGTACAGCAAAGCAATAGAGCTTACTGAGTTTAATGGAAATTTTCTGCTGCATAAAAATAACTTTAAAAATTCATATATTGAACTTTTAGGAAAAACAGATTCAACTGCCAGTGCGACAATCAATCTAAATAGATTTGACGGCCCTTTGATCAATCCATCAAATTATTTCACAGGTACATATATTAAGATGAATAATTTCAAAAATGCTATTATCCTTAATAATACATTCTTGAAGACAGTGAATGGTTTAGATGTCACTGCTACACCAAATATAAACATAATTGGTAATTCTTTTAATGCGTATATATGTGAATCAAGTGGTACTGATGATGTATGTGCTAGTTCTGGTAGTGGTGTCACAGGAGATGTACCAAAAGCATTGGGTTTGTTTGGTATAGACTATTCAATGATTCAAAACAATAAGTTCAATGATTTTAATCTTGCAATAAGCGCTGGAAATATTTTAAGTGGTATTGTCAATACTATAGTTATTGAGAAAAATAAATTTTTAGATAATGAGCAGACAGTTCGTATGATAACTAAGAAAAATTTTGTGATTGATAATGATTTAAGAAATAACAAAGGCAAAACCTCTTCTTATTATCCAAATTCAGTGTTTTTTAATTCTTTATCAATTGATGGTGGTATGTTCTATGGTAATAAGATTGATGAGACAAAACAAGAATCCCTTATCTTTGCTGGAACTCATTACCTATATAATGTAAGTGATTATGCTTTCTTTGCCAATACTGATAAATCATCTGTCTATTCATATTATCCTCTTAGATTTGATATCAAGAGGGTATATGATGCAGTAAGTGATGCAGCAGATGTTGGAGCTGAAAAGATAGAAGAAGATCTGAATTATGCACAAGTTGAAGTCAAGGATGTTAATAATGAATTTGTTTTAGATATCACAACACCTTATTCAGATGCTGACATTTATGTATATGGATTCACAAAAAAGAAAAAATCAAATAGTAATAAGACTCAAATCTATGATAATATTAAATATCCTTATGCTTATTCTGTTTATTATGGTAATGATGAGAATGGTTTAAGAAATAAATTAGTATCTGGCACAATATCAAAACTTGATTCACAGGTTGATATTACAGCAACATTTAATGATAATTGCATATCCCCGCCTATCGATCATAAATTGTTATACAAACAATATGACCCTCTTAAGATATCTCAATATAATGTAATTAAAAATACAATATATCAAGTGAATCCTGGTACAGATGATGGCCAATTCACAAATTATCTTGTCGATAAGGATACAACTTTCTGTTCTGGTCTCTATGAAATACATGATGGTGATACTGAGCAGAATATGGGTGTTATACAGTTCGCAGACAATAATGGTTTAAGTACAGGTAGTTCTGAATCAGGTGATATTTCTTCTGGTGTTATTGCTGATTCTGGAGCAGATGGTATATTAACATTAAAATGCGATGGAACTATTTTCAAAGGAAAAGAATTACTTGATGGAAAGCAGGCAACAGGCGCTTACATTGATAAAAATAAAAATGTGATGATTGAAGGATGCACTTTTAAGGATTATAACAGAGGTATCCTTATCGAAGGTTCACAGGGCATAACAATAACAGGCAATACTCTGATGCAGGATGATGTTGGTCTGCAATTGAATCAAAAAGTTGTTTCTGTTGAACCTGCTACTGACCCTGCTAATCCTGCTGATTCTGATAGTGTTGAAACATTGTTCCAATCTCAAGCAATAATCACTTATAATACTTTCAATGAAAATAAAGACTGGAACATCTTGTTCATTGATCCGATGCACAAAATTTTAGACACTGATAATCCAAGTTATATCTATAAAAATAAGTTCTTTAATCTAAAAGGTAATAATGGAAATATTCATCCAACAATAAGTCTTGAACAGCTTGAATATACTCTTGCTCCTACTCTTAATCCTGATACTCCTCCTACTACAACACCTCTTATCAATCCAGGTTTTGATGATCAGATAATTCTTTATAAAGACGGGACTGGCAATTATTGGAAAGATTATGCTAATGTCATCGCAAAGAAAGGCTTGTATAGCAAAGATTCTTATGTGAATTATAGAGATGTATATAGTGCTGCAGATCAGGTTGGCTGTACATTAAATAAACCTCTTGCTCCAGTAGAAAATAATTTAGGAATAAATGCCTGCGATGGTTTCTATGATTATGCTTTGCCTATCAGAGTCAAGATGAGTGATAACCAGTATTTGGAAGTCTTAGATAAATTTTCTTATTCGTCTGAAAATGGGATTGGTTCTCTTCCGCCACTGACAGCTTCAACTGTTGCTTTATCTCTTAATGGATTTGATGAGTTGGAAGCTACAACAACAATTCCTCCCGCGGAAAAAGAAGCAAACATCGCATCTGTGAGCTATAACTGGTTTGTTTTACAAAAATCAATCACATACCTTAATCTTCCAATCAATAAGCTTCCACTTGAAGTGAAAAGTGATGGTACAGAAGTGAACAGATTAGTTGATATCAGCGGGAATGATGCTGAAGTATCTGTATTTGGTGATGCTGTTACTGTTGTTGATGGAAAAGTTGGAAAAGCACTGAGCCTGAATGGAAATGGTGATTATGTCAGAATAAGCGATGATATCAATCCTATGATTATTGACGGAGATTTTAGTCTGGAGATGTGGTTTTATTATAAGGGAAATTATGCCAGCTCATTATTTACAAATAAAATTTCTTCTGATGCGGGGTCTGCAAATAAGAATAACTTGGTCGTATCAATAATTCCTCAAGACGGTCAGAATTATCTGTACACATACTGGAATTATGACAATGACGGCAAATTGTTGGTTAATCCAAATACAGGAGAAAATTATATGTCTGGAATCCCCAGACAGATAATACAAAAAAATCAGTGGAATTATTTAGCAGTTGTTTACAGCAAGACAGAAAATACACTTAAATTATATCTGAATGGTAATATTAATGATCCTAAGATTAAAAATTATGGGACAACTGTGTTTGGTGCGATGAAAGGGCCATTTTATATCAATCATTTCAATAATCATCTGTTCAAAGGCATGATTGACGAATATAAAATATACAACAGAGCATTGGCACCTGAACAGATTGTTGCAAATTATAATGCTATTATTGGTGCTGGTTCAGGAGCAGACTCAGGAGCAGACTCAGATGTTCCAAGTGTAGCTGCTGGAAATCCTTATGAAAGCAATAATAAGATCGTTGCTGTACAGCATGGAAAGTGCGGCGACTGGAACGTAAAGGCATGGCTGACAACAAAAGAAGGCATTGTTTTCTCAACATCTACTCTTAGTTCTGATTATAATAGTTTCTTATGCGGACAGACTATCTGTTATCCAGCTACTGAATTTATAAATCCTATCTGCACTGATCCAATGAAATGTAAAGAGTTAATTGCAACAACAGGCATTGGGGCTGGCAGTGGAACAACAGGCAGTGGAGCAACAGGCAGTGGAACAACAGGCAGTGGAACAACAGACAGTGGAACAACAGGCAGTGGAGCAACAGGCAGTGGAACAACACCAGCAATCTATACTTGCCAATATGATATATGCACGACAGATGCTGATTGTAATGCAGGATTAAATGGATTAGCTGAAACTGAACCAGGAACAGGATTAACTTGCGCATTTGGTAAATGCCTTAATTGCGTTGATTTGAATAATGCAGATGATGTTCTGAAATATATGCCTGGCAGGGAAGTTGCAAAAGATAGTGTAATCTGTAAAGGAACTTATCAGGTTGCTGGGACTGAAGCAAATGATGGTTACATAAAAATAGCAAAGGATAATGTTGGATTGATGTGTCAGGACGGAACAGAGATAATAGGCACTGTTGAAAATTATGACAACAGCAAAACAAACATAGGCATCTACATGATGGAAAAGAAAAATGTTGATATCGTGAACTGCAATCTTTCTAAATTTTCAAGTGCTGTATATTCAATGCAGTCAGAAAATGTCATATTGGAAGACTTAGGTCTTAGGCATAACCTAAATGCTTTGGATCTAAAGAGAACAAAAAATATTGATGTTGAGGACAATATTGTCCATGATAATATTTATGGTCTTAATGGATACCAGTTAGATGGATTGTCTGTCTATAATTCTAACATTGCTGAGAACCAGTTTAATATGTTATTATTTGCTGATACTAAAAATATTTTTGTTAATTCAACCTATCTTAACGCAAGCAAATCTATGGAGGATGAATACAAGAAAGATGGTCTGAGCAATGCTGACCTGTTTATAAAAATTGCAGTACCAGCTGAAGAAAGTATGCCAATATTTGATTTTTATGATACTTATTATGATTCAGTGGTCTTTAAAGAACAAGATCCAATAATTGGGACTACTAATGCTGATGGTTTAGCTGCTGCTAATATCAATACCAATGCAAATATATACAGATATTGGCCTGTTGATGTTTATGTCGTGAAAAGCTTGGATACAAGTGTTGTTGTCAAGGGAGCAAGTGTTGAAGTGAATGATAAAAATGATGGGACAGTTGATGTTGATATTGATGGTGTGGCTGATGATTCTGATATATTGTTTACAGATAGTGAAGGAAAAGCTTTCTTTTATCTTCTTGCAAATGTTACAGATAAGAATCAGGCAGCAGCAGTGAATGATATAAATCCATACAAAGTGACTGCATTTAAGCAGGGTGTTGGTGCAAAACCTGCTTTTTCTAATCCTTTCACAATAAAAAAACCAACAATCATTGAATTAGATCTTGATACAGGAGCAGAATTTGTGATTCCGCCTTCAATCAAAACAGTAGATTCATCATCATCAGGCAGTGGGGGTGGAGGTAAGGGATATTCTGATCTATGTATTCCGGAAGTTGATGATAAATGTAAATTAAAATATGATTATACACCTTGCGTCAATCAGGGAAATCTTAGTTATGCTACCAAGATATTTACCTGTAACTCAACAAACAATTGTGGAACTAGGCTGTTTGTTGAGCCATGCGAAGGAAATGCTCCAAGCTATTCTTCAGGATGCAATAATAAAGTCAGAGATATATTTGAAGAAGGTGTAGATTGCGGTGGACCATGCCCTAAACAATGCCCAGCAACATGCGCTGACAAGAAGCAAAATCAGGATGAATCAGACATAGATTGTGGTGGATTAAAGTGTAATAAATGCTTGGATAATTATAGATGTTCTGATGACAATGATTGTGTCTCTAGTTTCTGCGGCAATGGAAAATGCAAACAGGCATTATGTTATGATAATGTGAAAAATCAGGATGAAGTAGAAGTAGACTGCGGTGGAAGTGTATGTGCGCCATGCGGTTCTGAAGAGGAAAAAAAATCAACATGTGATGATGGTATCAGGAATCAGGGTGAGACAGAAGTGGACTGTGGCGGTTCATGTAAGGCATGCGCTGGTCCTGTTACTGAAGAACCAAAAGGAGCTAATCTCTTATGGTTATTGTTATTATTACTGATTCCTCTGATTGGTGGTCTTGGATATTTTGGTTATCTGCAATATGAAAAATCCCATAAATCTTCTAAACTACATAAAATTGGCGGTATACCAGCAATGGGTGAACAAGGTTTGAAAGCTGTTGGTGGCAAAAAAGGGTTGGATGAGATTATTCCAATGAATAAAGGATTGGCTGGTAAAGGATTAGGCAGTAAGATTCCTTCTAAGAGTTCAGGTAAAATACCACCAATGGCTAAACATTTAGCTGGAAAAGGTTTAGATAAAATAAATGATATTCTTCCAATGGATATGAAAGAAGAGTTTGGTGTAGAAAAAGAGAAAAAGGCAGAAGAGATAATCAAGCCTTCTAAATCAAAAATACAGGTGACCAAGACAATCAAAGCATTATTGGAGAGTGGCAAGTCAAAACAGCAGATTCTTGACGATATGGAAAAGCACGGCTACAGCAGAGAGAAGATAGAAGCTCTTTTTGAAGAATCATTGCACAAAATACTGCCTAAACAGCATGAAGAACAGCTGAAGACTTATATCAACCATTACCTGTCCAAAGGCATGACCAAATCAGCTATCAAAGCAGAACTGTTAAAAGCAGGATGGCACAGGAAGATAGTTGATGGGCTTATAAAGTGAATTATTCTTACCTAAAAAATGGTAAAATATTTAAATATGAACTGTTTATTACCACTAAAATGGTAAAAATTGAAATATTACTTGATGAGAATAAATTATCTAGGATTAAAGAGACAGAATTAGGCAGATATCTAGGGTTTTTTACTGAATCCTATACAGATAATCTTAATCATTCTATTGCCAATGTTGAATTATTTCCAAGATGGAGTATAATTTCTGGGTATTATGCAATGCATGATATTTCTAAATTATTAATAGCTAAAATATATAGGTTTAAGATAGAAAGAGAAACACATACAACGACTATTAAGGTTCTAAGAGAGGTTATTAAAGATAAAGAGATTCTTAAATTAATTGAAGATGGTTATAAAGAGTATAAATCATTAGCTGATGATCTTAATGATGCAAAAAAAGAGAGAGTTAAAGTGCAATATTATACTGGAACTCATTTTATGAAAGTGAAATATAAACATATGGCTTCTGATTTTGTAAATGATATTGTAAAACCATATATTCAGAAGATAAATAAATTAATAACAAAGGGATAAAATGATAACAGACATATTTAACACCAACATCGCAAAGATACTGACTTTGATTTCAGTCAGTCCAGGTTCCAGATTTAACAGAGATGATATCAAAGTAAAAACAATGCTTAACAATGTTCCATTAGATTATTCTTTAAATATTCTTGTCAACAATAATATCTTAATCAAAGAGAAAAGATTGTATATATTGAATTTTAGCAATGAATTTGCAAAAGATATGATACAAACATTTAACAAGGAATATATGAGATTCAAAGAGATACCATTGAATATATATTACTTACTTTTGGATGTATCTTTTGCTTTATCAACAACAAAAAAAGTTGAGAACATATATCTGTTCGGCTCTTTCTCTAAACTGATTCATACAGATAAATCAGATGTGGATCTAGCAATAATATTGAATGAATTAGACAAAGATATCATTAAGGAGATGAAAAAATCAATATTAAAGATAGAGAAAAAATACAATAAACTGATAGAAACACATTTCTTTGAGAAAAAAGACATGAAAGTGAATGACCCAATCATCAAAGAAATTAAAAAAAATGGCATAATGTTATATTAAAATCAAAAAACTTTATAAATATATATAATAATAGGT
>JBDRKY010000109.1:0-33284 GCA_043813525.1 Candidatus Woesearchaeota archaeon
AGAAAAATTATTGGTTGTCTTAGAAGCCAATTAGGAATGAGAAATTATGAAATTATGATGAGTCTAATATCAACATGGCAAAAACAAGGAAAAAACACATTCTATAGCCTTCAGGCTACACTTTAGCTTAATAAGTACTATGTTTGTTAAGTTAATTTCCTTGTTTTATTTACATATAACCCAAGTTTGATACTTGTCAAACTTGGAGTAATCTATTTATTAAGCCCTGAAAGAGCATGTAAATAAATTAACATTTAAATCAGATGTTGATATTTCTGTTGAATTTGATAAAATACTTATGAAAGAATTACACTTTTCAGAAAAAGAATCCAAGGAAAAGTAAATGAAAAAGGAAAAGTTTTATATGCGAAGTAATCTTACCAGAACAAAACATGAGAATCAAAGATAAAATTGATGATTTTAATGAATATTAAAAAGATTATAACCTAAGTTTGACACTTGTCAAACTTGGAGTAATTTATTTATCAAGCCCTGAAAAGGCATGTAAATAAATTACTAGCGTTTTCAGATAAATAATAATTTGTAATAAAATAGCAAAAACCAGCAATAAAATGATAACATGCGACAGATGCAAAGGACAATGCTGCAGAACATTGGCAGTGCAGTTAGATACACCTGATTCATTAGAAGATTATGAAGATATGTTTTGGTACCTATACCACCAGCCATGTGTTGTTTACATAGATATGAACGACAGGTGGTGGATTCAACTCCCTACAAAATGCATTAAACTTGATGAAAAAGGCAGATGCACAATCTATGAAAAAAGACCGCCTGTCTGCAGAACATCTAAAGTAGAAAACTGTGAAATGAATGAAGAAGAAGTCAAGATAATGTTCAAAGATGTAAATGATTTTCAGGCATATTTTGATGAAGTAAAAAAACAATTTTAGTATGTAAAAAGTCTTCTAATAAGGAATATTATTGCAGCCAGTTTTCATCATGGAAATCTTACAATTAAAATCATAAAGGAGCTCCATACCTTAATGTCTCACGACCTGTATTGTGATAAAAACAAACATAAGGCGGCAATAATATTCTAAAAATGAGACTTTTTACATACTTCGCAAAGTTAGGTTTATATATAACCTATCTGCGAGAATCAATTATAACTTTAGCAACAACAAAGCTGATCAATAATGAGCTATCCTGCTGATAAAGAGTCAATATTTGCTCAGGCAAGATTTAATCAAACAAGATTTAATCAAACAAGAATAACTAAATTATTAGTATCTCAAACAAAGATGCTCAAAATACAAACAAGAAAATGGTATGTAGACACTGCAAATTCGAATACATATTAGAAGTAAGGGATTTTGTTAATCCAAGAAAGTGTTACTGCCCTGTTTGTCTAAGAAGAGTAGATTGAGTTATTAAACTATATAATTGCTGATGAAAATATAACAAGATTTAAATAATATTAAGATTATATTCTTATATACAAATTAATATAAATACATCAACCTTCCTTTAAAGTAATAGCTGATATGGTAAAAATATTATTTAAAAGCAGATTTAGCCAGTCTGTTGCGAGAAGTATCATAATAACAGTCATATTTTTTGCGACAGTTGATGAATTTTTGAATGTAATGATTAAAGATATTGCATTTCCAATCATGGCTTTAATTACGTTTTATATGTTATTCATTATATTTGCTTTTACAACAAAACAAAAAGGTAATCAAAATGAGAAATAAAAAAGGAGAAACATGGGACAAGGTTGCTATAGTCTTATTGATTGTATTCATTATTTTTGTATTAGGCAGATTATTTAAACTATGGTGATTTCAGTTAATTATTTATATCTATTTCACTTCTGATGTATTATGTATAAATTCAGTTTTAAGATAAAACATAAGGGATGTGCTGAGACAGCATTGAGTGTCAGGTTTCCTAAGCAGCATATCACAGTGATTGATATCCAATCAAAGAATCCTAAGCAAAAGCAGTATTTCTATTATATCACTGGAAAAGAGAATGAGTTTAATAAGATAATTGAACATCTTAAATGTTCAAAGGTATTTATTAGAGCAAGAGAGATTGAAAGATCCAAAGATACATTGCTCCTGCTTGTTGTTATTGATCAGGGCAGGAATTATGTTCAGGATGTCATCCAGAGCTATAATGGTTTCTTCATAGACCTGCATACTGTCTATGGCGGTTATGAATATTGGCATGTTGGTCTTTTGGATAGGGATACAATTCCAAAGATGAGATCTGAACTAAAAAAAGCAGGAGAAGTTATAGTTCTTTATATAGGTGAGATTACATTTGCCCATTCTTTGCTTTCAGAGCAGCAGAAAAAGGTTTTCATGTATGCGAATGAGCAGGGATATTATGATCTGCCTCGGAAAACAACAATTGCAAAGTTAGCCGATGCATTAAAACTAAGTCCAGCAACAACAGGTGAGCATTTGCTTAAAGCTGAGAATAAGATTTTAGTGAACATGGCTAAGAAATTATAATGATGCTTTCATAATCCTGTCTTTTCTCTAAACTATCTAATTGCTGTAATCTATTTTTGATTGCTTTTCTAACAAATTCACTCCATTTGATTTCAGAGTGTTTTTTCATCTGTTTGTAGACTGGTTCTTCGATTGATAAAGTTATGTTTGTCATGAAGTTGATAAGTGAACTGACTTATTTATATTTTTTCAGTCTTGGTATAAGTTCAGGCTTTTAGATATTAATATTATAAATTCCAAAAAAACCAAATCCCAAATCCCAAAAAACCAAATCCCAAATCCCAAAAAACCAAATCCCAAAAAGAATATAGAGCGTAGCTCCTTTTTGGAGTTTGGGATTTGGAGTTTGGGATTTAAATTAATATTCCTTACTGCCCGAACTTTGCTCCAGATTGGTTTAATATTGGTTAAATTAGCAATCATACCAGATATATCTGGTGAAAGTAATATAATATATTGACTACTTCTTAATAGTTATGGTCATAGAAAATACAGAGATTATGCAGGATAGCAGAAGAGAAGATACATCACAAAGAAATCTATCATTAAATAATTCAACACTAAAAAACATAACACCAATACTAATGGCAGGATTGCTTATGGATGGAGGTGGACAGGAAAACTATCCTGTTTTAATTAGAGAAGCAGATGGGATGTATCCCTTAAAAGATGATATTTGGGACAATTGGCTGTCATTTGCATATCTTGCTTTTGAAGAATTTGCTAAAAAATGTTTTCAGGAAAGAAAAAGAATTGAATCATTTGCATCAGTTGGTTCAAGCAATGGAGCAGATGCGATTGGCGCATTGTTTGCATTCAGAGATCTGGAAAGAATAATTGTTACAGATACAGATGAATATATTGTAAAATGGGCAAGATATAATGTACAAGGTTATGCAAATGGAGTTGTAGTTGAAGGAAGAACAGGAAATTTATGTGAGCCATTAGATAAAGTTTTGAAAGATAAAACAAAAGGAATTGATGTGATTTATGAAAACTTGCCTAATTTACCTTATTTAAATATTCATGATATGACTAATGGACTCAATAGGTCAAGAGGTAGTAATTTTGATATAAGTACAATCAGATATTATCTTTGTGGGAAATTAAGCAATCATATTGGATGGAAAATCAGAGCATATCTTTTAGAATCACATTTAGCTTTACTAAACTCTGCTAAAAATGTTTTAAATACAGGAGGTTCTGTAATTTGTGCTATTGGTGGAAGAATGCCCCTTTTTATTATTGAAGAAATGATAAGGATAGCTGGTTATAGACCAACTGAGTTAATTGCAGGTTTCAAGAAACAGACAGAACCAGAAGAAGTTCTTTGTGGATATGCATATACAGAAGAAGTACTTTATGGTTCTACAGAATCAAAAAAAGTATTAGATGGATATACACAAACTGAGACAGATGGAATTAAACATAAATCTATTGAAACATCTTTTAAAACTGATATAATTAAATTTGAATTCTATGATTATGAAAAAGCTGTTCCTCTATTGAATAATTGGCAAGGTGGAACAGGAATATTATCAAATAATGAGATGAAGATTTCACCTTATATTGCTAAAAATGGAAATCAATTAAAGCAAAGGATTAAATCATGCAAACTATCAGCAGAACAAGCACTAAAACTCTACAATCAAGGAAAAGATATTGGGCATATAGTGCATATGATGCGAGCTGAGAAAATGTAGATAAGAAAAACGGACCAGGGGAGACAATCGTAGAAACCCTGTTTTTAAAAGATTAAAACACAGTTTTAATTTCGAACTCCCGATCTACAGCTCTCTCTGCAATTTATTCTGCATAGGAGGCTTTGGCGAGTGAGTTAATCACTTATCGCCTTATCCAGACTAGGCCACTGGTCCATTTGTAATGGATAAACACTATGTTATTTATATAGTTTTTTAGGAGACTTTTTACATACCATAAATTGGTTAACATAAAAACATTTAAATAGTATCTCTTCCTAATAATGTTATTATGAAACAGCAAAATGAATATTCAAGTGAATCAAATAAGATTTCTTTAGCTAAAGCTGTTTCTTGTTGTTGCTAATTCTAAATAGATTGGCTCAAATAAATTAAATGTTATTTAAAATCTTACCAGAGATTTTATGTGGGTTTAATACCCCATCCTTCCCTCAAAATTTCTTTGAGGGTTTGTAAATCTTTGATTTATAAAAAGGTTGGGGATAGGACGAGCTAAAAGGAACAAATTTTGTTTATTTTTTGAATTTTGTTTAAACATAATATAATCAAATTTTTGGAGGTAAAATAAAAATGAAAACAAAACAAACAAATAAATATGGTGATTATCGGTGTAATCAGCGAATTAATTGGAAAAACACCAATGATTGAATTAGATGGGATACTGGCTAAATTAGAGACAACAAATCCAACAGGCAGTGTAAAAGACAGGATGGCTTGGCATATGATCAAGAAAGCTGAGGAAAGAGGAGAATTGAAGCATGGAATATTGGTTGGAATCAGTTCAGGAGCAAACATTTTGGCAGCAAAGAGACTGAAAGCAAGATTTGAAAACGTAGTTACAATTTTGCCAGATAGAGGAGAGAGGTATTTGAACAAAGGATAATCACAAACAGAAAGGATAATCACAAACAGCAAAGTTGTGCTAATAATTAAATGATTTGCATAACACAAATTATAAATACTATTGTTAATAGGATTAATAAAGTCAAAAATAGATAAACATAAATAAACATAAATAAACAATATAATAATATGAGGTGTAAATATGAAACTTTTGAATTCAACAAGGATAATAGTATTAATATTATTGTTAGTTCTTGTGATTGTTGTAATTGGCTGTACAAAACAAACAACAACAGATGACAAAGCTGTAGCAGATAATAATGATGCATCAGGTAAAACAGCAGATGCAATAGATGGTAAAACAGCAGATGTAGCAGATGATACAACTATAACTTCAGTTGAAGATTTTCCAGAAACACAGGAAACAGTAGATGATCTGACAGATGTCACTGATATTGAATCTGACCTTGACACAACAGAATTAGACAATCTTGACAAAGAATTAGATGAGCTGGATTGGTAATTTTTTATTTTCTTTTACTCTTTTTTTAGGTTGGTAATATTTAATTAATAAATTAGAATAAAAACTAAGAAAAAAATAATAAAAACAGCTTTACTTTGCTGTTCTGTTGTGAGCTCTTTGTGATGGTCTTATTTTCTCAGCACCTATGCCTTTGTTGTTCAAGCCTCTGCTTTTTCTTGCTGCAGATGTAAGGCCTCTGAATACTCTTGCTCTGTGCTGTGGCTCTGAGATCCATTTGATGTTCTTGTCTTTCTTAATCACTGGATGATTCTTATCAACTAAGATGACTTCATACCAATAATATATACCATCCTGAGCAACCCAATAGCTGTTCAAAACTTCACAATTGACATATTTGCGGGCAACTCTTTCTTCAGCGACAGACTGATAGGATTTACCAACATTCTTTCTTCTTGTATATTTCTTAGGTCTTCTGCCGCCAGCAGGTTTAGGTCTCATCCTACCCCCTCTTTTGACCCTTTGCCTGACTATGATATAACCTGGTTTTGCTTTGTAACCAAGACTTCTGGCTCTATCTATTCTAGTAGGATAATCTAATCTTATTGTAACTGGTTCCCTTCTCCAAAGAAATAATCTCTGTTTCCACAGGTCGCCTAAGCTTTCCTGAGGCTTTTTCCATAGTTCTCTAACATACTTATATACTCCCATTTTACCACTTCCGTTATTTTGTTAATTTTACAGATTCAGGCAAGTGACTGCCCACATCTCTGTATTAAGCATGGATTCAATTACCATTTATAAAGGTTTTTGTTGGATTTGAATAAATTTAAATAGTTATACACATAAGGATTATACATAAATAAAGTGGGGTAGGGACAAATGGTTAATTTAGATAAATCTAACATTAGGCAGGTAATATTAGATATGCCTAAGCATATAGTTGATGCAATTTCTATAGTCAAAGATTTCAAGGTTGATGCATTAGTCAATTCTGTCATAATAACAGGTATGGGCGGCAGTGCAATTGCTGGCGATGTATTAAAGACATATCTTTCTGATATCACTAACATAAGGATAGAAGTAAACAGGGCATATGAGCTGCCAAGGTGGGCTGATGATAATACTTTAGTGATTGTAAGCTCATATTCAGGAAACACAGAAGAGACAGTCTCTGCATACAGAGATGCAATCAGAAAGAAATGTAAGATTATGGGTGTTGTGACAGGCGGCAAATTAAAAGAGCTTTTCAATAAGAACAATCATCCTCTGCTTTTGCTTCCAAAAGGATTGCAGCCAAGGAATGCGATATGTTATTCTTTTTTTACTATGCTGAAAGTTATGGAAAATTCTGGTTTTATTCCTAAACAGACAGCTTATATCAAAGAAACAATAAATGCTCTGAAAAAACCTATGTTGGAAAATGCTGCAAAAGATCTTGCAAAAAGTCTGGTTGGAAAAATACCATTGATCTATGCATCTGAAAGACTAAATGTTGTTGCTTACAGATGGAAATCTGAGTTTAATGAGAATTCAAAGATACACGCATTTTCAAATATATTGCCAGAATTCAATCATAATGAATTAGTAGGTTACACAAAAAAACTTGCAGATTTTCATGTGATTTTTTTGAAAGATCAGGATGATAACAAGCATATCAAGAAGAGGATTAATATAAACAAGAGCCTGATAAAAAAAGCAGGAGTACCTGTAACAGAGATTGGTATTTCAGGTCCAGACAGGATGACAAGATTATTTTCAGCGATATTCATGGGAGACATGACAAGCTATTATTTAGCTCTGGAATATGGTATAGATCCAGCTCCAGTTGAGATTATTGAGAATTTGAAATTGATGTTGAAAGAATAGGTGTTAGCTTTTAGGTGCTATCTGTTAAGGATTGTTTTCCTAACACTTAATATTCAGCACCTTAAAAAGAGGTTAATTAAAAATGCCATTTGCAATTGGTGTTGACATTGGCGGTACTTACATAAAGGCTGGTATTGTTGACAATAAAGGTAAGATTTATGAGCAGGCAAAGAGCCTGACAGAAGCAAAAAAAGGCAGAGACAGGGTTGTTGAGAATATAATTGATGTTATCAAGAAACTTTTTTCTGAAAATATCAAAGGTATTGGTGTAGGTGTGCCTGGCATTGTCCATAAAGATGAAGGAATCATTGGAAATACACCAAATCTTCCATTGCATAGTGTAGCTTTAAGAGAGATTCTTAAAAAACATTTTAAGAAAAAAGTAAAGTTAGAGAATGATGCAAATTGTTTTGGCCTGTCTGAAGCAAGGTTTGGGAATGGGAAGAAACTAAATAATGTATTGTGTTTGACATTAGGCACAGGTATTGGCAGTGCTATGATCATAAAAGGAAAATTATATCATGGCTCAGGCAATGCTCCTGAACTTGGTCATACAACAATTCATTTCAAAGGACCTAAATGTAAATGCGGTAATTTTGGCTGTGCTGAAGAATATGTTTCAACAAGAGGCCTGCTAAAGACTGCAAAAAGCTATGGATTGAAGCTTAAAGATACAGTTGACATTTACTTAGCAGCTGAAAGGAACAACAGGAAAGCAATCAAGACATTTGAAGAGTATGGCACTTTGTTAGGTGTTGTGTTGTCTAATTTTATGGATAGTTATGGGCCAGATTTGATTGTGTTGGGTGGTCAGATAACTGGCTCATGGCGGTTCTTTCACAAAAATATGAGCAGAGAATTAAACAAAAGAAGTTTCATATCTGCATGCAAGGTTGTAAAGACAGAGATAAATAATGCAGGTGTTGTTGGTGCAGCTAGCTTGGTTGTTTAATAAATTTTAATTAATAAATCTCTCATAGCTTAATGATTCTGGTTTAAATCCTTTTGCTATTCTTTCATCAGCTTTTTTGAGTATCTGATCCTCTTCATAAGTCAATGATAAATAATCATTTTCTTTTTTAATTCTTAATAGATATGTATGATCAAGATTTCCATATATGGAATCATCAACTCTTTCTCCTAATCTCCTCAAATACATAAACATAGCAATAAGAAGATTATTTCTGGTATAGATTGCATCATTTCCATCAACAGGATATGCAGATGATAAGATATCATCGACAATATGATTTTGAGGATTACCAGGATAAACACTTTTTATCAAATCTCTTGATTCTGTTCTATCAAATTCTTCATCTAAAAATATATTTTGATCTATGTCTTTTATTGTTCTTAATGCAGCATAAACCTGTTTTTTATATGTTCTTTCTTTAACATATTCAATTCCATTAATGTATACTTTATCGCTTGCCTCAAAAGCAGTGCCTGCTAATGATTCTAACATTTTCCAGTCTAAATCAGGGAACTTAAATACAGCTTCATTGACCATATTTTCTCTGTTTATAGGGTATCTTTTTTCAATGATAACTTCATAAAAAGCATATACTGCTTCTACTGCATCATATCTTCGCTCTGATTTTTTTCTTGGTAATTTATCACCTTGCTTTGAATCAAGTCTTACTACTGTCTCTCTAAGCAATGCTTCTAGATGCTGGCACCAATTGCCTTCTTCTTTTTTAAAAAGATCATGATTAACTATTGCTGTTACTAATTTTTTTTTAAGGCTGCCATTAATATAAGCTAAAGTGGCTTCTGTTTTACCAGTTGTATTTAGATGATCAATAAGTTCTTGATGTTTTGACATTGAATATTCAATTAACCCATTAATTGTGGAAGCATCAGCACGAACAACACTTCCTGGATTTCTTCTTAAGCCAAGGCGTGTAAATAGATGTGTCATATAACTTTTTGAAGATTTTATTGTTGGCCTGCCAATTTTTATAAGAATATCTTCATATCTTTTTTTAGAAGCATATAATCTGAATACCTGATAAAGATCATCATCACTAAACTCAAGTTTTTTTATGGCTTTTGAAGCTATTGAGATTTCAGTTGCTGCCCTAACAAGTATCTCAAGCTCGTCATCTTCAAGATCTAATGGTTCAGAACTTGCATTTATCTTTTTAGTTATCTCTTCTAATCTGTTTCTGTCAAATGCCATACATTAAGAAATCTGGTTTGGTTTATAAAGCTTATAGTTGATTTAAATATACTATATAACTAAATATTTATTCAATTATATTTAACCAGCTCAACAATTCCCTCAGCATGTAATGTTTGAGGGAATAGGTCAAATAAAGCTGCTGACTTGATATTATAATTCTTAAATTTAGGCAGGTCTTTCTTCAGCTGATTAAGATTGCAGGATATATAAATAATAACTTCTGATTTTAGTTCTTTCAATTCTAATATTGTTTTGGGGTGCATTCCTGATCTTGGCGGGTCTGTTATTACAAATAATGGTTTAGTAAAAAAGTTTTTTGTATTAATTTTTTCATTATCATTAATTTTTGTTTCTGCACTATGCTTTAATTTCTTCAGATTTTTTGCATCCAAACAGATAGCTTTTGCATTTTCAATCTTGTTTAATCTTATATTTTCATTAGAAGCATCTGTACATCCCTGAAAACTTTCCACAGATAATACTGAGTTGAACAGATCAGCATTTATAATTCCAAAAGTACCTACACCACCATAAAGATCTAATAGATTTGATGTTTTTGTTTTTTCATTATTATCATTTGAATAGGATTTAATTAGAGCATGAACATATTTGTGCATCTTCTCTGCCATGATACTGTTGTTCTGAAAAAAGCCTTGTATTGAGTATAAAAAAGTTTTACCTAAAAACATTTCTTCCAAAACATCTCTCCCTTTTACAACAAAATAATCTTCTGATACACTCATATCTGCTTTTTTAGATACAAATGTGATAAGGATATTGTTTGCTGTTGTCTGTTTTGCAAATTCTTTGATCAGTTCCTGCGCTTCTCCAATCTTAGTTGAATCTTTATTTAATACAAATGATATTGCACTGTCTTGTTGTGGTGTTCTGATTAATGCATATTTGAATGTACCTGTTTGTTTGACAATATCAAACACATCTACTTTATTATTAGCATTATTATGAACATTAGTATTATTAATAACACCATTCTTTCCAAAGAATTCTCTAACCTCTTTAATCAATTCATTTAATTTTTCATTGGAAATTTTACATTCATCAACATCAATAATATTTTTCCAGTTTCCTTTTTCTCTGAAACCAAGACCTGCAATTTTACCATACTTATTTTCAACACCACTTTTTGCGTGATTATGGAAAATCATATCCATCCTGTTCCTGTAATAATATGGTTCATCAGAAAAAACCTTGATATCTTCTATTTTGAAGTCATTTATTTTTGGATCATCACTATCTTTGCAATTCTCTTTAGTTTTCAATGCATCAAACAGCATCTTTCTCTTATTATCTAACTGGACATGATAATCTATATGCTGAGCTGTACATCCGCCGCACTTATTGAAATATCTGCATAAAGGTTTATATGGTATTGTATTACATTGTTTAATTGTATCAACCATAAATATAAGAAAATATATGTTTAATTAAAAAGTTTTGGAAATACTATATAAATGCGTCATGTGTGGGAATTTCACTTCCCCCTAAGTCTTGAAGAAATAAATGTTTTAATCGGGCTGAGCCATAGCATCTGCCCACATATCATATCTATCCTCTGGAACAACTAATGACAAAGCACCATACTTTGCAGCATTTTCACTGATAGGTGTCATCTCAACTTTTAATCCATTAGGCAGAAGCTTGTTATCTTTAACCATATCCTCTACAATTTCTGCAATGTTTTCAACATGCCATGGATTATTAATTGCAACACTTTCTCCAACACCAATTCTTTCCAGACCAAACATCTGTGCAGCAGAAACCAATGCATAAGCAGTTGTTTGTGCAGCTAAGTTTACAACCCATTCTGCAAAAGCATCACCATTATATGCTACTGACATTATCTTTGCTGTTGTTATTTTTTCACCATCTGGCATATAATTTAATTCAGAACCCCGAATAGCTTCTTTCAAATCTTCAGCTCTGTATCCCAATCTCTCATATTGCGCAAGCTCCTGTAAATCTAAATTACTTAAAGCTGATACATCTCTAACAATTCTTTCCATACCACCGCCAGATGCATAATTTTCAGCACATCTTGTATATATTCTTCCATCTGTGCATCCGCATTTTTGCATCAAGGTTGAATGAACAAAACCAATTGGTATATGGCCTAATTCTGTTTGTGCATCTGTGTCTGGAACACCAAATCCAAAGCCAGTTCCTAATATAGCATAACCTGTTTTTTTTGGATCTAAGCCTAATCTTGCTTTATAAAAAATACCCTGTGCTTTAGCAGCTGCATTGCCATCGTTTGCTGCAGCAAAAGGGATTTCAGCAAGAGTTTCAAGTTGCGATACTTGTATTCCTAATCTATTATTCACAAATCTGTTAGGGGTATTAGCACCTAAAAAATAAAATCCAGATTCATCTTTTCTGACAGTTCCGCATAAACTGGCTCCTATCCCATCAATAGTACCCTTTAATTTTCTCTTATTTCTTGCTTTTTTTCTAAAATCAACAACAGCACCTTCCAGATACTTATGAAATCTAATACCCATGCCAATTCCAGACTTGAATTTGTCTAATAGTACTTCTTTGCCTTCAGAACCAGTTATTTCAGCATCAGTCTCTTCATCAGCTAATCTGTTGCCTGTCTCTAAAAATGGACTGTCATATTTTTCACTAAAAAGAATATTTCCTTCTTCATCTGCAAGAACTAAATCTACTTTTGTACCGCCAACATCTATCCCTATATAATTTTTCATCTTATCACCCAGTGTATCATATTAAATCTTAAATTATTGAATTTAAATGGAGTAGTATATTAGTTATAAATATTATTGGAGTGGAGAATATAAAATAGATACATCTAAATAATCTTTTGTAACTGCATCAATCACTCTTGGTATGGCTGATTTTATATTTTCTAATAATTGGTCACTATCAGATTTTTTGATCTTACCTAATACCGATTCAAAAGAAACACCATGTTCGGCATATAATCCTAATGTGGTTATCATAGGAGAATAAGGTGTGCCTTCATATAACTTTCTAATTCTAAGATCATTAACATTAGAAAATCCTATCACAAGATTAACATCATCTCTTGCAGCAGTCTGAGGAAGATTTTCATTGAATTGAATTGGATAGTTATATAATTTTGCAATCAGATAATTTTTTTCTAATTCTCTCATTAATCTTAACATATCCCTTGCATGAGAAATCATATAATATCTATACATATTATTTGCAGGTTTAGAATCATTAAATCTTTTCCAATCAAACATATCATCTCTTCCAATTGCACCTCTGCCTGCATTGAAAACATAAGCGATCTTTTCAGCAGTCCAACCATTTAAATCTTCTGATGCAATACCACGTTTAGTATAATTTTCAACATTTATGGCATGACTATTATCTATGGCATGACTATCATCTATGGCATGACTACCATCTGTGGCATTACTAACATCCACATCAGGATTTTTATCAGGCTCAATATAAAGGTTAGCATCAAGCCCTGAAGATATAACTCTTATTTTTCTTTCTAATCCTCTTGATTGGATGCATACTTTTGCTATAGCTTCTGCTGCTAAGCTTCTTAGATCCATATCACACACAAATTCTAAAGTAAACCTCTTTGACATTTTACCTCTTGAAAATTTTGTTTATAATTAAATAAGACTAAAATAACAGCAAGATAGCTACTACAAAAAAAGCCAGAACTAATACATTCTTAAACGTTAAAGGATCTTCTTTGAAATTTGGATTAAATTCAGCACTCCCCATAATCTATTCAAGTATACCATATTCATTTAAAAAGGTTGTGGCAAATATGTGTCATTCCAATGATTTTGACTAAAATAATGGTAATTTGACTAAATACAAACCTTAATCTGTGGATTTTACTCTTTAAAAATCAAATATTTAATCATTTATCAAATAAACTGTCAAATTCTTCTGTTGTAAAAACATTGTATTTCTAACATGAATCATTGGGAATTCAAAGTTTTTAAGTTTTTTTAAATTTTTGATAAAACATAAACATTCAATCCCAACAATACATATAAACATCCTTTTCTTCCAAAAATCTATGATTCTTAAGAAAATAAAGCTGCACAACATAAGATCGTATAAACAAGAGGAAATAAATTTTACAGATGGCATTACCTTACTCAGCGGAGATATTGGTGCTGGTAAATCAACCATACTTCTTGCGATAGAATTTGCGCTGTTTGGGATGAGCAGAAAAACATTGACTGGAGACCTTCTATTAAGGCATGGCAAACACGAAGGCAGTGTTGAACTGCATTTTTCTTTGAAATTAAATAAAAGGATAAATCCAGTTGATGAAGAGGATTCAATATGTAAAGATAATTCAATGGATAAAAATGAATCAGCACAAAAATACACAGAAATAATCATCATGAGAAATTTGAGAAGAGGAAATAATGTAAAACAGGAATCAGGTTATATCATAATTGATAATGTAAAGACAGAATGCACACCAGTAGAGTTGAAAAGTAAGGTGATTGAGCTTCTTGGATATCCGCAAGACATGATAAATAAGGCCACTGATGTCATTTATCGGTATACAGTCTATACTCCGCAGGAAGAGATGAAACAGATTCTTTTTGAGAATTCAAACACAAGATTAGAGACGTTAAGAAAAGTTTTTGATATAGACAAATACAAACGGATAAATGAGAACATGAATGTTGTAATGAAGGATATGAAGACAAAAAGATCTGAACTAATAGGAAAAACATCTGATCTTGAGCAAAAAAAAGTTTTGGTTGAAGAGATGAAGACACAGATAAATGCATTTGAAATCAAAAATAATGAGCTGAACAGGCAGCTTGAAGTGATAAAGAGCAGTGTCAGTAAAAAAAGGATTGAGATTGAAGAGAGCGAAAAGAGGATAAAAGAGATTAATGAGATTAAGAACCAGCATGCGATATATGAGGTCAAATTAAAGAATTTCACAGAGCAGAAAGAGATCAATGAAGGGAAACTGATTAGACTCAAAGAGCAGATAACAAAGCTTGAAGAGGACATAACTAATTTTAGGATAATCAAACCAGAAGAGATAAACAAAGACAATCTTGAGCAGGAATTAAGATCAGAAGAGAGAAATCTTGAGCAGCTGAAGGAAAAGAAGATAAATCTTACAAAAGAGATTGAATTCAACAATTCAAAGATAAATGAGATATCAACAGAAATTCAGGAGAATAGAGAGAATGCCAGAGACATTGTAAGGATGAAAAGTGAAATTGAACTAATAGAAAGTAAACTTCTGGCTAAGAATGGCCTTTTAGAGAGCATAGAGAAGATTGAGAAAGAGTTCAATGAGATAGATATACTGAAAAAAGAGAAAGATATTGAGATAAAAAATTCTCTTAAAGTTAAGAAAGATATTACATCTCTGGATAATTGCCCTTTATGTCTGCAGGATATTAAATCAGATCATAAGGATAAGATTACATTCGCTGAAGACAAAAAAATTAGGAAATATAATGAGCTTTTGACACAGATTGAGATAGAGAGAAGAGACAAGATAAAAGAAAAAAATAATCTGCTGGAAAAGCTTGAGCAGTTGAGGGAGAAAGATAAACAGCTTGAAAAGCTAAGAGCTGAGTTTAAGATGATAGAAGAATTCAACAAAAGCCTTGAAAAAAAGCAGAAGATACTGGAAGAGCTTGTCAAGGTAAGGAACAAATTAAATGAAGAGATCGCAGATATAAACAATAAAGATCCGCAGATAATCAGGGAAAGGATCAATCACAAAAGAGAATTGCTGGAAAAGATAAGGGGATATGAAGAAAGGCTTAAGCAGAAAAAGATGCTGGATGACAGCTATGAAGATAAAAATAAAGAGATGACAAATATAAAGGAAGAGATTGAGAGATTAGAAAAAGACATAGATGAGACAAAAGAAAAATCAGATATTCTTGAGATCAAACTAAAAGAACATAAAGATGTTCATGAAAATTATCAAATCATAAAAAGCCAGTATGATGAGATATTAAAGCAGGAAAGAAGCATTGAATTGGAAATAGCAGGTCTGATAAAGCAGATTGAAAGCCTGGTTGGCCAGATGGAACTGCTTGGTAAAGAGATTATAGACAAAGAATTATCTAAGGAAAAAATAACAAAGATAAACAATATGCTGGCATGGAGTGATGAGTTCTTTATGAGCCTGATGAGGAGCATGGAAAAGCATATCATGATGAGGCTGTATCAGGAATTCAATGATCTGTTTGTAAAATGGTTTGATACATTGATTGAAGAAGAGAATCTTTCAGCAAAATTAGATGATGAGTTCACTCCTGTCATTATTCAGAATGGCTATGAGACAACACTACATAACCTGAGTGGCGGAGAAAGAAGTGCAGTTGCATTAGCGTACAGATTAGCTCTGAATAAAGTGATCAATTCATTCATTACAACAATCAACACAAAAGACATAATAATATTGGATGAGCCGACAGACGGCTTTTCTCAGGAACAATTAGATAAAATAAAAGATGTTCTTGATGAATTAAGCATAAAACAGATTATTTTGGTCAGTCATGAATCTAAAATAGAGAGTTTTGCTGAAAATATTGTAAGGATAGCTAAGTCAGAGCATGTTAGTGTTGTTGTGTAAATTTATGTTAAAAATCAACAAAATCATTATATATATATATCATTTATTTATTTTATTTAATGATTTAGATAGATATGAGGTACAACAAAATGAATAAAACAAATAAAAAAGATGAATTAATGCAAAATATATTAGCTAAAGCCAAAACAAAAGCAGCTGAAAAAAAACCAACATTAGTATTATGCGAAGGTTGGGATGAAAGAGGCCTTAAAGCAGCTGAAAATACAGTGAAAGAAGGTGTAGCAAATATCATATTATTAGATTTAGGTGGAAAAGTTCAGCTAACTTGCAATGAGTTTGGTATTGGCTTATCACAATTTGAGATTTTAGATATTAAAGACAAAAATAATAATAAGCTAAAAAGAGAATTAGCTGAATTATTATTCAAGGCAAGAGAGAAGAAGGGTATGACAATGGAAAAAGCTCTTCAGCTTATAGAAGATGAGAACTATTTTGGCTGTTGTATGGTGCTGGCTGGAAAAGCAGATGCAGTTGTTGGTAGTTTAATCAGGCCAACAGGTGATTTGATGAAGCCTGCATTACAATTATTGAAGAGAGGTCTTGTCAATGAGGTCATGGTCATCTATGAGCCTAAGCACGACCGAATATTCTTTGCAACAGATGCTTCTTTGAATATATCACCAACACCTGAGCAATTGGCAGAGATGGCAGTAAACACTGCTGACATTGCTAATATGTTTGGCTATGAACCTAAAGTTGGTATTCTTAGTTTCTCAACAAAAGGCAGCGGGGGGGATACACCAGAAACAATGCATGCAAGAGAAGCAGTAAAGAAAGCAAAAGAATTAAGACCTAATTTAAAGATTGGCGGTGAATATCAGTTTGATGCTGCTGTTAATCCTGAAGCTGCAAAAAGAAAATGTCCAGAAGATGAAAAAGCAGGTTTAGCTGGCCACATTAATTGCCTTATATTTCCAAATTTGACAGCTTCAAACATATTTACACATGGAATGATGCAGGTAAGTGATCTTAAGTTTCTTTTTACATTGATGCAGGGAACAATTAAGCCAATCTCAATCCTTGGAAGATCAACTCCGCAGGAAACTGTCACAAATATGTTTATTGTCGCAGCTGTCGAAGCAGTTGAGATGATGAAATGAATAATTTATATTAATATACTAATTTGCCACCATAAATTATTTATATAAGGAAACACAAAGAAATTATAAATGATTATAAAAAGAGGGCGTATAGGAAAGATTGTGTTTTTGTTATTGTTAGTAATCTTGATATTCTCATTGATGGTTGCTGCTTTACCACCTCCTCCTCCACCAACACCTGGTGGATTTGGCAGTTCTGGTGGTGGTAGCAATAATAATGCCGAGAGCATAGTAAATGTTGGTGGTACAGCAAATACTCAAAGCACAACAAATACTCAAAGCACATCATATAATAATCTGCCATCTGAACCAGCAACACCTTCATCTAGTGCTATTTCAACTAAAACAGCACAAAGCAGTTATTCAGGTACTTTAGAGGAAAGAGTGGCAGAACTTGAAAGCAAATCTGGTTTTTCTGTATTTACTTTATTTCTTATTGTCTTTAATCTTGTATTGTTAGGTTTGGTGATTTATTTCTTGGTTGTAGATTGGCCTAAGAGGAAAATGATATTGGCGCAAGAGCAAAATCTACAAGCAAATGCTTTTAATACTTCCAATGCACCTAAACAGGTATTTAATACACCTGCTGTATCAGCAAGTAATCAACCAAATATACAGCAGGGAATTCAATCTAAACAATCTTATCTACAGCATTCTCAACAGCAATTACCACAACAACAGCAATATTCACAGCAGAGATTCTCACGGCAGCAACAATTTAAGCAGCAATTTCAGCAAAACATCCCTTCAGTTCAGGATCTTCCGCTTGATCCTACACAACCATTTCAGGATCTTCCGCCAACTCCACCAAACTAATACTTAATTTAGTATGTAAAAAGTCTCCTAATAAGGAATATTATTGCAGTCAGTTTTCATCATGGAAATCTTACAATTAAAATCATAAAGGAGCTCCATACCTTAATGTCTCACGAACTATATTATGATAAAAACAAACATAAGGCAGCAATAATATTCTAAAAAGGAGACTTTTTACATACTTAATTTAATTAAATTTAAATAGACATATTACTTTAATTATTAAAAATATAAAAATATAATCAGATTAAAGGTGATAAAATGAAAATAATAAAACTATTGTTGATATGTATTTTAGGGATGAGCTTGCTTATCATGGCGTGTGGTACAAAGACCAGTGGAGATCTTCCTCCTGAACCTCCAATGCCAGGTGAAGCTGCTGCAACAGGTGATTTAGCTGGACAAGTTTATAAAACAGAGTTTGCTGGTTATGGTTTTGCTGATCCAACTGGTGTGTTTACAATCAGTCCTGAAACAGTAAATATGAATGATAAAATTAATATTAATGTTGTCAATGAAGATTTTATCTATAAGTTTGCATACTTTACTGGTGATCAGGATAAATCAGTAGAACAATTGCCATGGGTAAACCAAATAATTGAAGGTGATTATACAGCCAATTGGATTAAATCAAGTGCTAATTACAATTTTCTATTATCAGATATTGATGTTGTCAAGCCAGGAAAAAATTATGTTGTTGCTTATGCCTGCTCTAAAGCTGGGGAAAGCTGGGCATGCCATGATGGTAAATGGATGATACATGAATTCACAGCATTATGCACAGCAAATAATCAGTGTGGTGAAGGTCTTGAATGTTCTGCTGAAGGTACGTGTGAAATCAAGAAATTTTGCGGAGACGGAGAATGCAATGGTGATGAAACATTTGGAACATGCAAACAGGATTGTTCAAAATGTAATGTAGACACTAATTGTATGGCAGGATATATATGTTTTGATGGATTATGCACAGAACTTCCTGATGAACCATATATTTGCGGTGATGGTATATGTGAAGTTGAAAAAGGTGAGACAGGAGAAAATTGTAATTTAGATTGTAAAATAGGAGGAGATATAGATTCACAGAAAACACAACAACAGCAAACACCACCTGATTCTTGGGATACTGGCAAGAAATTTACAGCTTTAAGTCCTAAATGGGGTAATCAAATATATGATAAAAAAAGACTTCCAGATTCAGATTGTATTTTAGAAGATGATACTGAATTTAATAATGAATATATTAATAATCCTTTCATTGCAGGAGATATCAAGATTCCAAATCAAAATTATCCATTATTAGATTCTAAGAATGTAAATACAATAATAGATTATTATTGTGATAAAACTAGTAAGAAAGTTTACACTTTAAAATATTTTTGTAACAATGGAATATATAATTTATATTATAAGGGTAATGGTTATGCATCTGCATGCTACTGCACTGAAAATAAGCAATGCGGTGGCGGGTGGACATGTGATATTGCACAAGGTAGTGATAGTACAACAGGTAAATGTGTGAAAAATCCTAATTAATTTTTTCTTTCTTTTTTATAATATCATATTCAATATCCAACCAGTAATCAGAGTAACAACAACCATTATTGCTGTTGATTTTATCATATCTTTGATGCCTAATTCTTTAAGCATAACAGCAAATGTTGCAATGCATGGAAAATACATAACTAAGATAGTGCATGCGATAATCATCTGTTTCATTGTTAATCCTAATGGAATCAACATGCCGACAGCAATATCTTTTCTTAAAAATCCAATGATCAAAGAAGCAACAGCTTCTTTTGGCAGTCCTAATAATTTAACAACAACTGGTGCAGCAATATTTCCGATGAATTCAATTATTCCAGTAAAATATAATATATTGACTATAAAAACACCCAATAGCATATAAGGAATTGCATCAGTGATAAAATATTTTGTTCTCATCCAAAGTTTTTTAGTTAAGCTTTTGAACATTGGCATCCTATAAGGAGGGATTTCCATGAATGTTTCTGGTGTTACACCTTTGATCAGGCGGTGCATAGCTAAACCAAGGATGATTGCTATAATCAACAATGTCAAAAATAATATTATCAATGCAGAAACACCATACTTTGCAAGCAAGCCATATATCATTGCCATCTGAGCCATGCATGGGACACAGATTGCCATGATTGTTGCAGCAATAAACCTCTGCTTTTTTGTCTCTAAAACTCTTGTGGACATTGCACCAGGAACATTGCAACCTAAGCCAAGAAGCATAGGAATCACAGCTAATCCATGCAGGCCAAACCTATGCATTATAGTATCAACAAGAGTTGCAAGCCTTGGCAGAAATCCAACATCTTCTAAAAATCCCAAAACCAGATAAAAAGCAAATACATATGGCAAAACCATTGCGATTGGAACATACAATCCAGTAGTTATAAAACCCATCGACTGGATAAAATCAATCTTCCCGTCTACCAAATTGCCTATTATTATACTGTGTAGAAAACTATTGCCTGAAAAACTGCTGATTGAATTCAATAAAGGCAGTGCTAAATTAAACAAAGGATCAAAAACATATCTGATCAGATTCTCTCCAATAAGCCTAATTGCAAAAAAGCATAGCAGCAAAACAGCAGCTGCAAAAGGAATCCCAGTTCTTGGCTTTATGCTTATATCCTCCAGTCTTTCATACCATCTATGTTTTTTTGAATGAAGTTTCTGAACATTTTTAATTATGGCTCCTATCTGTGACCATCTTTTATCATTAGATATTGGCTTTTTGTCTGCACTATAATCTTTTGAGGCTTTTGCCTCTTTAATCCTATATACCAGCTCTTTAAACCCTTCACCTGTTAATGCAGTTGTTGGAACAACAGGAATATCTAATAGTTTTTCTAATCTATCAACATCAATTTTTATTCCTTTATGCCGTGTTTCATTCCAAAAATTCAATGCAATGATCATAGGCAGGCCTTTTTCAAGCAGCTGAAAAGTCAGAAAAAGGTTTCGCTCAAGATTTGTTGAATCAATCACATTAATTATGATATCATCGTCATTAAATACTTTTTTGGAGATTATATCAACAGCAACTTCCTCTGCTTTGCATCCTGCATCTAAACTATAATTGCCAGGCACATCAATTATCTCAACTGTCTGGCTGTCTAAGATCATTTTTCCTTTCTTAAGCTCAACTGTTGTTCCTGGGTAATTGGATATAACTACATCTACACCAGTCAATCTTGAAAAAAATGTGCTCTTTCCCACATTTGGATTTCCTATTAACAATATTTTTTTCATCTTAAATACTCATTAATATTCAACAATTATCTTTGATGCTATTCCTCTTCCTATCGTAACTTTTGTAGCATCAACTTCAATGATAATTGGCCCTCTAAATGGCTGCATTGCAATTTTTTTAATTGTTTTACCAATTCTTATATTCAGTGTTGCTAATTTTCTCTTAAACTCTTCACTGCCATCAAGCTCTATTATTTTTGCACTACTTTCTGGTTCCATTTCTAATATTGATTTTGACATTATTCAAACACCTTTAACATTTTTATTTTTAGAACTAGTAAACTTATTTATGCATTTGATTGTTTTTTTGCTCAATATATGCTCTGCTTTGCATGCATCTATTGAAGCTGTGTTTTCATCAACACCAATCATCATGAACAGCTTTTTCAGTGATTTGTGCCTTGCATAAACTTTTTTTGCAATGTCTTTCCCTTTCTGCGTTAAATTAATCGGCTTATATTTTTCAAATTCAACAAATCCTTTTGCAGAAAGTTTTCTGACCATCTCTGTAACACTTGGCAGTTTTACATTCAATTCTTTGGCAATATCTTTGATTCTTATCTTATTTCTGGAATTTTTATGTTTGATATATTTATTTTCCTGATTGCTTTTCTTATCAAGTATATAAATAACTTCCAGATAATCTTCAAAACTTTCAGTTAAATCTGCCATAAACATTACCTTAATTGTGTTTAAGAAGTTAGGTATGCCTAATTTATAAATCTTACGAAAAATCTTTAACATATATTTGTCTTTCTAAGCACACATGCATATTCTGACTGGCGTATATATCTATTCAGAACACCAGCTAAAGTTCCATTATTTAATCTTTCAAAAAAATTGCCGTCTCCTTCACCTTTCAGGTAAGGGCATTGGAATAATGTGCCGTCATAATCAACTGTTGCTGTTGAATTTGCACCCATCCTGCAAATATTATCAACAGAAAGAGAATGCGGATAATGATCACTATATTTTCTTGC
Source organism: Candidatus Woesearchaeota archaeon (assembly GCA_043813525.1). Taxonomy (GTDB): domain Archaea; phylum Nanobdellota; class Nanobdellia; order Woesearchaeales; family DSVV01; genus JBDRKY01. Next base: position 22,395 of record JBDRKY010000109.1, read on the forward strand.
TAAAAGATCCAATGCTGGCAATAAAAATCTTCTGTTCTTTTTTTTGAACAGATTAAAGTCTATATTACAGATAAAAGCAAGACCATTATCATTAGCTGCTTTTCTGAGTGCTTCAACTCTTTTTCCATGGTTGCAGACATCAGTTGCAGACAATACATAATTCATGCCAATCCTTGTTATTGTTTCTGCATCTGTCGCTATATCTGTATAACTTGCTGCAAGACTTGCTTCTTCTTTTTCTAATCTTTTATGCAAAACACCTGCTTTCATATAAGCACCAATAAGCCTTCTTAGATTATTTGCAATAACTGCATCTTGCTCACTATATCTTTCTCTTGAATCATATTTTTTACCGCTAAAAAAATCAGCTTCAATAAATCCATTGCCAAACAGGCTAATCATAACATTTACTTTGTTTGATGCAAGCTCTTGACAAGTTGCCTCATCCAGATTATCACCTGAAGTAAAAACATAAGGTATAATGCTATCTGGTGTTTCAGCAGATATTTTTGATGATGCATATCTGATTTTAGCTGATGTTGTCCATTTAAGCAAAGGATGAAAAGGATCTCCCCTTCCATTGATTGTGATTATTCTTGTTCCATAATTTTCATGGAAATAATCTATAATTTTTCTAACTTCATTGAGGGAAAGCCTCTTATCAAGATCAGGTCTGCCATTTTCAGCTTTTCCATCTACTGCTTTTCTATCTACTGCTTTTCCATTTTCATGGCTACTATTTTTTGCGATACAACCGTCACAGCCATGACCACAAAGCATTGCATCTGGAAGATTGAGAACAGCGATGGAACTATCTAAACCAATTCTAAAATCTTCTTTTCTTTCTGTTGTAGCAGAATCATTATCTAAATCTCTTTGTTCAGCTAATTCTTCCAATACTTTTGTCACTTCAAGTTTTAATATCATATATTTTAGAATTTTCCATTTCTTTTTAAATTTTACTATTAATCAGTGATTTAATCCAATAATTCAATTAATTCTTTTGTATTGATTATCTCAACAGCATCTTGTTCTTTTAGTTTTTGGTCATTAGACCATAATGGACATTTGTATTTTAGAGCAAGAGCAAAAAAGTCTATATCATCTTTATCAGGACATTTTTTTGTGGCTTTATCCAGATGATCTGAATATTCTGTTTCAGGAAAAAATAAAACACCTAAAAACAGATCACTCATTATAATTCCATATTCTTTTTTTGAGATCTTTGCTTTTTTAATAATTTCATCTGAATGCTTTTTTATCTCTTTAAAAGATAGTTCAGGAGCGATAAGATGAATTCTCTTCTTGTTAAGAAGCTCTGGACTAAATGAATTTTTCCAGAAAAAAGTAAACAATATATTTGTATCTACAACAATAACTATTGCTTTTTCCATTCTTATATCAATCCCTTTTTTTTCAGTTCTTCATATCTGCCTTTTCTAGCTTTTCTCTGTAATTTAACACTCCAGTCAATCATCTCTTTCTGCTCACTTACTTTTTTGAGCATCTCTTCTTTCCAAGCTAACTTTTTAATCTTTTCATTGATGCATTTTCTTACAAATCCAGACCAATTAATCTCATCAAATTCATTCATCTTGTTCTTAACTTCTGGGGGGACTGATAATGTTATGCTTACCATATATATCACCTTTAGATTTTGAACATAATCCTGTGTAATTATGCAATTATGTTTTAATATATAAATGTTTTGGTAAGAAATATTTAATCTAGTTAATTTTCCTCAGCACATGCAAAGTATGATATTCAGGGACACAAGGCTGGTCAATCCCAAGCTTGAACATACCTTCCTGCCTTAATCCATATTTTTCAAAAAACATTCTCCAGCTATTTGGTGTGTTGAAATTAAAAGGAACATTGACTTTTTTGCTGGATTGGTTTGGATTTCTTGGATTTTTACTGTAATGGATGACCCTATTATATAAATGATCAAAAAATATGTTTGCTACTCTTTGGTTTTCATGATTTAGCTGCCCAAAAGATGTATCATCACTTACGCCATATACAGATTCAATCACAATTATTCTCCCCTCTCTTCTTGTAAGACGTTTTGCTTCTGAAATAGTTGCAGTTGGATAAGAGCTGTGATGAAGAACAGTTAATAATAAAGTATTATCATAAGGTTTTAGTTGTCTTCTGTTGTATGGAAGTGAAGGTGTCTGTATTTCAATTGGAACTTTTTTTGGATCAGTCATCAATCTAAACTGCAATCTTTTTCCTGTTTTATCTCTACATTCTTTGATATGCTCATGTTCATAAGTATCAACAAGCATTACATCTACACCATCTCCTACATCATTCCCTAATCCATCTCCTGCTAAAAGTTCTCCAACTCTTCCATCGCCACAACCTATATCTAAAACTTTTCCTGGCAACAAAAAAGGTTTTATCTGAGAATAGATTAAATTAGCCCTGTCACTTAGTTTCGCAGGAATCCTTTCAGTAACACCTAATGATTGAAGATACTCATGAGCTTCTTGTTCATATTTTTCTAAAGTTGTTCTGTCTGAATCTGCAATTCTTAAAAAATCATCAATATTGTCATCAGGAAAATGAACATCTAATGCCTGTAGGATAGTGATAAGTGTATCTCTGATATATTGTCTCACATCAGCATTCCTTAATATATCCCTAATCTCAGGAATATCCTGTCCAAATTGGTTTGTTCTCATTGTTTATTATTCTCTATTTATCTATCTAATCTAATTATTCCTGTAAACAACTGAGTTATCAGTTCATGATGATTGATGTATGCTGGTATTTCAACACCAAAACAGGCAGACCTGCTTTTAAGTTTTAATTCAAGCAAAAGTGAATCTTCTGTATTTCCTTTACCTATTGTTTCTGGAATTTTTAAATGCGGGAGCATACCATTATCAGCAGTTATAAAATATCTATTAAGATATCCATTGTTTTGATCAAATTGATATCTTGCATTATAATCAAATCTCTTTCTTAAAACTGATAATCTTGTGTTAGTAGCTGGTTTTTCTTCCACGACAAATCCATCCAAATCTACTCTTTCGAGCACACCATCTTCACTGTAATATGCACTTGTGTTTGCTGTGAATAGTTTTCCATATTCTAATTTCTGCTGTAATTTAATATATTGTTCAGACCCAAAATTATATATTATCATTGCTTGTCTTTTTAGATTAATGTTACAACCTTTAGATTCAATAATACTATTTAGATCTGATTTTCGATATGCAACATGATTAATTTTTACATCTCGGTAATTGTATTTTTTATCATAATTAGTATCTGCTTCTAATGATTGGCCATCACTTCTCTCAATTACAATAATTTCAGAACCATAGATATAAGAAATTCTGTCTAAGCCGTCTTTATTCACATTAAAGGTTTTACTTCCATTTCTATTTGGCCAATAGCCCAAATCATCTATAACAATTCTAATAAATTTTAGAAATTCTTCTCTTACATGGTCAACAAGTGTTTTCCTAATCATATTTTCAACTGGTTTTTGCACAGGTTCTTGTTGTAGTTCCATTGGCCTTAATCTTTTTTTCAGATCAGTAACTCCTTTAGAATCAAGATACCATTGCCTTAATGCAGAAAGTCTTGCTGCATGCCTCATTCCTGAAATATCATTACTTATATATAATCCAGAGATCTGCAAAAATTCCGGTAAACTCATAATGCCATTTGTAACACATAGAGGTAATTCTGGTTTAATAAACATAGCTTCAGACATTAGTCTTTGCCTTAATATTTTGTCCATCACAGTATCTCTTGATCCTTCAAATCCAGCCATCTAATAACCTCTAATATTCATTAATAATTTAATCCAAATCAATAAACACTACCAAGAAGTGAATAATTATTTATAAATGTTTTTATAACAAAATATAAATAATAGGCATATATATACAATAAGTGATAAAATGATAAAAGAAAATAAAGAAACTAAATTAACTAAACAAACAGTATTCAAACAGATTAAGGAAAGATGGTATGGGCAAGGATTTAATTGCACACCATTAATACTTATTCCTTATGGGGATACATTTTTCAATCTTGTGCCGTCAATAAATGTTCCTGCAAAGCATATCATCTATGATTTTAAAGAAGAATACGGAAAAATGTATTATTCTTTGCATGATTTAGAAGCGATGAGCAGGGTTATCCTTGAAAAACTGAAAAAAGATAAGGATTTTATGAAAAAGATTGAGAAAGATTATCAAGAAAATAACATAAAACCTTTGAAGTTGTTTGCTGACATAAGAAAATTAAGATTTAGTAAAAAAGGCTTATCTGCCTTAAGCAATGAAGAATTAATTGAAAAATTAAATAATGTTTTTTCAGAAGCAGCAAAAACAGTTGGCCAATCCCATATTATTGAGCCATTTTCATTAACAACAGATATTATGATAAGAGATATGCTCTCTAAATATGTTCCTGATAAAAACAAATTAAATATTTATCTTTCTGCATTGACAAATCCGGCTGAAAAATCATTTATCAATCATAGAGAAGAAGATCTATACAGGGTTTCAAAATTGAAATATGAGACAGATGAAGAGAAACAATTAAAAGAAAAAGCTATGGAAGAGCACATAAACAAATTCTTTTGGGTTAGAAATACATATTCCGGCAGGGGAGATATAACTATAGAAACAGTAAAAGAAGAGATTAAAAATCTTAATTATGAAGAAGCTGATTATGATGAAATCAGGAAAAATAAGCAAAAATTGATTCAAGAGCTTAGATTAGATCATGAATTAGTATATCTGTTAGAGCTTTGTGATTTTATCTCCTTATGGCAGGATAAAAGAAAAGAAAATATATTTAGAGGGATTCATGCAATAGAAACTTTGCTTGAAGAATTAGCCATAAGGCTTAATATTGAGCACAAGCTTTTAAGATATATATCATACAGAAAAGAGATAACAATGGAATTGTTTGAAGGAAAAATAAAGATTGATGGGATAAGAAGAGATATTAAAAAAGAATTAGAAATTAGAAGAAAAGGATGCATATTTTATACGACACCGGATGATGAACTGATTCTTGTTGACAGAGATGATAATAATAATGATTATGCAGCATTTCATAAGCAAATGAATGAAAAAGATAAGAATATGGCAGAGAGAGAAGACTTGCATGGAATGTGCGCTTCCATTGGTGTTGCTGTTGGCAGAGCCAGAATATGCAAAAAGATAGAATCAATCAGGCAGTTCAAACAGGGTGAAGTTTTAGTCGCATCAATGACAAGGCCTGAATTTTTGCCAGCAATGAAAAAAGCATCTGCCATTGTTACAGACGAAGGCGGTTTAACATGCCATGCTGCAATTGTTTCCAGAGAGTTAGGCATACCATGCATAATTGGAACAAAAACAGCAACAACTGACTTTAAAGATGGTGACCTGTTAGAAGTGAAAGCTAATCATGGCATTGTCAGGATGTTGAAGAAATGTGAATTAAATGATGATTTTTAGGAATCTGATAACATGAAAAAGAACGAAATAATCAAATACATCAGGACAAGGAAACTTAATGTTTGTTCAGCTCCGGCTGTATATCATCTTTGTTATCCGTTCATGCTTGGTTTTCTTAGGATGAAAAGATATTACAAACATTATCAGAATGAGGTCTTTCTTTTTATCATGGATTTCAAGGGTTATCAGATATTTGATCTAAACAGGCATTTCAAGATTATTGAACAGCTTTATCTGGAGAAAGATAAGATTATGGATCTGATTAAGCGATGGATGAAAGAATTAGATATTTTCTATCAATACTGCAGTAAATTAATTATTATGATTAATAATTCAGATGAACTGACAGATGAAGAATTATATTTTGTTTACAATGAATTCCTTGAAAATTTTATAGATATATGGACAGCTCCTCTGTCAGTTGATGCAATGGGGGTATATACAGATTATGAACTGTTTAATAAATTTCTTAAGTCTATGAAAACAAAAGGTATTGATAGGATTAATGCTCAGAAATTATTTTCTGAATTATGCCATCCACCACATAAATCTTTTATGGCTCAGGAACATATATCATTATTAGATCTAACCTTAATATTCAAAAGTGAAGGTGAAACTGATCAATTCAGGATAGCTTTGAAAAAGCATCAGCAGAATTTCTATTGGGTAGAAAATAATTACAGATATATAAAAGTTCTTGATGAGGATTATTTCCTGAGAAAGATTAAAGAAGAAAGCAAAAAGAATGAATCAGAGATCAAAGAACAAGTAGATAAATTGAAAGATACTGATATAATCAAGGCAAAACAGCAAAAAATAATTAAAGAAATTAAATTACATCAGGATATCACTGAAGACATCTTATTCACACAGGAATTAGGCATATGGCTGGATCACAGGAAAAAAGTAAATATTATAGGCAATCATTATTTTAATGAGCTGTTGAAAGTGATTGGGAAGAGAATAGAGCTTTCAATAGATGAGATGTACTTTGCTGCTCCAGATGAGATTAAAGATATATTGACGGGAAACATGAAAGTGAATGATGTTTATAAACATAAGATTAAGCAACGAAGCAAGACAATTGTTCAGGTTGTAGAACAGCAAGAAAAAGAGACAATCTACTCAGGGGCAGATGCAAACGAGATAATTGAGGCATTTGAGAAAATAGAGGCATGTAATGATATACGCGGAATTACAGCATCTTTTGGAAGAGGTGATAGCAAGCCAATTGTGGGAAAAGTCAAGGTTGTGTTTGATGTTTCTGAGATATTATCGTGTGGAACAAAATCATTATCAGTAAATACCAATAAGCTAAAAAAAGAGTTCAGTGATGGCGAAATATTAGTAGCGTCTATGACAAGACCGGAATTTCTTCCGCTTATGAAGAAAGCAAGTGCAATTATAACAGATGAAGGCGGTATGACATGCCATGCAGCGATTGTTTCCAGAGAGTTAGGCATACCATGTATTATCGGAACAAAGACAGCAACAAAAGTTTTGAAAGATGGTGATATTGTTGAAGTTAATGTTAATCATGGTGTTGTAAGGATAATATAATTATTAATTTCTTGAATTTAATTAACATAAAATTGATTATAAGCCTTTATTGTTAACAAAAAACATTATGATTTTAATTAATAAATTTGATGTTTAATGAACTATTCGTTAATTAAAAACAGAAAATATATAACTAGATAAAAAAATAGAATAGAATTATGGAAGAAATCTTAATCAATACATTTATTGAAGAGTATGAAGGTGGGATTGAGCAGCTGAATAAACAGAGATATAAAAACTCAATTATTTTACTTTCAAAATCATAATGAACGCTTTAGGCTTTTAGAAGAATATTTTCCTAATGTTTATTCTATTGTTGATTATGTTTTTAATAAATATACAGATTCATACACTAAACCAATTGTCAAAAAAACCTGTGAGATGATGAAAAATGCAATCAAAAAAATATCAGATGAACAAGAAATTTCTGAAAGAGTTAAAGAATCTATTAAAAAAATATAAGTATTTAAAAGATATAATCATATTTGGTAGTTATGTAAAAGGAAAACTAAGACCAAATGATGTAGATATAGCTATAATATTAATTAATGAATCAGAATTAATTGATATAAAAAAAGATATTACAAATATAGCTAAACAGATTAAAATAAACAAGAATATAGACATAGAAATAGTTGATTCAATATATGATATGTTATGGCCAGTTCTTCTGAGAGAAGGCTTTAGTATAAAAAAGAATAAATATTTATTTGAATTATATAATATTAAGCCTTGTGTTTTGTATAAATACAATCTAACAAAATTAAATCCTGTTCAAAAAGTGCAGTTTACAAGAGGGCTTAAAACAATGATTAGATCAGTTTCTGGAAAAATTCTGTCAAGAACAGTGGTGCTTATACCAATAAATAATAAATGTGATATGGATTTATTATTAGATAAGTGGGGCATTAGATATGAGTCAAGAGAATATGAATTATTTCCTGCCCTTAGAAAAGAAAGTTTTTTATAGGCAATTTCATTTCTTATCATGATGAATACCACAAAACTACTGCCTTCAGAATATGAATATCTCTGGACTGACCATGATATCAATTTCATCTTCACTTCATGCTATCTGTTTAAAAAATTTAGAGAGACAGATATTGTTCTGATCTATGACTGGAAAAATAAAGCATTGAAATTTTTCCTGTCAAAAAAAGAAAAAAAGAAATTTGCTGATTATGCTATGGAACTTTATGAAAAACATTTTGATAGATGGAGATCAAATATTAATAATTGTATAGAACAAGGCAAGAAGATTATAAAAGAAACAAAAGATGATAATCCAAGACTATTAGGCAATGAACAGCTAAAGAATAAGATTATTGAAAGAGTGAATCTGTTTCAGGAACTTGCTGGCAATTATTTTTGCACTGAATTTTTCTTTATGGGTAAAGTTGAAAAATCTGATTCAAAAGTCATTAGAAAAAATTTAGAGACAATGGGTAAGATTAAATATCAAGCAAGGGAAATTCTTAATAATTTTTATAATTATAAAACCATATTTATGCCCTATATTGAAGAGATTGCTAAAAGAACAAAAAGAAAAGATCTTCAATGGCTTAGTTTTCAGGAGATTATTGACCTGTTGGAATCAATGCAAGCAGTAATTTTTAATCAAGTACCAAACCCTAATCAAATACCAAACTTTAAGCAAATACCAATTTCTGATAGAGACAAGCAGTATTGGGTATTGTCAAAGAATAATGATTGGAAAATGATTGTTGGTGATGAAGCAAAAGAAATCATGGATGCTTTTGACAAAAGATTTATTAATAATAATGTTAATGCTATAACTGGAATTATTGCTAATAAAGGCATTTATCAAGGAACAGCAAAGGTTGTTAGAACTTTTTTTAGTGATAAGGCAATTGATGAGATTAAAAAAGTAGAAAAAGGAGATGTTTTAATTGCTGAAACAACAGGACCAGAGATGATGATTGCATGCGAGAAAGCAGGCGCTATTGTTACAGATGAAGGCGGCTTAACAAGCCATGCAGCGATTGTTTCAAGAGAGCTTGGTATTCCATGCATAGTTGGAACAAAAAATGCAACAAAAGTTTTGAAAGATGGTGATGTTGTAGAGGTAGATGCAGAGACAGGGGTTGTAAGGAAAATAAACAAAATTTGTTCCTTTTAGCTCGTCCTATCCCCAACCTTTTTATAAATCAAAGATTTACAAACCCTCAAAGAAATTTTGAGGGAAGGATGGGGTATTAAGCCCGCATAAAATCTCTGGTGAGATTTTAAATAAGATAAATTTTAGTTTTATATCATACTGTGTACTGTATGATATTGTATTGATATCATACGGTGTATCGAAAGATTTATATATCTCTTGTACATTATAATTATTTAAATGGACAAAACAAAAATAATTAATGTACTGCAAAACTCAAATTTATGGGGTAATCTTTTTGAGTTAGGTATATTAAGGAAGAATCATATAGATTTAATTGAAAAAAGATCTCAGATGCAGGAAGCAATAGTGATAGAGGGCGTAAGAAGAAGCGGAAAATCAACAATCACAAAGCAGTTTCTGAATCATATGGTTAATAAGGGAATAAAAAAGCATAAAACATTATATATTAATTTTGAAGAGCCATTATTTGCTCCTGAATTAAATTTAGAATTGATTGATAATATATATGATACATATCAGGAAATTATAAGCTCAGAAGGAGCAGATTATATTGTTATGGATGAAATTCAGAATATACCATTATGGGAAAAATGGGTCAGATCTAAATTAGAATCAAACAATAAAATCAAAATAATAGTCACAGGATCATCATCAAAATTATTAGCATCGGAATTTTCAACTGTTCTTAGTGGAAGAAGCACAAAAATTACAATGTTTCCTCTTTCATTTAAGGAATTCTTAAAATTTAAGGGTATGGTCTTAGCAGATTATAAAGATATTAAAAATGTTATGTTAAATCAAAATAAAATAAAGCCATTGCTTAGAGAATATCTTGAGTTTGGTGGTTTTCCAAGAGTTGTGTTAGAAAAAAAAGAAAACAAACAGATTCTTTTAAAAGAATATTATGAAGCCATAATTTTAAGAGATATTACAAGCAGATATAAACTGAAAGAGACAAACATATTGAAAGCATTAACTACTATTTTATTAACAAATAATGCATCATTGGTCAGTATAGGGAAATTAGCCAATCTTTTAAAGGAATCATTTAAGCGTAGTGTTTCATTAGAAACTGTTAGCAATTATTTATGTTATTTGGAGTTAGCGCAATTGACATTTTTAGTTCCTATATTTTCATACAAAATTAAAGATCAATTGCAATATCCTAAAAAAGTGTATTGTATCGATCTTGGTATGAGAAATGCAGTTTCATTCAGATTTTCAGAAGATATAGGCAAGTTAGCAGAAAATATTGTATTTCTTGAATTAAAAAGAATGGAAAAAGAAATCTATTACTGGAAAAGTAGGTCTCATAAAGAAGCTGATTTTGTAATTAAAGAAGGCCTTAAAATAAAAGGATTGATTAATGTAAGCTGGGATATAACTGATAATAAGACAAAGCAAAGAGAAATTGATTCAATGCTTGAAGCAATGGAAGAATTTGGATTAAATAAAGGAATTATTATAACAGAAAACTATGAAAATGAAGAGAAATTCAATAAAAAAAAAATAAAATACATACCTTTATGGAAATGGCTGTTAGTAAGTAAAAAGCAATATTAAAATAGAAGGCTCTTCTCCCATTTTAGGCAAACCTCCTTAATGAACTTTGGTATATTTTTAGCATAAAATATTCAATATCCCTAAATCCAAATGCTCTTCTTTTTATTATATTTATTTTTGTGTTAAATCCTTCTGCAATTGCATTTG
>JBDRKY010000110.1:0-9876 GCA_043813525.1 Candidatus Woesearchaeota archaeon
ACTAAAATTGCTGGAAAAGAAGAAGCAATAAGGCACATCAATAATTTAACAGATCTTCAAAAGAACCTACTAAAATCACTAAACATTCAAATTCTTAAATAAAATTACAGGTTTTGGTCTTGAACTGTCGAATGTGGGGTATAAAGTCTCCTAAAAAGGAATTGTTGTATTGCCAATTGTATGGGCGGAAATCATACATTTTTCAGATATTGAAAACATTGCTGTTGTACTTAGTAGGATTTCCGTTCCGAATATTAGCAATGTTAATATGCCCCTACAATAAATTTAAACAAAATCCAAAACGGATTTTGTAAAATCAAAAAAGCGAAATCGTTGAAGCATTCATCTCCAAATATTAATGGTAGAGATTTCTGCTTTTTTGATTTAAAGGCAATACAACAATTCCAAAAAAGGAGACTTTATACATACGTTTGTAAGTATTAAGTTATTGCTCTAAAACTTTCAGTGCTACAAGCTCTTTGCCTTCAAATATTTTAAGAGAGGCGCCACCGCCTGAACTTATATGAGTCATCTTGTCTGCATATCCAAATCTTGTGACAGCAGCAGCGCTGTCTCCGCCGCCTATAATGCTCTTTGCACTTGTTTCAGAGATGGCTTTTGCTATGTCTTTAGTTCCATTAGCAAATGCTGTCTTCTCAAAAAGGCCCATTGGGCCATTCCAAATTATTGTTTTTGCTTGTTTTATAATTATTGAATAATGCTTTATTGTTGCAGGCCCTATATCTAAAGCCATCTTATTTTTTGGAATGTTATCAACTAAAACAACATTGGGCATGTTGCTGTTTTTTTCATCACTATTAACATTGTCAGAATCATTACTATCCTCTTTATCACTATCAGCAGTTTTTGCATTATCATCAATATTGCTTGCAACAACTGCATCTGTTGGAAGCACTATCTTTGGATTGTTTAGATATGATCTGATCTTTTTTTCAGTCTCTTGTGTAAGGCCCTCTGTATCTATTTTTGTCTTTCCAACTACTTTTCCTGAAACTTTAAGAAACAAAAATGCAAGTGATCCACCTAATAATATCTTGTCAGCTGTTTTCAACAAGTTTTCAATTGCATTAAGCTTATCTGCTTTAACACCACCAATCAATGAGATAAAAGGTCTTTGAGGATCTTCTATACTTAATTTAATCATATCCATCTCTTTTTTTATCAGATAACCAATACATGCATTTTTCTTTCCGCCTTTAATGAATTTAGGCACAGATGTCATTGAAGCATGATCCCTATGGCAGTTAGAAAACGCATCATTTACATAAATATCTGCCAAGCCTGCAAGCTGTTTTCCAAAATCATCCCTATCTTTCTGATCTTTTGATTTTTCTGCAGGATTAAATCTCAAATTTTCTAGCATGATTATGCAATCATTGTTTTTTTCTGAACTTGTGTTTGTAACAATATCCCATCCATCGACTTTTCGGATAGGCATATTGACCAGCTTGCCAAGCTTTGCTGTAATCTTGTCTGTTTTAAAATTTGGCTCATCTTCTGGAATATTGCCTTTTGGCCTGCCTACATGAGTCATTAAAATAACCTGTTTTGGCATCTGTTTAAGTATATGGTTGATTGTTGGCAATGTCATCTTTATCCTGAAATCATCTAAAATATCTCCTTTTTTATCTAAAGGAACATTAAAGTCAACTCTTATCAGAACTCTTTTGCCTTTAAAGTCAAAATTGTTGATTGTCTTGATCATTTTTTAACCTTTTATATCTTATTCCAATATTTAATCATATCGATCATCCTACAGCTGTATCCCCATTCATTATCATACCAGCTTAATACTTTCACCATGTTTCCGTCCATGACATTTGTCATTGATGCATCAAATATGCTTGAATGCGGATTAGATATGATATCCTGTGAAACAATTTCATCTTCGGTATACTCTAAAATCCCTTTTAATTCTTTTGCTGCTGCATTTTTCATTGCCTTATTTATCTCTTCTATCGTGACATTCTTATTTAATTCTGCAACAAGGTCTGTACAGCTTCCGTCTGGAACTGGAACTCTAATTGCAATACCATCTAACTTTCCTTTTAGCTCTGGAATTACCTTGCCAACTGTTTTTGCAGCGCCTGTTGTTGTTGGCACAATATTGTATGCTGCACTTCTTGATCTTCTTAAATCTTTATGCGGTGCATCTAAAAGACGCTGGTCACCTGTATATCCATGTACTGTTGTCATAAAGCCTCTTTTGATGCCAAATTTCTCATGCAAAACTTTTGCAACAGGCGCCAGGCAGTTTGTGGTGCAAGAAGCATTTGAGATTATCAAATCATCTTTTTTAATTGCATCATCATTGACACCATGAACAATAGCTTTTATAGGTTTGTCACCTTTGCCTGGGGCACTTAGCAAAACTTTCTTTGCGCCTGCCTTGATATGCTTGTAAGCATCATCATATTTTGTGAAAAAGCCTGTGCATTCTAAAACAACATCGACCTTTAAGCTTTTCCAAGGCAATTGTTCAGGATCGCGCTCTGCAAATACTTTAATCTTTTTCCCATCTACAACAATTGAATCATCTGTATGCTCTACTTTTCCTGCAAATTTTCCATGGACAGAATCATATTTTAATAGATGTGCTAATGTTTTAGTGTCTGTGAGATCATTAATCCCAACAAACTCAATCTCTTTATCTTTAAAACCAGCCCTAAAAACCATCCTTCCTATTCTTCCAAAACCATTAATTGCAACTTTTACCATATTATCACCTTTTTAGTTGCTAAGTGTAGGGGGCTGGATGCAGGAATGATAAATGTTTCAATCCTAACAGCTAGCACATAACACCTAACAGCTTTATTATATTTTTTAGAATATTATATTGTATATAAATATTGTGAAGAAAAAATATTATCTTACCAGCAAACTTTATATATAAATACAATATATTTCTTAAAATAATGGGAGACAAAGACATAAAAAAGGAGTTCAAGGCAATAGCAAGCAAAAATCCTGATAAATATTATGCTACATCTGTCCTGAAAAATGAAGGTTTTGTCAGGAGACAATGTAGATGCGGAACATTCTTCTGGACAACAAATGCTGGAAAAGCAGGCAATAATAATGAGCCTGAACAGGAAACCTGCGGTGATCCTGCATGTTCAGGCGGTTTTAGATTTATCGGTTCTGGTTTAGTAAAAGAAAAAGTAGATTATATTCAAGTTTGGGAAAAATTTGCTAAACATTTTAAGAAATTAGGATATACGCCTATCAATAGATATCCTGTTGTGGCAAGATGGAGAGATGATACTGATTTTGTTCAAGCTAGCATATATGATTTTCAGCCTTATGTTGTTTCTGGAGAAGTAAAGCCTCCTGCAAATCCATTAGTTGTCCCACAATTCTGCCTTAGATTCAATGACATTGATAATGTTGGAATTACTGGTGCGCATTTTACAGGGTTTGTTATGATAGGCCAGCATGCATTCATGCCGCCAAAGGAATTTAACCAGACAAAATATTTTGAAGATATACATTCATGGCTCAGCAAAGGCCTGAAACTGCCAAATTCTGAGATTACATATCATGAAGATGCATGGGCTGGCGGAGGCAACTTTGGGCCTTGCATGGAATTCTTTAGTCGTGGATTAGAGCTGGGTAACCAAGTCTATATGCAGTATGAAGTTTTACCAGCTCAACTTGGATCAAATGGTAAATTTCTCAAACCTGTTAAAAAAGAATTAAACCTGAAAGTGCTTGACATGGGTATGGGGCATGAAAGAAATGCATGGTTCACCAAAGCTTCTGCAACAAGTTATGAAGCTGTCTTTCCAACTGTATGCAAAAAATTATACAATGCAACTGGTGTGAAAGTTGATGCAGATCTTATGAAGAAATTCTTGCCATATGCATCTTATCTTAATGTTGATGAAGTTGATAACATAGACAAGACATGGGGTATGGTCGCTAAGAAAGTTGGTGTTGATAAAAAAGAATTAAAGGATTTGATATTGCCTTTGTCTGGAATATATTCTATCGGTGATCATACAAGAAGTTTGCTTGTAGCATTGAATGATGGTGCCATCCCCAGCAATGTTGGCGGCGGATATAATTTGCGTGTAATATTAAGAAGAGCTTTAAGTTTTATTGACAGGTTTGGCTGGGATATTGATCTGATCAAGGTATCAGAATGGCATGCTGATTATCTCCAAAAGCTGTTTCCTGAGCTGAGAGAGAATCTTAATGAGGTTGCTGAGATATTAAAGGTTGAACAGAACAAATATGATGTCACCAAGCAAAAAACTAGACAGATT
The DNA here is from genome assembly GCA_043813525.1 of Candidatus Woesearchaeota archaeon. Classification (GTDB taxonomy): domain Archaea; phylum Nanobdellota; class Nanobdellia; order Woesearchaeales; family DSVV01; genus JBDRKY01. The sequence goes on from JBDRKY010000110.1 coordinate 4,290, forward strand.
GTTGAAAAGCTTATTAAATATAGCGGCGACAAAGGTAAACAGAAAATTGATGATAAAAAACTGATGGAACTTTATGACTCTCAAGGCATCTCACCTGAAATTATAAGAGAGGAAGCGCTTAAGCAGAATATCAGGGTAAATGTTCCAGACAATTTCTATGCAAAAGTTGCAGAATTACATGAACAAAAAGAGCAGAAACATGCGACTGTAAAGAAAGATAAGCTTGATCTTGATGGAATTGATGAAACAAAAGGGCTTTATTTTGATGACTGGAAAACCCTGAAATTCAAAGGGAAAGTGCAGAAAGTTATTGATAATAAGGTTGTATTGGATAAGACTGCTTTTTATCCTACTTCTGGCGGGCAATTGCATGATCTTGGGACATTGCAGGGTGAAAAGGTTGTTGATATCTTCAAGCAAGGCAGTGTTATTCTACATGTTTTGGAAAAGCATCATGAGTTTTCTATTGGTGAAGAATTGTCTGGAGAAGTTGAGTTGGAAAGAAGAAGACAATTAGCACAGCACCATACTGCTACTCATATCATCGGAGCTGCTGCTCGCCGTGTCTTAGGAAGGCATATAAATCAGGCTGGTGCAAAGAAAACAACAGAAAAAGCGCACATTGACCTTACTCATTATAATAGTTTAACAGATGATGAGATTAAAAAAATAGAAGAAGAAGCTAACAAAATAGTTAATGAAGATATCCCTGTCAGGAAAAATTTTATGAGCAGGGATGATGCTGAGAAAATGTTTGGCATGAATATCTACCAAGGCGGAGCTGTCCCTGGAAATTCTCTCAGGATTGTTGAGATTCCTGAAGTTGATGTGCAGGCATGCGGTGGGACGCATCTGAACTCGACAAAAGAGGTTGGTGAAATAAAGATAATCAAGGCCAGCAAAATACAGGATGGTGTTATCAGAGTTGTGTTTACTGCTGGGAAAGCATCTAAAAAAGAAGAAAAATGCCAGCAGGAATTGATTGATGAGCTCTGTCATGAGCTTTGCTGTGATGGAAAAGAAAAACTGATTCCTGCAAGGGCTGAAGAATTGTTTAGTTTATGGAAAACAGTAATAAAAAAGAAGAAAAAAGCAGAAAAAAAGCTTATATCTATGCAAGAGTTTAATGGAAGCTGTGAAGAACTTCTTGCTAAGGTCTGCGGAATTTTAAGGACACAACCAGAACATCTGGTAAAAACAGTGAACAGGTTTAAGAAAGAATTGGGTATGTGAAATCAATACTACATAATAAAATAAAGGATAAAATATAATCTGATCTAATCTGCTTCATTTATCTGTGAAATAGTCCATAATGTCCTAAGGTCAACTAATTCAAAAATATCTGCAAATCTGCAGGAACTAAACACTTATGTTTTTTGTTCAATACATTTTTCTGCTATGGCTGTCATTTTATAGAAAGTATAAATACCCAAGTTTGACAACTGTCAAACTGAGGATATAACTTATACTATTTTTGGATTAATAAAATGGTTGATTATGAAGAATTATTACAAAGACAAATAATCAAGAAGATAGAGAAAGTTGAGAAAGAAAAATATGTTTTAAGTGAAAAAGATACAGGTGTACATAAAAACTGTCAGATTAAGTTTAATAAAAAAATACAAATACATATTTTTACAAAATACTTACTCTTTCATCTCCTTAATCTCAACACCAATCTTTATATTTTCACTTGCTTCTATATCCCCTTTTGATTCAAAGTCAAGCTTGTCTGCTTTGCATACTGCAAGAAGGTCTTCTTCGACAAATTCTAATTCTTTTCTGGTCTTCTCATCACATTCAATTATCAATCTGGCTAATTCTGTTTTTAAGCTTAGGCTTTTCTCTGATTTATATTTTCTGACAGATCCGACAATCGCAACTGCCTTGTCACCTGTCTCTTCTGCTAATTCATCAATGAAATTTTCATTATAAACAGGCCATCTTGAAATATGGATGCTTTCTATCTCATTTTCCTTGTCTTTCCAATAAAGATGGTATGCTGCTTCTGTTATATGCGGCATGATTGGCGCCATCAGCTTTAACACATCCAAAAATGCAGTATACAATGTGAACTGTGCTGATACACGCTTATGTTTGCCATTCTCTCCTCTCTTATCAGGATTATAAAGCCTGTCTTTGACAATCTCCAGATAATTATCACAAAGAGTATGCCAAAAGAATTTCTCTGTAGCTAATTTTGCCTTTGAATATTCATACTTCTCAAATGATTCAGTAGACAGCTTGATTAACTTATGCAGCTTGCTCAATAACCATTTATCTATAAGCTCAAGATTTTCTTTTTCTAAATGTACCTGTTGTGATGGATGTGCTTGTTCAGATGAATCTTTTGATTTATTTGAATCATTTACACCATAATCCTGCAGATGCATGATTGCAAATTTAGATGCATTCCATAATTTGTTGACCATCTTTTTTCCTGTAACAAGATCTTTTTCCTGATAAGGAAGATCATCTCCCAATTTTGAACCAGCTGCCCAAAATCTCAGGCAATCTGCTCCATATTTCTCAAGGACAGGCCTTGGCTCAACAACATTGCCTAAACTCTTTGACATCTTCTTTCCTTTAGGATCCAATGCCCAACCACTTATCATTATATTTTCCCATGGCTTTCTGTCATAATGTAGATGAGATTTAACAACTGTGTTAAAAAGCCAGAATGTGATTATGTCATGCGCCTGCGGCCTTAAACTCATCGGATAAAGTTTGCTGTAGCAAGGTTTGCCTTTCATAAGTTCAACAGCTAAGTTTGGTGATAATGATGAAGTTGCCCATGTGTCAAGAACATCTTTTTCAGGGATAAATTCTTTACAGCTGCATTTTTTTTCTGTAGTTTTATTATTCTTATTATCATTTTCTTTAATTTTTATCTTAGCGCCGCATTTTCCTTTTGGCTTGTCCACTAAAGGATCAACTGGAAGCTGGTCTTCTTCTGCTACTTTTACTGCGCCGCATTCTTTACAATACCAGACAGGAAATGGAACACCAAAATGCCTCTGCCTTGATATGCACCAGTCCCATTGCAGGCCTTCTATCCAATTGTTATATCTATGCACCATGAACTGTGGATACCATGTCATTTCTTTTCCACATTTCAGAAAATCTTCTTTTATGTCAAGATACTTGATGAACCACTGTTTTGAATTCAATATCTCAATCTCAGTGCTGCATCTTTCATGAACATTTACTGTGTGGCTTATAGGCTTCTCTTTTATCAGCAGCCCTGCATCTTTAAGATCATCTATTATCTGTGCACGCGCTTCTTTTATCTTCAGGCCTTTATACCTGCCTGCAACATCTGTCATATGACCGTCTTTGCCGATGCTCATCTTCAACGGCAGATTATGCGCTTTATACCATTCAATATCTGTCTGGTCACCAAAAGTGCAACACATCACAATACCTGTACCTTTCTCTGGGTCTGCTCTTTCATCAGCCAATATTGGGACAATATGATTGAATAACGGAACTCTTGCTTTCTTACCAATGAATTTCTTATATCTTTCATCATCAGGATGAGCAAAAACAGCAACACAGCTGCCAAGCATCTCAGGCCTTGTTGTTGCAATCACTAAATCTTCAGTTTCAACTTTGAATATTATATCTAAAAACTTGCTTGCTATCTCTTTATCAACAAGCTCAACCTGTGCAATTGCTGTCTGGCATTTTGGACACCAGATAGTTGGTGCTTCTTTCTGATATTCTCTGCCTTGTTTGTATAAGTCTATGAAACTTTTCTGTGATAATCTTCTTGAATGATCATTTATTGTGCTGTAATAAATATCCCAGTCACAGCTCATTCCTATATTTTTCCAGTCTTTAATGAAATCTGGTCTGATTGTTTCTAATGTCTGCAGGCAAAGCTTGATATATTCAGTCCTGTTCATCTGAGTTGAACGTACATTGTTTCTTTTCTCTACTAGTTTGTCTGTAGGCAGGCCATTGTCATCTGTACCAAAAGGATAGAAAACATTCTTGCCCTGCATCCTCTGAAATCTAGCTATAAAATCCTCCTGAGCATAGCTAAATGTATGCCCTATATGCATATTGCCGGAGATTGTAGGAGGAGGAGTGTCTATCGAATAGATTTCTCTTTCAGTATCATCAGAATCAAATTTGTATATGCCTTTGTCTATCCAGAATTGCTGTAACACAGGCTCATCAATCTTAAAATTATAATTTTTAGAAAGATCTTCTTTCTGATTATTCTTATTATCTTTACTCTCTTTTTCTTTGGATATGTTATCTTTTGCCATAACTAATAAGAAATCCTCTAAATATTTATAAATATTGCTGATTTTCCAGTATCTATGCTGAAAAAAGAGACCAATATAACTAATACGACTGAAAATAATAAGTTCAATAATCAGGCTAATACACCATGGATCAGGAAATTCTGTCCAAGAACAACAGCTGAGATTGTAGGCCAGAACAATGCTGTCTCTCAGATCAAGAGTTTTATCAAGAATTTTTCTAATTCTAAAAGCAAAAAAGCTCTTCTCATATATGGTCTTAGTGGTTCTGGAAAAACAAGTTCTGTTTATGCTATAAGTAATGAACTAAACTTAGAAATAATTGAAGTGAATGCTTCTGATTTTAGAAATAAGGATTTGATAGATCAGACAATAGGGCAGGCGTCAAAACAGATGAGCTTGTTTATGAAACAAAAGCTGATTCTTGTAGATGAGGTTGATGGTTTGTCTGGGACAAAAGACAGAGGAGGAATACAGGCAATCACTAAGATCATTGAAGAGACCTCTTTTCCTATTATTTGTACAGCAACAAATCCTTATGACAAAAAGATGAACACTTTGAGGAATAAATGCGAACTGCTTGGGTTTAATGAATTAGGATATCTGGATATATTTGCAAAACTAAGTGAAATATGTATTAAAGAGAATATAAAATATGATGACCACAGCCTTAAATCCTTATCCAGGCGTTCAGGCGGAGATCTAAGAGCAGCTACCAATGACTTACAAGGATTAGTTCAGGGTAAAGGTGAATTATGCAAAGAGGATATCAAGGAATTAAGTGAAAGAGATAAGTCAGAAACAATCATTGATGCATTAGTAAGAATATTTAAGATAAAGGATGCTAAAGTGGCTATATCTGCATTAGAAAATGTTGATGAAGATTTAGATCAGTCATTTCTCTGGATTGATGCAAACCTGCCAAAAGAATATACTAAGCCAGAAGACCTTGCAAGAGCATATGATGCACTGAGCAAAGCTGATGTCTATAGAGGAAGGATAAGAAGATGGCAGCATTGGCGGTTTATGATCTATATCAATGCTCTTCTGACAGCTGGTGTTGCAGCTGCTAAAGATGAGAAAAGCAAAGAATTTGTCAAATATGCGCCAACACAAAGACTATTGAAAATATGGCAGGCAAATATGAAGTATCAGAAGAGAAAAGCAATCGCAGAGAAGATTGCTTTAAAGACACATAATTCTGTCAAAGATACGATTACCAATACATTGCCTTATATCCAGATTATGATGCAGAATAACAAAGACAAGAAAAAAAAGCTTGCTGAATTCTTTGATCTGGATAAAGAAGAAGT
>JBDRKY010000111.1:0-4801 GCA_043813525.1 Candidatus Woesearchaeota archaeon
TGCCGCCTTATGTTTGTTTTTATCACAATACAGGTCGTGAGACATTAAGGTATGGAGCTCCTTTATGATTTTAATTGTAAGATTTCCATGATGAAAACTGGCTGCAATAATATTCCTTATTAGGAGACTTTTTACATACTACTAACAATTATTTCATCACTTCACTTCCCAATGCACACCCACAACCTCTTTAGGTTTTATTTCCATTATCATCTTTTTCCTTTCAACTCCATTCATATGTCCGGAAGCATGCGCCTGATATTGTTTAATTCCATAATGTTCTAACCAATTCTGTTTTCTTTCCTCATCTAGTTCCATCTCTAAACAAAAAGGCTCACAACTAGACTTTATCCATATAGCTTCTGATGATGGCTCTATATCAATCAATTGATTAACAGTAAAAAGATTTATACTGACAGCATATTTTGAAGGGTTTTTCTTCAAATCTTTGTATGTTATACAATTCTTTCTGTTAAAATATTCTTTTTTCCAGCCAGGGTAATCACCTTCGACTAATTTATCATCAACATCTTTATCAATCAATCCCCAGCTTTCTTTAGGTACAAATATTTTAACATCATCAAGATTAAAAGGAGATAACTTGCCTAATCTTTCAATCAGGTAAGCCATTTTCATGCTTACAGCTAATTCTCTTTTATTCTCTTTAGCAGCTTTCAATATGCTGTTTACTCTATCTATATCTCTGATAGGATGCTCAACAAATACTAAACCTTTTGTTTTTGACATATAACTAGATATTTCTTTTTCAACTTCTGCTTCGCTTTTATCTTTTTCAGAGTTCATTCTTGTTCCTTCAATAATTAGATATTTTGGCTTTGCTTTTGTAGATAATTCAACAAATTTCTTGCTTAGCTCAGGATGATCTCCATGAAACCTAATATCACCAGTATAAGAAATATTACCTTCATCTGTAAATACAATAAATCCGCATGCACCTGGCAGTGAATGATCAACAGGAACCATTTGTATTTCCATATCACCTACTTTAACTTTTTCATAAGGCTTCATTACAACAAAAGGCCTGTCTTTGACATAATTTCCTTTGGTGGCTCTAGTAACTCTGCTTAAATTTCCTTTAGTATTAGTATAAAACTTAAATGCTTCGCATTTAGTAACAAAATCAGTAAATCCTCCAACTCCTGTTGTTTCAAGTGCTTCAAGTATTATCTTTGTAGCTTCTGAACAATAGATAGGAATATCTTCTCTAAGAAAATGTATGTACTGGGCATGGTCTGCATGTGCATGGGATAAAAATATGCCGTCAACACTTCTCTTCTCTGGCTTTTTCCCCATATGCTTAAGATAATCTTCTCTGTATAATCCTTTAATGTCAGGCAATAATCCTAATTCTAAAAAATCTTTTAATCCTGAACATTTTCTAGGCTGCAAAAACTCAGAGAAATATCTGCCTGCCTGTTTGAAACTCATTCCAAAATCTAAGAAAATGCTTGTATTTTCGTGTTCAACTAATATCTTGTTGCCCCCAATCTCATCTTTTCCGCCATGTATTGTTATTTTCATCTTCCTACCTTAACATTTAATTCAATACAACATTCCATTTTATTTTTCCTGTTGTCAATATCAACAATTCCATTCTCAAAGAATATAATTTTAGAGTTTACATTTAATGAATCTGTTTTCAGCCTTGCTTCATTCACTTTCAATTGTTCCAACACTAAATTATAGTAATACTTTTCAATGTCTGTATTGGGATGTTTTAATATAAATTTAAAATCCTTTTTCAGTTTTTTTATAAATTCATAATCTATATCATATCCTAACATTCTTTTTTTCTTCATTTCTAATAGTTTCTTAAGAGTTTTATCATCCATTGTTTATTTCCTCATAATAATATAGATGATTGCATATTGGAAATCCTGTCTCTATCCCTGCCTGTATGACATTATCTTCTTTGAGTTTCAGTTCTTTTGTAAACTCCTGATAAGTCATCTGAAATTCACTTATTTTTATTCCAGTCTGTGCTTCAGCATATTTTAATGCATTTTTTGTATCTATTTTTTTGTTGAATATTGTTATCAGATCAATATCTGAATCCTTTTTAGATGTATTTTTTGCTGTTGAACCAAACAAAAGGATACATAATGGCTTTTCTTTTAACTGCCTTATAAAAAAACTGATTGCATTTTTGCGTATATAAGGAATATTTTGATATCTTTCTATATCAAATATAGTAAATATTTCTGGTATTTTTGTTTTGGGTATCTTGAATTTTTTAAGATTCCCTTCATTATGTGAAACAAGTATCTTTTCTTTTATCAATCTGTTCAGATGCCTTGATAAAGGGCCTTCCTTTAGATTAATCATCCTGGATATTTCTCTAAGATGCACAGGTGTATTCTTATTATTATAAAAAATGTTTATTATATCCCAATATGTTTCCTTTATTAGTGTTCTCATTTTTAAAACAAATGTTTTATATTTTGAAACATTTATATGTTTTGTGGTTTTTTATAGTTATCATTGTGTTTTTTACCCCATCATCACAATCCTGCCTGTTTCAGTAAGATTGTGCTTCTCGTCAATAAAACCGCCTTTATTCAGGTCTGAAAGATGGTTATAGATAAGGCTTCTGTGTTTATGAATATGCTTTGCCAGCTTTACTTTACTTGTTATGCCATCGGAAAGTGCCTTTAATATATCAATTTTGGTCTTATTCAAATGTAAATTAAACAAAGGAACAGAATACATCTCTGAATTATCTTCCCTTAAATAATAGCACTTAGCCTTTAACATGGATGCAGCATAAAGACAGCCTAAGAACATAGTCTTTCTTCCTTCGCTTGCATGGAAAATGAATTCTGCATCTTTATTCTTATTGGCATACTTAAGGATCTCTTCAGTTATCTTAGGCACATCAAATTGTTGTATCTTGATAATATCTATTTTTGTGAGCTTATCAAACTTATCCTTGATATTATCAATAGCATCTTTCTTCACCCTTTCAAGATCAAGGACAAATGCAACCTTGTCTGCACCAATCTTATACATAACAATAGGATTCACATCCCCTCTATATAGTGTTGTTATTAAGATTTTCATCATCATAGTAAGAATAAACAATTATATAAATGTTTTGTGTACATGTCTATGTGGGTTAGGACAGTTAATATGTATGTAATAAGTCTCCTAAACAAGAATATTATTGCTGCCAGTTTTCATCAGCGAAAACTGAATACATTTGATTCTGGAAAATATGCTTACTTTGGATAGAAAGTTTTCGCAATATAAATATCTTACGACCTGTATTGTGATAAAAACAAACATAAGGCAGCAATAATATTCTAAAAAGGAGACTTTTTACATACGTTAATATGACAAGTTTTATATAATAATAAAACTTATGATAAGTCAAATGTTTTATAATCTAAACTTTGTTTATTGTTTTTAAAATCTGTTTTTTACTGTTTTCATGAGCTTGAAGAGCAGTATTTCCTTTAATTATGGAAATGGGAACTAAATTTGAGGGTTCCAAAAAGATTGGTGCGACATTATCTTTGCTGGGGTTTGAACGCCAAGTATCATTTATAAAAAACATGAATGCAGGTTATAGCCAATAAAACACCCTTTTTCATCATTTTTTATGCATTCTTTACCCAAAACAAGACCTGCTCAGCAAGAACGTGCATTGGTTATCTTTCCTTTAAGCAAGGAATCATTTACATAGCCATTTGAACACTTTTCCTGTTTCAAGCTCTTTCCACATCTTTTCAAGATATTCATGGAACAGTTTTTCTGCCATTTCCTCTGGTTTTCTGAAAGTGAACATTGTGCCACCGCCAATCTTGTATCCTCTCATATATTCCATTGTTTTTTTATTGAAATATATTCTTGACCAACAGCCGTAACCACTGAATCTAGGATGTTCATGCCCCCATCTGCCATTATAAACCCACAGATGATTCTCTGCTCTTTTCATAATTTTGTTTCCTTCTTCTGTTTCCAAAAACTCTTTTTTCCACTGAAATATCTTTCTGGCTAATTCTAATTTTTTAGGGTACAGTTTTTTGTCTTTCCTATTCAGTTCTCTTATTTTTCTTTCATATTCTTTCTCTTCTTCTCTCTCCTTAAGCCTTTCTTTTCTTTCACGTTCTTCCTTTTTTCTCAGTTTTTGTTTGAATTGTTCTGGTATTTTCATACTCCTCTACAAATATTCCTTTAATAATAAACTTATGCAACTATTATTCATATCAGAATTCTATAACTCACATCTTTTTCACTTCTCCCACAGCACCACCATTGCTTTATTTTCTAAACAGGCACACTTCACTGCTTCATTGTTCTTTCCCTTCTTGCAGAAGGTCGGCTTACACCTAAAGAATCATGGCATCTCCGTTGTAGGACACCTTCAAGAAAATTAAAGCATGGAGGTGCTTAACATGAGAAGTGAAAAACATTTTTGTGAATATGAAATTGTAGAAGATTTAGTCTTTTGCACAGAATGTGGAGAAGTTTTAGAGGTGGGAGCATGAAAATAGCAATCACTGATTTAAAAGATTACAATGAAGCCATTCTTTGTTTTGAATGGCTTGATTTGGAAGAATATGATTCAGCAGAGATGATTGCTGATTTCATCAAAGATTTCTTGGCTAAAAGAAGCAAAGAAACAGGTGAGCTTCATGAATAGTCAACGCGACATAATTTAGGACAAAATATATAAATAAGTTAATCTTAATCCATTTTGAGGTGATACATTTGTCTTCTGAAAAAATTGCTATCAGAAAAAAAATGATTTCTTTAATTAAAAAGAAGAAATCTGTTC
>JBDRKY010000112.1:0-6866 GCA_043813525.1 Candidatus Woesearchaeota archaeon
TTCGAAGCAATTTATTTATCAAGCCCTTTCAGGGCATGTAAATAAATTGTTAGCATCTTAAAACAAAAAACATAATGCAATGTTTCACTAAATTATGCTTAATTTTTATGTAATTCGCACAAAACGCTAGTAATTTATTTACATGCCCTTTCAGGGCTTGATAAATAAATTACTCCAAGTTTGACAGTTGTCAAACTTGGGTTGTAATTTTTTTAAATATTCCTGTTTTCAGTGTATAATATGCAAAGTTAAGAAACAATACTATATCTAAGTATAGCTGCAACCTTGCCTATCTTTTCTAACTGGACACCTTCTCTGGTTTCAGTGGATATGATTTTCACAGTAGTATTAAATTTCTCTGCCTCTTCCTCATACATCTCTATCTCTTCATCATCAAGAACATCAGATAATAGTAATACATCAACAACTCCATTCTTTATGTTCTTAAGAACCTCTTCTTTTCCATAGCTTACTTTTCCTGAATCTTTTGCAAGGGTATCAAAGAACCTTGTCATTATCTTTTTTTCATCTACAACATCTTCTTGTGAAAGTAAATCCTCTGATCTGTCAAGCAGTTCCTGCATACCAAAATCACCAGTATAACTTAAGTCTTTAATACCAATGATTTTCTTCTTGACCTCGTTTGTTATATAATTGCCGTCAACCAGATCATATTTTGTTGGTCCGGGACCGCCAACTATTATCCCTTTGATGTCTGGATTCCCTAAGAACTGCTCTTTCATATACTCTGCAACCTTTTTGTAATGCTGTTTTGCAGCACCTTCTCTGAGCCTTGCAAATCTAGGTGCGCTTTGTCCGCCAGCACGAAATTTTCCAGGAACTTCTGAATGTGTCTTGACCAGAGGAACAATTGTCTTCCCCCGCAAAAAAGCGATATTTGCATCTCTTCTGTCCATCACAACAAGGCCATAGCCCTCTTTTTCTATTGACATGTCTCTCAAAGGATCAAGAACAAACTGCTTATCGCATCTGTATAATCGCTGGTTCATTGGCAAAGGCGGTTCAATGCTCCATACTTTTACATCACTTTGACCTTCTCTTTCAGCGACATTGCCTGAGAATACAGCAAGACCATTTTCTGGTGTCTTACCAACAATCTTCAGATGCTGTATCATCCTCTCTAAAGCATCAATAACATTTTTCCTGGTTGCAGTGGATTTAATGTTAGTGGCTGTGCCCTGTTCCTCAGCAAGATGATTAATTATCTTATTCATATCATAATCAGCAGGCACATAAACACTGACCAGTTCTGTATGGCGACCTCTATATGGATTCAGTTCTTTTATGAATTTCTTTAGTTTATGCCTTTCTGCTGTTGTAATCTGCATGATTTTATTTAGAAATTATGAGGATTTATAAAGATTGCTGATAAAACCAATGAAAATAATAAAGTTTCATAATTTATAATCTAAATTTAGATTTAAATCCACTAAATCAATTATAAAATCTAATCTCCTTCAAACTCAGTCTGCCAATATACTTTATAACCAGCATCCTGTAGCTTTTTTCTTCCACCTACATCAGGAAGATCAACTATAAATGCAACCTCTTCAACTTTGCCGCCCATCTTTTCAACAAGTTTTATTGCTGCCATTGCAGTTCCGCCTGTTGCAAGAAGGTCATCCATTATCAATACATTGTCTCCTGGTGAAATTGCATCTTTATGAATCTCAATCTTATCTGTCCCATACTCTAATTGATATTCCTGTGCTTCGCATTCTCCTGGCAATTTACCTGGTTTTCTTGCTAACACCAAGCCAATGCCAAGAGCATAACTTAATGCTCCGCCAATAACAAAGCCGCGAGCCTCAACCCCAACTATTTTATCAATTTTTCCCCCTCTGTATCTCTTTACAAAGTCATCAACAACTAACTGCATCCCAATTGGATCTTTAAGCAATGTTGTTATATCTCTGAACATAATACCCTCTTTTGGAAAATTAGGTATTGTCCTTATCTTTGATTTTATTGGCATATTTATCACCTTAGTTTGTTATTCGTTTGTCGTGTTTCGTTCTTTGTATGTCTGCTATATACGACAAACTATAAATGACTTACGAATAACTATTCATTTTATCTTTGGTATCATATTAATCAAAAGACTAGTAACTTTATCTGCGTTTTCTTTAAAAACCTTAAGTACTTCTTCCCATGTGACTGCTTCAATGTCATCAAAAAGACAGTCATAATCAGTTGACATAGCAACAGCTGCATATGGTATGCCAGCTTCATTAGCAAGAGCTGTCTCTGTTGCAATGGACATATTGATAACATCAGCACCCCATGAACTGAACATTTTGCTCTCAGCTCTTGTTGAAAATCTTGGCCCTTCAATTGTGATAACTGTGCCTTTTTTGTGGAACTTAAAATTAGGATTGTTCTCTGCAAGCACATCACAGGTATTAATGAAAATTTCTCTTAATTCTTTGGAATATGGATCAGACATTGGGCAATGCAATGGTTTATGAGGCTCAAATGATTCGTGAAAACTAAATTTCCTGTGCTTAGTAAAATCAATGAACTGGTCTAATATAACTAAATGCCCTCTTCCAATTTCTTTTTTAAGGCTGCCGCATGCAGTAGTCGCAAGAATATGTGTACAGTTTTCCTGTTTCAAAGCTTGAATATTTGCTCTGTAATTAACCTGTGTAGGCGGAATCCTATGCTCTCTGCCGTGCCTTGCCAGCAATACAACCTCAACACCTTTAATCTTTCCAACCTTTAGAGGAGAGCTTGGTTTTCCATATTCTGTATCGACCTCAACATCTTTTGCATCTTCAAGAATATTTGGGTCATCTAAACCACTTCCGCCAATAATTCCAATCTTTACCATTTTATCACCTTATTGTTTAATTATTTTCTCAGAATTTGTAATCCTTTATATTTTTTATTTATCTAATTTTTGGAAAGTTTTATATACTTCCCTGTTTTCCACGTCTATTGAGACGTAGTGATGTAGAATAAAAAGGTGGTAGTAATATGAGAACAATCTGTATTATTAATCAAAAAGGTGGTGTTGGAAAGACAACAACAACTGTGAATTTAGGCGCTGGTCTTTCAAGAAAAAATAGGCGTGTTCTTTTGCTTGATCTTGATCCTCAAGGAAGTGTCGCAACAAGTTTTAATGATAGTTCTCATAAAAATATGTATGATTTTCTTATAGATAATGCAGATATCAGGGAATGTATAAGATCTTTAGGCACAAATTTTGATATGGTCACTTCTAATGATTCTTTGGTAAGCGCAGAAGCGCAGATACAAAAGATTGATAACAAAGAGATTCTTCTTAGAAAAAAAATAAATGATTTTAAAGAAGTGTTTATGAAATATGATTATATCCTTATAGACTGTCCTCCTTCTAAAGGTATACTTACACAAAATGGTATTCTTGCAGGCAGTGAAGCGATCATACCGACAACTTGTGATTATCTCAGCTATCATAGCACAAAAGAAATAATTGATTTCATCAATCATATGGCTGAAAAATACGATCATGATATAACTGTCTCAAAGATTGTTCCAACTTTATTTGATCTTAGATGTGCTGACTCTAATGAAGTTCTTTGCCAGATGAAAAATGATTTTTATGAGATTGTTGCTGATCCGATAAGGTCTAACTCAAAAATTAAAGAGGCACCAAAATATGGCCAATCAATCTTTAAATATGCAAAATTATCTAATGGTGCAGAAGATTATCAGAGACTTGTTAATCAAGTTATTTATGATGAACGAAGATTTAAAATCACACCTAAAGAAAATGCTGATGAAGAAGTTGATTCAGAATGTGATTCTCCAGGTAGAAAAATTATTGAAGATAGCAAAAGTGCAGTATCAAAAGCTGCAGCAAAAGCAAGTATGAAATTAAAATCAAAATCAAAGGATGGTAAAAATAAGAGGAAAGTTGCTAAAGAGAAGAAATCAAAAACTGATGATTCAGATAAAGGAGATTCTAACATAAAATCAAAGGTCAAGACAAGGTCAGAAGCAAAAGCTAAGACTAAATCAGAAGCAAAAGCTAAGACTAAATCAGAAGCAAAAGCTAAGACTAAATCAGAAGCAAAAGCTAAGACTAAATCAGAAGCAAAAGCTAAGACTAAATCAGGAGCAAAAGCTAAGACTAAATCAGGAGCAAAAGCTAAGATTAAATCAGATAAACAATCTGAAACAACAGATCAAACGTCTTTATCCGCGTCGACATCACAATCAAAAACTAAATTGTCTAAATTAGCAGAAAAATCTATGATTAAGAAATTATCAAAAAAGAATAAGACTTCATCTAAAGGACTTACAACAAAACCTAAATCAAAGAATAAAACTACAAGAATAAAGAAATATAAATTACAAAAGACTAGCAAAGGAGCAATAATGGCTCAATTTGGTGGATTTTAACAACATATAAAAAATCAAAAGAACTAATCAACCATCTCAATCTCTATATGCAGGCCTTCTGGGATAGGGACTCTCATGACAAGCCTTAATGCTCTTTCATCAATACCAAGATCTATAAGTCTTTTATGTATCCTCATCTCATATCTTTCCCATGTCGCAGTTCCATTACCACAAGGACATTTTCTTGTTGTAAGCTTTAATTTCTTTGTAGGTAAAGGAATAGGACCTCTCATCTCTACTCCTGTTTTTTTTGAGATGTCACCTATATGTTGGCAAACCTGATTAATCTTATCTATGTCTGTGCTTGCTAATTTTATTCTTGCTTTTTGCATGTTAGTTTCCTGCTGCATGAAAACATTGAAGTTATCATGTTTTATCAATCATTTAAATTTAATATAAAAATTAAAATAAAAAAGCTTAAGCTTTTTTTACTAATTCAATACACATGCCAGCTGCTACTGTTGTACCTGAATCACGGATAGCGAATCTTGAAAGCTGTGGTATCTCTTTTTGCTTTTCAATCACCAAAGGTGTCATTGGCTTTATCTTTACGATAGCTGCATCACCATTCTTGATGAAGTCTGGATTTTCCTGAAGAACTTCACCAGTTGCTGGATTAAGCTTTTTCTCAATCGCTATTATCTGACAAGCTACCTGTGCAGTATGTATATGGAATACTGGTGTATACCCAATTGTAACAACAGTTGGATGATTCAATACAACAATCTGTGCTGTAAATTCAGAAGCAACAGTTGGAACATTGTCAGAATGACCAAGAACATCGCCTCTTGCGATATCTTTCTTGCCAATGCCTCTTACGTTGAAACCTATATTATCTCCTGGCTCAGCTTTTTGCAATTGTTCATGGTGCATCTCCATGCTCTTGACTTCTCCAGGGACTCCTTTACCTTCTCTTCCTGGAACAACCATAACTTTGTCACCTATTTTCATAACTCCAGTCTCAACTCTTCCGACTGGTACTACACCAATGCCTGTGATATTATAAACATCTTGGATAGGTAGTCTTAATGGAAGATTTGTTGGTTTTTCTGGTTCTTTTAATATATCCAATCCTTCTAACAAAGTAGGACCTTTATACCATGGCATCTTATCTGTCTTCTTAGCTACATTATCACCTGGTAATGAAGCAATTGGGATAAACTGAATCTCATCTGGTTTATAGCCGACAGTTTTTAACAGATTTGAAACATCTGTCTTTACCTTGTTGAAAACATCTTCAGAATAATCTTTCATATCCATCTTGTTGACAGCAATAATCAGCTGGTTTACACCAAGTGTTCTTGAAAGGAACACGTGCTCTTTTGTCTGTGCCATGACACCGTCATTTGCAGCAACAACAAGTACACCAGCATCTGCTTGTGATGCTCCTGTGATCATATTCTTGACGAAATCCCTGTGGCCAGGTGCATCAATTATTGTAAAATAATATTTAGGTGTTTCAAACCTCTTATGAGCAAGATCAATAGTTACTCCTCTTTCTCTCTCTTCCTTTAGATTGTCCATGACAAAGGCAAATTCAAATCCGCCTTTTCCAAGCTCTTGAGCCTTCTCTTTCAATTTTCTCATTGCTTGTTCGTCAATATTACCTGAATCAAACAATAAACGTCCTACACTGGTAGATTTACCATGATCAACGTGTCCTATGAATACCAAGTTTATATGTGTCTTATTTGAAGCCATTTGCTGTACCTCCATACTCCTTTAGCTAAAATAAAGCTAATATGTTCTTTTTTTCTCTTTTTAAGCTCACATCCATAATCTGAGCATTTTTGAGTATAAAAAGCGGGTGTTTATAAAGTTATTGGTTAAACTTAAGGAGATTTAGATAAAACTGATTCTATTGTTTCAATTAATACTTTAGGTTCAAATGGTTTGTTTATAATAGGTACATCACTTACTGGTATCCCGTTGTTAGTTCTGTATCCTGTCAATAATATAATTTGAGCATTTTTATCTATTTTTCTAATCTCATTAATAAGAGCACCACCATTCATCTTTGGCATTACATAATCAGTAATGATAATATCTGGCTTATTCATTATGTATTTTTGAAGTCCTTCTTCACCATCTTCTGCAAATTCTAATATATAATTATCATATTTTTCTAACACAAAACCCATCACTTCTCTATTTGCAGGGTCATCTTCAACAATCAATATTTTTATATTTCTATCTAAAGCACTATTTAAATCTCTATCATCTTCACTTGTTTGTATGTGCTCGTTATATATATCATCTTCTAAAAGAGGTATATATACATCAAAGTTTGTTCCTCTTCTATATGTTGAATCAACATTTAGTCAACGCGACATAATTTAGGACAAAATATATAAATAAGTTAATCTTAATCCATTTTGAGGTGATACATTTGTCTTCTGAAAAAATTGCTATCAGAAAAAAAATGATTTCTTTAATTAAAAAGAAGAAATCTGTTC
>JBDRKY010000113.1:0-8052 GCA_043813525.1 Candidatus Woesearchaeota archaeon
AGGTATAATCACATCAGGCCACACAGGAGTTTACACATGAAAACACCTGCAGAAGTGTATTTTTCATTACAGATAAGAATAAAAGGAGTGGGGTTTAATCAATCAAAGTGGTAGGGGTGCAAAAACCATTGACCTTAGACACTTGTAGCTCGTGGCTTGTCGTTTGTGGCATATTGTTGTAGATTTATGTTTTAGCCACAGAAGTGACTAAAGTATTAGTGCTACAAGCACAAGCTTTTTTATAAATTATAAGCCATAATTATATATATTAGAAAAAACTATATAATATATGAAAGATATAGTTATAAGGCTCTAAAATAGCTTGCAAACATTTATTTTTTATGAAAAAGATAAAATTGGAGGTATAAGATGGATATGTACCCAGCTGTTTCAATGAACTACAATAGTAGATGTAGAGAGCACAAGAATGAAAAATATGACAAGACAATGATTACATTAGCCTATGTCATGGCAATGATCTGTGTTTTGTTCTTCAATGGCTGGACATTGCGGTTAGAGATGTGGGGAGCATTGACTATGCTATATTTTGCAGTTATCATATGAAGATAAAATAAAATAATCAAAGAATAGTTCTCAGCTTCACACACAATTCTTCAATCTTGACTCTTTCTTGTTTAGTTGAATCTCTGCTTCTAATGGTAACTGAATTATCCTTTTCAATTGTTTCAAAGTCTATTGTTAAACAAAAAGGAATGCCTTGCTCATCTGCTCTTGCATATCTTCTTCCAATCGCTCCTGACTTATCATAGAAACATACAAACTCGTCTTTCAGCATATTATAAACTTCTTTTGCTTTATCATTTAGTTTATTTACCAAAGGAAGTATAGCAATCTGTACAGGAGCTAATTTAGGATGCAGCTTTAATACAACCCAGTCTCTGTCTTTATTTTTAGGCTCATGGGTGTATGCATCAAACATAAATGCAAGGAAAGCACGATCAACACCCTGTGATGGTTCAACAACTCTAGCTAAAACTTTTTTCTTAGATGCTTCATCAAAAATCTCCTGACTTTTTTTAGAATGTTTCTGATGCTGTTCCAGATCAAAACTTCCTCTGTTAGCCATCCCATGTATCTCTTTCCATCCAAATGGAAATTTGTATTCGATATCAAAGCAAGCAACACTATAATGTGCCTTTTCATTTTTAGTGTGTTCCCTTAATCTCAGATTTTCAGGCTTTATCCCTAAATCAATAAACCATATATACATTTCTTTCATCCAGTAGGCATGCCATTCATCCATTAAATTTGATTTCAGCATTTCTTTCATCTTCATTTTTTTGTGAGCTGTTTTTTTATTTTCCTGCTGTTCAGCTGTTAGAATTTGAAATTCAAAATCAAGATCATTTTTATTGTCTTTATTATCTTCTTTATTCGCTTTGTTCAACAGACTGCATTCTTTTTCTTCAGGATGTATAAAATATTCTAATTCCATCTGTTCAAATTCTCTGGTTCTAAACAAGAAATCCCTTGGTGAAATTTCATTTCTATATGCTCTTCCGATTTGTGCGATACCAAAAGGCAGCTGCATCCGTGCAGTTTCAGTAATCAGTTTATAATTAAGAAATATCTGTTGAGCTGTTTCTGGTCTTAGATAAGCAACATTATTTTCACATTCAATTGGTCCGACAAATGTCTTGAACATAAGATTAAATTCTTTGGCTTTGCTAAGGTTTCCACCTTTGCTAGATTTTTCACCTTTACTACCTTTTTGACCTTTATTATCTTCAGATTCACTTTTATTACTTTTAAAACCGCATTTTGGACATTTCAGATTATTTTGTTCAATTATTTTATCAACGTCTTCTTTAGAGATGCCTTCAACCATAATATTTAGTTCTTCTTCAATTAATTGATCTGCTCTGTGTCTTGCTTTACATTTTTGGCATTCAAGCATAAGATCAGCAAAACATCCTACGTGTCCTGAAGCTTCCCATACTTTTTGGTGTGAAATAGAAGTACCATCTATTCCAACAACATCTTGCCTTGATTTTACAAACCTTTTCCACCATTGTGCTTTAATATTATTTTTAACTTCTACACCTAAAGGTCCATAATCAAAAAATCCAGATAGTCCACCATAGATTTCACTATTTTGATATACAAATCCTTTCTTCTTACAAAATATTGCCATTTCTTCTATTGATATTGAATTATTAGTTTCATTTGCCATTTTATTAAGTTAAGCATATCTCATTTAAATAGTTTTATCTTGATTAAGTACTATCAATCTCAGCTCACAACGAAGAAAGGGGACGAAGTCCATGTTTCTCACTAGTTTTTTTATTTAGTTTAAAAATATAAAATAAAACAAAGAAATTCATGAGAAACATTGGCTTCGCCTTGGACTTCGCATATGCAAAAACATTTTGAGTGAGTGTAATAAATAATTAAAAAATTTCAGCTCTGCTCTTTAATCAGCCTTTTCAAAGTAGAAAATGCTTTTGGCGCATCGTTTTCTTTGATAATAAATGTCAATTCTGTAAAGGTAGAGATTATCTCAATTATGTTTATATTTTCCCATGTCATAGACTTTGTTGCTATGTAAAACATTCCTATATTGTTAACAGCTTCTAATGGAATATTCACAGTTATGCTTGCTAAATTTTCTATCTCGGATTTAATTTCTGCTGGCTTGAAAACTTTTTTCAGTTTCTGCTTATTTCTTTTGTTAGTTATCAAAGTAACTTCATGAAAACCTTGTGTAACTGTCAGCATATCATTCTCTTTAGTATTGAGAAGTTCATATATCTTGCTTATCTTATTCTGTATTCCAGGTAATTTCTTCACAGTGATCTCATATAAATCTGATCTTAAGTTCACATCAGAATCTTTATTAAACTTATATCTTTTGACAACAGTCTTGTTCAGCTTCTCTCCATATCTTCTGATAGCCATCATTACAGCAGAAAATTTCACTTTTTCTCTCATTTCTGCTTCAACTTCAGATGTTATCTCTTCAGCCAATGCAGCCACATTGATAATTCCTCTTGACAGCGCTTCCTGTACAAAAGGCTTTTTTTCAATTAATTTTTCCACAGTTCTTGCAATTGTTACCATATTACCACCTTATTCATTGTTCGTTACGAATAACGAGATACAACAAACTAAATAATTTCACACTTTATATATTTTTTGTTAAATAATTTACATTAAGTTAATATAACATATAGTTATACAGTTAAATAGGTTAAGAATTAGCCAATATGATATGATAAACAATGAGAATGTGGGTGAAAAATATGGTAGAATGTCCAGTTTGCGGAGCAAATGTTGATTTAGCTGAAGGAACAGTACAAGGTGAATTATTACAATGTTCAGATTGTGGATTAGAGTTAGAAGTTTCCGGAGTAAATCCTTTTACAGTCAAAGAAGCACCTCAGGAAGAAGAAGATTGGGGAGAATAGATATTAATTATTCATTTGTCGTTGTTCATTTGTCAAAACTTGCTGTTTTAATGACAAACAAAAGATGAATAACTAAAAACGAAATATCAAGAACCACCAGTCAATAGATTTGTAGAGCCATAAATGCTACGCATTTAAAGTCAGTGGTATTCAGATTGTATAAAATGGTACAAATATTAGACACAACACTAAGAGAAGGAGAACAGACTCCTGGAGTTTATTTTGACAGCCATATCAAATTAGCGATAGCTGATATGCTGGATAATTTAGGTATTGATATAATTGAAGCAGGCCATCCTTTGGTCAGCCCTGAAATTTGCAGTGCAGTCAAACAGATAGCACACAGAAATTTAAGAGCAACAATAGGTGCGCATGCAAGATCATGGAAAAAAGATATTGATCAGGCAGTTGATTGTGGTGTTGGATTCATTGGAATATTTTATTGTGTATCAAATGAAAGATTAAATGGTGTGTTTAAAAAAGATCTAAACACAGCTATTGCACAGATAAAAGAGATGATCAGACATGCAAAGCAGAGAAACCCAGATGTGATCATCAGATACACTCCTGAAGATACAGTAAGGTCTGAATTTCATAATGTTGTAAAAGCTGCAGCAGCTGCTGTCACAGCAGGAGCTGACATAATTAGTATAGCTGATACAACAGGTTATATGATGCCAGGCACAGAAAGAAATATGTATGATTATGTAAAAAATCTGAAAGCAGCATTAGCTGGCCAAGGTTTGTATCCTAAAATTGCAGTCCATTGCCATAATGATAGAGGATTTGCATTAGCAAATGCAATTGATGCTTATCGTGCAGGTGCAGAGATAATTGATGCATCTGTTTTAGGTATTGGTGAAAGAGCAGGCATTGTTGATCTAGCACAATTAATGATTGCACTAAATGATTTAAAAGTAAGTGGAAACAATAATCAAAACAGATGGAATTTAGAAATATTACCAGAACTTTATCAGCTTGTTAGCCAGCATTCAAGAATACCAATCCCTGTAAATTCACCAATAGTTGGAGAAAATGCATTCACACATTGTGCAGGTGTTCATACAAATGCTGCAATCACTGATCCATTACATTATCAGAGTGTTGATCCAAGATTAGTCGGAAGAAATATGCAGATCTGTTTAGATCATATGTCTGGTATATCATCAATAAGACATGCACTTGAACAAATAGGAATAAATTCAGGTGATATTCGAGATGAATTAACATTAAGAGTATTGGAAAGAGTAAAAGCTGTTGGTCAGACCGGAAGGATAGTCAGATTAGATGAATTAAAGCATATAGTAGAATGGTGCAGAGAACATAGCAATAGTTTGAAGGTTATAAGATAATAAGGTTTGAAGATAAAAAAGAAACTGAAAATGTTAGTTCATTCAAACCATCAAACCTTATTACAATAGCACTTGATTTAAGGAGGAAAAATGGGAACATTAGCAGAAGAGATTTTTAGCAGAAAATTAGGAAGGCCAATAAAAGCAGGAGAGATAGTCTGGGTTGAAGTAGATAGGATAATGAGCCATGATACCACATCACTTTTAGCGATTGAGGCAATGAAAAAAATTGCCGACAAACCCAAATACCCTAATAGGATTGTAATTCCATTTGATCATATTGTGCCGCCTGCAAATAAAGATCAAGCATTCACACAAAGACAGATTATGAATTTCATTGATGAAAATAATATGAAGAACTTTTTTCAGGAAGGAGTTTGCCATCAGATTATGATTGAAAGAGGTTTTGTGTTGCCAGGCAATATTATTATTGGTGGAGACAGCCATACCTGCAGTTATGGTGCATTAGGTGCCTTTGGCACAGGTATGGGCAGCACAGATATTGGAATGGCTTATGCAACAGGAAGAACTTGGTTCAGAGTTCCAGAAACAATCCTGATAAAAGTGAATGGTGAATTTCAAGAAGGAGTTTATGCAAAAGATCTGATACTAAAAATAATTGCAACTCTTGGTGTAGCAGGTGGAACTTACAAAGCATTAGAATTCACAGGAGATGCAATCAGCAATATGTCAATTCCAGAAAGAATCACATTATGTAATATGGCGATTGAGTGTGGTGCAAAAGCTGGACTGATTGAAGCTGATGATAAAACATTAGAATTCCTAAGAAATCTAAAAAATGCTGCAGATAATAATAATAATAATAATAATAATAATAATAATAAAATCAGAGCAAATAATGGAAATTATGTACAGACAATTGAATTTGATTTAAATGAATTAGAAGCACAGATTGCTTGTCCTCATGATTTAGACAATCTAAAACCTTTGAGTGAAGTTGAAGGTTTAGCAATAGATCAGGTTTTTATAGGCACATGTACAAATGGAAGATATGAAGATTTGCTGATTGCAGCCAACATTTTGAAAGGGAAGAGAGTAAATAGGTTTACAAGAACAATCATCATACCAGCTTCAGTGGAGATATTTCAGAAAGCTATGAAAGATGGCTTGATTAAGATATTTCAAGATGCAGGTTGTATTGTTGCAAATCCAGGTTGCGGCCCTTGTATAGGAAGACATCAAGGTGCATTAGCAACTGGTGAAAGAGCATTAACAACAATGAACAGGAATTTTAGAGGAAGAATGGGCAATCCAGATTCAGAAATTTATTTGGGAAGTCCTGCAGCATGTGCAGCTTCAGCAATTGAAGGAAAGATTACCAACCCAAACAAAAATTTAGCCAGCTCCAATAATAAACAGGTGGATTAAGATGGCAAAAGTATGGAAATTTCAGGATAATGTAAATACAGATGAGATTATTCCAGGAAGATTTTATCCTAGAAAAAATATTGAAGAGTTAGGCAATTTTTGTTTATGTGAATTACATCCAACATTTTCAAAAGAAAAAAAGCCAGGAGATATAATAGTTGGTGGTGAGAATTTTGGTTGTGGTTCCAGTAGAGAGTTTGCACCAATTGCATTAAGATATTCAAAAGTGAGGTGTATTGTTGCAAAATCATTCGCAAGGATATTTTATAGGAACTGTATCAATCTTGGCTTTCCTATATTGATATGCAGAAAATTTTGTGACCAGACAAAAGAAGGTGATGAGATAGATGTTGACTTGAAGACAGGAACAATAAGAAATATCACAACAGGAAGAGAATATCAGGCAGAACCTTTACCTAAATTTGTGTTGAAGAT
Organism: Candidatus Woesearchaeota archaeon; assembly: GCA_043813525.1. GTDB lineage: Archaea > Nanobdellota > Nanobdellia > Woesearchaeales > DSVV01 > JBDRKY01. The sequence goes on from JBDRKY010000113.1 coordinate 6,605, forward strand.
AGTTGACGCAGGCGGTATTATTGATTATTTGAAAAATCAAAATAGTGAAAATAATACAGATACCGCATAATTAAATATTATGCAGAAATGATATGAGGAGATAAAATGACAGAGAATAAGACATACAATATCTGTATATTGCCAGGAGATGGCATTGGTCCAGAGGTTATTGAAGAAGCAGTAAGAGTATTAAAAACTTTAGAAAATAATTCTGATGGATCATTAAGATTTAATTTGATTTATGGAGATATTGGGTATGATTGCTATAAAAAATGTGGAGAAGGATTACCTGCAGAAACAATTGAAAAAGTTGAAAAAGCAGATGCCGCATTATTTGGTGCAGTTACAACCCCTCCAAATATTCCAAATTATTCATCACCAATATTGAGATTACGGCAGCATTTTGATCTGTATGTCAATCTGCGGCCGTGTCAGTCTTTCCCAACTGAGCTCTCAAGAAAAGGGATTGATATGATTGTTGTTAGAGAAAATACAGAAGGATTATATTCAAGAAGCGAGAGAGTTGAAAGAGAAGGAAATAATGAAAATGGAAAAATAGTAAAGGCAATCACTGAAAGGATAATAACAAGAAAAGGTTCAGAAAGAATAATAAGATATGCATTTGAATTAGCAAGAAAAAGAGAAAGAAAAGAACTGACCTTAGTGCATAAAGGAAATGTATTGAGAGAGACATGCGGATTATTCAGAGAGGTTGCGCTTGAAGTATCTAAAGATTATCCTGATATCAAGATGTTGGAAATGTTAGTAGATGCTTGTGCAATGCAGTTAATAAGAAAACCAGAAGAATTCAATGTTATTGTCACTACAAACCTGTTTGGTGACATATTGAGTGATGAGGCTTCAATGCTGGTTGGTGGTTTAGGATTAGCATATTCAGGAAATATTGGAAAGGATACAGCTGTTTTTGAAGCAGTACATGGCTCAGCTCCAAAATATGTAGGAACACATAAGATAAATCCCATCGCGACAATACTTTCAGCAAAGCTTATGCTTGAACATATTGGATTGTTTGATGAAGCAAAGAGATTACATAATTCAGTGATAAAAGTCATTGCTGGTGGCATGACAACACCAGATTTAGGTGGATCATTGACAACACAGCAGGTTACTGATGCTATTATTGAAAATTTATGATAAACATTGTTCGTCTTTCGTTTGCAGTTCATCGTAAAACAGCTATTTACGAAGAACGAATTACGACAAACGAAATAAATTGGAGGAATTAATATGAATAAAAAGATAAAAGTTGGATTTTTGCATTCATTGATAAGAAAAGATGAGAAATTCCTTATAGATGAGTTCATAAAAAGAGAAGATGTAGAATTAATCATGATAGATGACAGGACATTAAATTTTGATCTTCATAAGAATAATTTTGATTATGATGTTATCGTTGAAAGATGCATAAATCATTCAAGAGCATTATA
>JBDRKY010000114.1:0-3384 GCA_043813525.1 Candidatus Woesearchaeota archaeon
AGTGTTTGTTTTCAGCATTAAAAAGATTATTTGGAAACCACTTGCGCGGTTTAACTGCTCGCACACAGCGAGCAGAGATATACATGAGGTTGATTGCCTATAATTTAGGGGCTGGAATAATTGGCATTTTCTACTGAGCCCAAGCAATTTTAAAGTAACTTCAAACCCCGTCTTGAAATTAGCCGATTTTTTTATTGAGTTTAACATCGCGCACTGCACCCATTAAACGAATATTCTGCCTATTTTCTATATTTTGTCCTAGAAACTCACTGGACATATAGGCGTAAGGTTAATATAATAAATTTCTTTGGAAGTGTTTATAGAAAACAAAGAAACCATTAAATACTTCTTGATAAATATGATAATAGTAGCTTTTTATAATCGGAATTAAGCCCTTTGAGAATATGGCCTTTTATACCCATCCCGACGGGAGCACCTTTTTTAATTTATATGCATACACTCATGTTCTTTTATGTAATTTAATAAATAAACCTGTTGCTAAGATTAAAGGTAAGCCAATAGAATAAATATATTGAAGTATTGGATGAGCACCATTAAATGGAACACACCCGCATCTCCAATCATCTAGGGTTTCAAGTGTACACTCTGAACATAATAAAGTATTATGACCAATCAGGGCCATTATGATGCTTAATATTATAAAGGCTATACTGGAAATAAGGATATTTCTTAATAATCTATTTGTCATGATAATATTTTGATAATGATGATATATAAATATTGTCTATATTTTTATAATTTTGCTTTCATTACTGAAATATATTCAAGCTGCTTCTCAAACTAACTGGATTAATTGGGGGGGTGTTTGAATGGCGTTGTTAATAAAAAACAAAGAAACAATTAAATACTCCAAATTAAAATATAAAAAATAAGGTGATCTAATGGCTGCTAAAAAACCAGATACTGAAATATTAAACTTTATTAATGAAACAAAAAAATTTAGAGAAGAACTTAAAGAAAGTCTTGAGAAAATTGAATGTAAGATGAGTGCCTTTTCAGACGACATTGATTCAATAAGAGACAAGATCACCCTAGTCAATGATAAAGTTGATGATATTTATAATAACCTAAGAAGCATGCTTAGCAGAAGTCCTTTTTAGTTTATTTTCTTATAAACACAGATGCCGTTCCTATCACTTATGGGAATATACTCATTTGGAACTTCAATTCTATCACAATAATCTGATAAAATAAAATTATACTTAAAGACCTCTTCCTCAAAGAAATGTTGGGGATTAAAGACATATTTGTAATTTTTATCAAAGAACAGCCAAAGGAAATTCAAAATTCATAATTATAGAAAATACGTGATTTTTTTAATATTTTCTATAATGTCATTAGAAAAATATATAAGCGTATCATTAAAACCATATAAAAATTGAAATATTAATATTAAATAATAAAATTCAGGAGGTTGCTCAATATGAAAAGAAGCTCAAGAAGATGGAAGAAAAAAGGTCAAATGAGATGGAAATGGCAGAGAAAAAGGATGAAGAAAGAAAAGAGAAGGAGAATGAAGAGATAAATATTTATAATTTATTTTATTAGACCATTCATTATGAGATTTAAAATTAACAAATCCCGATTACAAATTCTTATAGTTATTGTGTTTACAACATTAGTTTATATTAATATAATCAATAATGATTTTGTCTGGGATGATAAGACTTTTATTTTGAATTGGGAGGAGAAGAGGTACATAGGTAACAGCGTCAATCTTTTAAAAGGAGATGTTCCAGAAGGTCATGAAGGTGTCTATAGGCCTGTGAGAAGTTTTTTTTATATGGTTTGTTATAAAATTATTGGAGTGAATAAATATTCTTACCATATATTCTCTATATTGATTCACTTGTGCGTTACCTTACTAGTTTATTTTATTATAAGGGGGATTTTGAATAAGGATGTTGCATTCTTTTCGTCATTGATTTTTGGGATTCATCCGATACATACTGAATCTATAAGTTATGCAACATCCAGCTTTGATATTGTGGGGATCATATTTCTTTTTCTCTCGTTATTATTTTACATCCACTATAATAAGCAAGGAAAAAGGATTACCTATGTTTTTTCACTATCGTTTGCAATCTTAGCTGTTTTTACGTTTGAGATGACGATTGTTTTGCCCGTATTGATTATTTTTTATGACTTATGTATCAATAAACTTGAATTTATCGATATAAAGAAAAAAGTAAAATTGTATTCCCCTTATTTTTTCATCGTGGGTTTATATTTATATATACGGTTTTTTGCATTGAATATTATTGACAGAGGAAGTTACCTTGGTAATAGCTTTTACTATATGATGCTAACAATGAGCAAGGCTTTATTTAAGTATGTTTTATTAGTGATTTTTCCAACTAATCTAACAGTAGACCATAAAATTTCTGAAGGAATAGTTTCTTTGACTTATTCAGGTTATAATAATGAGATGATCTTAGGTCAGTCTATTTTTGATTTGAATATTCTTTTTTCTTTGGCAGTTATTCTCTTATTGATTTATTTTGGATTGATATACTATAAAAAGTTTGGAATTATTAGCTTTAGCATCGGTTGGTTTTTTATCTCTTTGTTGCCAGTCTCTAATATTATATTTATAGGAAGCGTGATGTCAGAGAAGTATCTTTATCTTGCATCATTCGGTTTCTGTTTATTGTTGGGTTATTTTTTGTCTCTATTCAGGAAACATGAGAAATTATTAATCATACTTTTGCTGATTATTTTTGGTTCTTATTCATTTATCACTATCAGCAGGAATGGAGATTGGCAAGGAGATTTATCTTTGTGGTCAGCAACTATTGAAAAGACACCAGATAGCTCAGTTGCCCATTATAATCTTGGAAATTATTATTATAGAAATAGAGATTTTACTTTAGCTGAATTCTATTTTAAGGAGGCAATCAATTTGAATCCAATCTACTTAAAGGCTTATAATAATCTTGGACTGGTTTTTTTGGATACAGGCAAATCCGATGATGCTGAGCGGCTTTTTAAGAAGTTAATTGGAGCAAAACCAGATTATGCGGAAGCATATAATAATCTTGGATTAGTATATGCCAATAAGGGAGAATACAGCAAAGCAAAGGAAATGTTTATTAATGCGTTAGAAATTAATCCAGGTTTTAAAGCTGCGAAAGATAATCTGGTGAAGGTTGGATTATTCATTGAGAGTGAATGAATATGTTTTACCGTAATATATACATTAGAAAGTGTATTTTCAATTATATAAAAAAACCACAACCTTTATATATATCAAATTGTTTATCGTCTATAAAAGGGGTCAATGAGACTTCTGTGTTTATGTAAAGATAGCCAAGTAAAAGAGACCTAAGGAGGTAAAAGAATATGAGATTAAATAAGGCCATA
>JBDRKY010000115.1:0-48105 GCA_043813525.1 Candidatus Woesearchaeota archaeon
AGGTATAATCACATCAGGCCACACAGGAGTTTACACATGAAAACACCTGCAGAAGTGTATTTTTCATTACAGATAAGAATAAAAGGAGTGGGGTTTAATCAATCAAAGTGGTAGGGGTGCAAAAACCATTGACCTTAGACAAGACTTTTTACATACTTAAAAACAAAAACATTATAAATAAATAAACAAATAAGATATAATATTTATAGATAAATATAAGATTAATAAATAATGTGGGAAATATTTACAAAAAGGGTGTAAAGAGTTGATTAGTTTAGATAAGCAAATTAAATTTATTGCTAGTTTTATGATACTTTTAGTTATCAGTTTCCCATTTTATATCAGCAGTGTATATGCGATAGATATTTCAAATGTAAAAGTATATGGAAATGATGGTGTTGAAGGATATACTAAAACAGATGATGACACAGTCAATGTTGAGGTTACATTAAGCAAACCCATAGATACAACAGAGATATTTATCACAAGCAATGTTTTGGGAATCTCTGAAAATATATTCAACAGCTGTGATGATAAAATATGTATATTTGATTACCCTATAAACAATAAAGACTCTAAAGAATATTCTCTTGAGATTAATGTAAACACTGCTGATGGAGAATCAGCCTCTAAGACACAGAAATTCTGCGCAGACGGCAGTGCGCCAACAGTTGTGATTAAAAGTGTGTCACAGATAGGTAAAGAGCTGATTGTGAAATTCTCTGCATCTGATAAAGCACCTACAAACTGCGCACCAACAATGCTGAATGATGCTACACTATTCATCAATAACGAAATAGTTGGAGATATAACATTTGACGGCGATAAATCAACAGAAGAAAAGTATTTTACAATTACACAAGACCAGCTTGGAAATGAAGCTGATGAAACCAGTGATAAACAGATATGTATAGAGACAACAGACAAACTTGGAAATGCAGGTAAAAGCTGTTGGGAAAATTCAGTTAAACTTGATTTTTCAGCGCCAGACATACTTGAAGATACCTTAGTTGTTACAGATATGGATGATAACCCCATAGGATATGTTGCTGGATTAAAAGAAGATGAAGATAAGGATATAACAACAAAGATAAAGATAAAAATCAATATCTCTGAAGACCAACTAATCCAAAGCAAGACAGCAGGAGATTTCAGCACATTGACAATCAAAGGAAGCCTGAAAAAGAAATATGAAAACATGAAACCAGAATGCACAAAAGATAAAACACAAAATGTGTATGAATGTGTCTGGAGCGGTATAGAACTGGACAGCAAAGTAGCTGTTTTTAATGTCAAATTCACTGCAGTAGACAATGCAAACAACAAAGACAGCTATGAAGCGACACTGCCAATCAAAAGAGTTACAGATAATCCTTTGCTCAATAATATCTGGATTGTCGGAAAAGAGGACGAAGTTCCTATTTATCTCAGTGGAGCCAGTGGAAAAAATAGTTATGATATAATTGTTCAAATAAGTGATTTAGTTGGCTTTAACAACAACAAAAATCTAAGGTTAGAATTGTTTGGGCTGACAGGTCAGACAACACTTGAGAATAACTGCATAGAAACAACAAAAGGCGTATGGGAATGCCCATTTAATAATACTAAACCAAATAGCGGAGCAGAAAAAGGAGGCATTTCTGTACAGAGTGATTCTGAAAATGATATTGGCAAATTTATTGATCTTGGTACTGACAAAGATATATTAGTCAAGGAAGTTATCATAGACAGCACTCCTCCATCAATCGCAAAGGTATTTAATCCTGTACAAAGTGAAGTAGTTATTGATGGAAAAACAGTTGAAAAACCAGTAGAATATGGCGGTAGTATATTAATACCAGGTAAAGATGCTGTTGCAGAATCAACTGACTGCCCAACTTACGAAGATTCTTATGACTTGACAATATTTGCTTCTGACAATAATCCATTATCAGTCATTGCTGACACATCACCTATATCAAACAATGACATAACAACTGGCCAGTGCACAGAAACAGATTTTCAAGATTATGATTTTTTAGAATGGGGCAGTGGAGGAAGTGGGAAAAAAGCATTTGAATGCACCTTGTCTGTGAGCAACATAATCCCTATAGATTTGGGAAAAACCAATAAACAGGAATTTACTATCAACATAACAGATGCTTCTGGAAATACAAAATCAATCAAGCATAGTGTTGGATTGTGTACAAGTGATTATAACCAAAAGCCAGATGTGATTAAATCTATATATGTTGATGAAAGCCAAACACCAATACCATCCCTGCATAAGAAAACTTTGCAAAACACAGATATTCCCATCATATTAAAACTAAATTATGAATTCAAAAATACTGATGTAACTGTACTTTCTCAGGACATAAGCTGCAATCGTGCAAGTGTGGAATTTCTTGACAGCGAAAAAGTAGTTAGCGGCTCAAAAAAAGAAATAAGCAAGACAATTGTCTTCACAATGACTAAACAGACTGCAACAACAGATGATCCAAATGTAGAATGGGATGAGTCAGGTGAGATAACAGACACATCCAATTTAATAAAATGCACAGCAACAATGAGTGTGATGCATAGGAACATGATATATTCGCAGGTAGAGCAGGAAGAGTTTGAATTAACAGTGCCTCTTGAAGGTGTTATTATGGGCGAAGCAACTGACACCATGAAAAACGCGATAAAGAGCTTGAATGATCAGATTGCAGATGAAACATCTATGTGGGATAATATAGAAAAAGTCATAACTGCTTTAGAGATATTGTGTAATATCGCAGAGTTTCTCGGTGAAATAAATACTATACTCCAGACAGCAAAAAGCGTGCTATATGGAATTTCATTGGTAATAGAATCAATATACACAGGCAGCGGCACTTCTTTATGGACAGCAGTCTGCTATCCAATGGATAAGATTCATTATTACATATCAAAATATATCTGGCCGTCTGGTTCATTACCAATACCATGGAAACCAGGATTTATATTCAAATATATATGTATGTATCTAAACTGCACATTGTTCAGGCCAGAAACATGGGCAGCAGTTGCTGCTGAAGCAGGTGAGATTGGATTGAGAGCAGCAGCCATGGAAATGACAGATGGAATAGATAAGAAAGCGTATGAAAATGCACAAGCAGAAGCAAATGCAGCAAATAAAGCAGTTAATGATGCTAGAAACAAAAATAATAATCAAGTTCCACAAGAATTAGTCAATAAAGCAAACGCAGCTAATGAAAAGCTAGATAAAATGACTTATGGATCTAAAAATCCAAGAAATTACTTTGACCAGGAAGGGACAGTGCAGCCAGCTGATAGGCCTGTAAAAGATGATAAAGGCAATGTAGTTAAAAATCAAGATGGCACAACAAGGATGGAAACTCCTCATCCTTTGGCACTTTCAGACACTGGAGTAACTGGAAAAGAGACTTTGGATATGATAAGAGCGCCTTGGAGTGCATGGAATGTGAGAGATGATGAATCTGATAGCTTGCTGTCGATTGATTCAGATTCATTGCAGGAAGAGATGGAAGCGCAGAAACAAAGTGGATATAAAACCGAATGGCTAAATTTCAATATCAAAAAGATGGAAAAAGCTGTTAAAGATGATTGGGCAAGCGGTGAGATGATTGATCCTTTCAGAGTGGAATATTTCGCATGGTTCTGTCCAAGAGCTACATTATATAACACCCAGAAAAGAAAACAAATCATATGCGCGCAGAAGATGTGCCATCTCCAGTCTATAAAATATGGTATGAGCCCTGCAGCATGTGATAAAGCAAGAGATATACATTGGTGCCTTTATGTTGACAGTGCATATTATCATCTGCTTGGTGGTGGAGGTGGATTGTCAGCTGCATGGGGTGAAGTTTTCCTTGATACATTGTTATCACAGCTTGCAGAGATGGCAATAACTTATCTTGCAATTGGTTTAGTCGGGTGCTGGCCTTATTTTTCACCATCTGGCTCTGCATCAACAACTTACTGCAGTAGTCTTCAGGGGCAAGGATGGAGAAGCTCATTATGCGGCCTTGGCATGGCTGCGCTTGGCATAGCTGAACTGCAGGAGTTAGTGTCTGGAATAGGTGATAAATTCAGTGGTATGTTTAGTGGTGGTGAAGATTTTGAAGCAGACTATTGCACTAAAGCATCTGAACTTGAGTCACAGGTGATTTTATGATAGCAGAATATAAAAAAAGCAAGCTTACAAGAACTTTAAGAACAATTTGGTTTAATAAATTCATCAAAAAGATTACAATATTATGCTTATGCCTGCTCATATTTAATTTGTCTTTCATCAATACTAATTCACAATCTTTGGATTATGATGAGAATGGCATAGATGATCTAAGAGAGACAGGATGGTTTATTTATCCATTACTACCGCAGTTTTATGCAGTGGCAGATTGGGAAGTTGCTGCATGCCTGCATTATAGTGGAGGAGAACAGTTAGAGCCAAAGAATATTGCATCTGCCTTAGGAGCTTCAATGCAGAAAGCATATCCAGGACAGATAAATTCAATAAGCGCTTCAATGACAAAAGATTATCCTGATCCTGATGACCCTTACAAACTTACAAATATGTATCAGGTCTGCTGGGCTGTTCTTCCTGTAGGTGAGACAAGCATGAAATTCAGTGTTTATCTTAATGATGGAAAGAACCTGAAATATGAAGTAGCAAAAGATAAAAGCGCTCAACCGTATGTAGGCAATGGTGGATGCGAAATAATATATTCAAAAGATAAATACACTAAAGCATATATTATCATACCAGGCCCAATACTATTGCCGCCTGCGAATGTTATGGATATTGTTGATAAGAAAGAAGTGACATGATTAAAGTTAAAAAATCCCAAATCCCAAACCCCAAATCCCAAATCCCAAATCCCAAATCCCAAATCCCAAATCCCAAATCCCAAATCCCAAATCCCAAACCCCAAATCCCAAATCCCAAACCCCAAATCCCAAAAAGGAGCTACGCCCTATATTATTTTTGTTTTTGGGATTTGTTTTTGTTGGGATTTGTTTTTGTTGGGATTTGTTTTTGTTGGGATTTACTGCTGTAGGCAGTTAAGATTAAATAATAAAATGGAATCAAAAACATCAAATATGATTAAAAAAATCAAGAAAAACAATTTTGTACCTGATTATATCAGAAATTATGCTAAAGATTATGTTAAATCAATCAATGTGTTCAGGAGTTATAAATGGAAAATATTATGGATACTTTTGATTGACATATCATACCTATTCTTGTTTTATCTGATTGCTGCATTAGTTGTCGGCAGTGTTATGAATACATATATTGATGATGTTCTTCCATTTGCAGAGAAAGTAGGCCAGTTAAAAAACATGGATATGAATAATAAATATTTAGATGAGATGAAAAAAGTTTCGCAAGAGCTGAAGGATATGTTTTCAAGTGATGATATGATATCAATAATATTCAAAGTTAGCAGTAGATTCATAGGCAAGATGCTGTTAGGTATATTTGTCCTTATATTGTTTGCATCAGCAGTAAAAGCACTTATCTGGAGCATCATAAGAAGCTCATTCAAAAGAGCTCATAGATTTGTGTTGTACAATGCTATTTGGATAGTTATGTGCCTATTATTTTTAGTGTTTGGAACAATCCTGATAAAACAAGATGTCATGATAAGATTATCATTGTTCTTATTCATCGCATACAGCTACTTATCAACAATATTAAAGATAAGATACAATGATGAAAAGCCTTTGTTCAGGCAGATATGGACAAATATAACATTTGCAGTGAAATATTTTATACATTACCTTCCAATATATATTGCAGTGATTACAACATCAACAATTATAATTATAATTATCTATACATTATTTCATATTTTATTACCTAATATCCTGCCAATGGCAGTAGGAAATCTGATATTAAGCCTGATTATCTACATTGCCTTATTGATATTTATCAATTGGGGAAGGATATATATGTATGAAAAGACGAGGAAAACAGCTTGAAAAAAACAGATTCCATAAACAAAAGATTACAGAAAAAATCACAGGTCACAGTATTCATCATAATTGGTATAGTGATATTGCTCGCAGTAGGTGCTTTTATTTATATGAAATCCATCACCACAAAATCAGGCAGCTCATTATCATTGATACAGGAAGAATCACCTAGAGAATTCAAGCCAATACAAAGCTTTATCACACAATGCCTTAAGGAAGTATCTGAAGAAGCAATAAGAAAGATAGGAATAGGAGGAGGACATATTGATTTAACTGACCCTTTGTACAGCACAGTAAGCTACAATCTTGATAAACAAAATCCTACTGAAAGCGATGGCATTATTGTCAGTGATGACCAAAAACTATTGTACTGGAATTATATGTCATCAGGAAATGGCTGTTCTTATAATGGATGTTATGTCAACTTTGAAGTGCCTGTATTTGATGAGATGAATGTTGAGATTGAGACTTATGTCAATAATAATGTTGAAGCATGCTTTAATAAGTTCACTGCATTTGAAAAAGATGGTACAAAGATTACACCATTATCTGATTTTCCTGAAACTACAGTTGATATTGCTAAGAAAGATGTTGTTGTTCAGCTAAAATATCCGATTGATATAAAAAAAGGCTCATTAAACCACAGATTAGAGTATTATAACATTATACATCCAGTCAATCTAAGAGGGTTTTATGATACTGCTTTTACTATTGCGAATGCAGAGGCAAGAAACAGGTTCCTTGAGAAAGGAATTCTTTATGTGATGTCATTTTACCGAACAATGGACCCTGAAAAACTACCACCATTGATTGCCTCAAGCTATAAGCCGGAAAAGATTAAATGGTCAAAAACAGCTGTGAAAACAAAGATACAGGATCTGATAAAAGCTTATACGCCTTTGTTCAAGGTTGAGAACACAAAAAATGGAGATAAGATAACATCAGATAAGATTATTGATGATAACATCTACAATTATCTATATCTCAAAAATAGTTATGAATTTCTTAAAGATTATGATATCAGATTCTATTATCTTGACTGGCCTCTTTATGTTGATGTTACTCCAAGCAAAGGTGATGAGATATCTCCAGATATGGCAGACCATAATGTTGCAGACCAGATGACAGTAACAACAAATAATTACAGATTCATGTATGATATTGCAGCACCTATATTGGTAGAGATCAAGAATAAAGATGATTATGACGGCAAAGGATACAGTTTCTTTTTTGCTTTAGAAGCTAATATAAAAAATAATTATGATATTTATACACATATGACATATGCAAGCCCAAAACTGCCAGATGATCTGTTTGAGGTTGAGCATCCTGAAGCTCTCAACAAAGAAAAAAAGATTATGACTGATAATGGAGATGAGATAACAATAGGTCCTGCAGAAAAACTTCCAAATGATCATATTTTCTGTGAAGATGAACAAAGAGAGGGGCCTAAGATTGATTTCATAATCCAGGAAGATAAGACAAACAAGCCCATAGAGACAGCAAATATATTTCTCATCTGCGGGCCTTTTTTCCAGTGCAGAATTGGACAGACAGACGCAGACGGCAAAGCAGCAGGTAAACTGCCATACTGCAATGGGGGCGCAATAAAAGTAGAACATAAAGATTATCACACTGCATTAAGGCCTTTTGATGAATCAATACCTAACATGGCGCCAGACAAAATAGTTATGAAACTTTCAAAGCCAATCACTAAAAAATTTGTGATGAGAGTATTGAATTATGAAGACCTGATAAATGTTCCAGACACTATGCTGAAGAACAGCCAGTTCAAACAATTCAGAAAACAATTCAAAGATACATTTGCTTATGAAGAATTTGGCAAAAATGTCACAATCACTGCAATGTTTACAAGAATATCTGAAAATGCATACACACCAGATTTTACCAGAGTAGCAAAGATAAACCTGCTGAGCTCAAAGATGGAAAGTGAGATTGAATTAGTTCCTGCAGATGTGCCATCAGGTTATAATGTAGAAATAATGTATATCAATCATTCAGTGCATATCATGCCGTATGAAGATGATGATAATTATTATAATAAAAAAGATGAAGAAACAGGCAAAGAAGTCCATGTAACATCTGAAAAAGTGGATAATACAATGCCAGGCGCTGCAAGATTAAATGCAGATGATAATTATCCATGGAACATTAATTATAATGATCTTTTGGATCCAGATAAAGATGTAATCATATTTTATATCATAAAGATGAAGATGCCAGAATATGCTGAAGGAATCAAATATATAGCTGATGCGCCTAAACATTCAAAGAAATACAGATGGTTTATCCAACCAGAGCTGATATCATCAAAAGACCTGAAGCCTGCGTTTAAAGGTGGAACAGGAGGTTTACCTTTGGAATCAGGAAATTCAGGCAGTTCTGGCGGAGCTACTGATAGTGATGGCACAGAAGGAAATAGTGGAGAAAGCGAAGAAGCACAAAAACAAGAAAAAATTGAGAAATTAATGAAACAGGCATTAGAACAGGGGCAGGTAAAATAATCTTTGAATAAATAATATGCAGCAAAATGGTAAATGAAACATTAGTCAAATTCATCAATGAGCATGTTAGCCAAGGCTATACTATGCCTGAGATAAAGGAATATCTTATCAAGTATGGTTTCAAGGCAAAAGATATTGATGAATCTATTGATTATTTTTACCAAAAACAACAAAATGCACAAGGTTACCAGCAAAATGCACAAGGATATCATCAGAAATCACAACCTAATCAGCAGCTTGTGAGATATGTCCATGATAATCTTGCAAAAGGATATACTATAGAACAGATCAGAAATTATCTTCTGCAATATGGATATGATCATGGATTGATTGAACAGGCAATACAGGCAGCAGAGCCGCAGCAAAAACATGTAAGGCATATTATTGAGATACATCCTAAAACAATCGCACATATCTTTGTCATCCTTTTGCTTATTGGTGGGATTTTAGGTGGTGGATATTTTCTAATCGGATTATTTGGCGACAATGGTACACCAGAATTATTAGATTATGCAATCCAAATAGATAATACAGATATTAAACCAAGTGAAAAGCTTTATTTTGTAAATAAAATAACTAATATGGGTGACAAAAGAAGATATGACATATTCATAGAATTCAGGATAATCAACAAAGAGAGCCTGGAAGAACTGACATCATGGAGCAAAACTTTTGCAATAGATGTGGTTGTAGACAAACCAGAATCAGTACTGATCCCTCCAAATGCAGCACCTGGGAAATACACATTACATGGTACTGTTTATTATGGAGATATAACAAACAAAGCTTCCAATACATTCAAAGTTCTTTCAACAGGTACAACAGAGAGCTGTTTTGATGGCATAATAAATCAGGATGAAGAAGGTAAAGACTGCGGCGGGAAATGCCAGCCATGTGAATCATGTTATGATGGAAAGCAGAACCAAAATGAAGAAGGTGTTGATTGCGGTGGAGTCTGCAAGAATTGTGAGACATGCTATGACAATAAGAAAAATCAGGATGAAGAGGAGATAGATTGTGGCGGCATCTGCAATATACCATGTAAAGAAGAGAAAAAAGAAGACGAACAGGAGGTAAAAGAACAGAATGTTATAGATGAGCAGGATAAAGAATATGAAACTAATGCTGATGGTGAAAAACAAAGCACTGTTGAACAGCTTGTGTCTGCGAAAGAGATGGCTGGAGCAAACCCTGACAAAGCAGTGCAGTTATGCAAAGAAATTTCTATCTCTTCTTTAAAAGACAGCTGCATAACAGATGTCGCTAAAAAAAGCGAACAATCAAAATATTGCGCAGAGATTGAGATTGACAAAAAAAGAGATCCTTGTTATATGTATTTTGTAACAAATAAAAAAGATTATTTATTATGTGGCAAGATCACAAATGACCTGTATAAAGACAGCTGTCTTAACCTTAAAAAACTGTCTGTATTACAGGATACTTATGGGGTTGGAGAAGAAAAAAGCAAGACAGCAGCATCTACGCAGATCTCACAATCCACACAGCAGCCAACAACACAGACAGGACAACAACAATTACAGTCTCCTGAATTGATTCAGCAACCACAGACACAGCCTGCCCAACAACCTGAACAACCAAATCAACAGCAACCTAATGAACTAACTCAACAGCAACCTAATGAACCAAATCAACAGCCTTCACAGCTTATACAACAACAGCCACAGCAGGTAATATTCAGCAATATCAATTCAATCAAATTAGGCTTTACTAAATTTAAGATAACATGGGTCACAAATATTCCAGTCAAAAGCATAATCAAATATGGAAATTATCAAAGTCTTTTAGGCAATACAGCATATGATGCAAAGGAAGTGACACAGCATGAGCTGATCCTTGATGAACTCAAGCCAAAAAGAACATATTATTATCAACCTGTCAGTATGGATGCACAAGGTAATGTACAGGGTGGTGAAGTCATGAGTTTTGAGACAAAAATATGATGAATTTATACTGCATTAAAATCGAAAAGTATTTAAAGAAACACGCATTCAGGAATGTAGAATAATGAGATTTTTCTCGTCGAGAAAAGTGATATATAAAATTTGGTGAAATCAATGGAAAATAATCAGGAAAATGAATTGGAAGAAGAGCAGAATATGGAATCACTAAATAAAGAAAAAATAGATAGCAAAATCAAAACAAGTAACAATCAGCAATCTAAGCCAGAATCAATAAAAGAAGATAAATCAGAATCAGCAAACAAAGATACTGATTCCAAAGGCAATGACAATTATAAAGCTGAAAAGATACAGGTATTGGCTGGTCTTGATGCTGTCAGGAAAAGGCCTGCGATGTATATCGGCTCAACAGGTGTGAGAGGATTGCACCATCTTGTCTATGAAGCTGTTGATAATTCAGTAGATGAAGCATTAGCTGGACACTGCACAATCATAAGCGTGACAATAAACGATGATGGATCAATCACAGTCATTGACAATGGAAGAGGCATCCCAATCGATAATCACCCGCAGTTCAACAGGCCTGCATTGGAAGTAGTTATGACAAAGCTTCATGCTGGCGGTAAATTTGATAAAGGCGCATATAAAGTCTCGGGCGGACTGCATGGTGTAGGTATCAGCTGTGTAAATGCATTGTCTAAAAAATTAATTGTGAATGTGAAAAAAGACAGCAGGATATATGAACAGTATTATGAAAGGGGAAAACCAGTAATTGATATGAAGGACATAGGAAGCACCGATGAAAGAGGCACAACAGTAAGATTCTGGCCTGATGAGGAGATATTTCCTGTAAGAGAATTTAGTTTTGATGTGCTGTCGTCAAGGTTAAGAGAGCTTGCATTTCTTAATAAAGGGCTTAAGATAACAATCAATGACGAGAGAAGCGGAAAAGAGCATATATTCCAATATGACGGCGGCATTGTCAGTTTTGTAGAATACCTGAACAAGAATAAGAATCCATTATGTGAACCAATCTATTTCATAAAAGAGAAAAATGATCATGTTGTAGAGATAGCGATACAGTATAATGACGGTTATCAAGAAAATCTGTTCAGCTTTGCCAATAACATAAACACAATTGAAGGAGGCACGCATCTTGCAGGTTTTAAGACAGCTCTGACCAGAACAATCAACAATTATGCTGAAAAAAACAAGCTTAAGGATGTGAAGCTTACCAGTGATGATGTAAGAGAAGGATTGACTGCAGTTATCTCTGTCAAGCTTCCTGAACCGCAATTTGAAGGGCAGACAAAGACAAAGCTTGGGAACAGCGACATGAAAGGCATTGTTGACAGCATTGTCAGTACAGGGCTTAATACATTTCTGGAGGAAAATCCTAAAATCACAAAAATAGTTGTAGATAAATTCATAACAGCTGCAAAAGCAAGAGAAGCTGCAAGAAAAGCAAGGGACCTTACAAGAAGGAAATCAGCTTTGGAAGGAAGCAGTCTTCCAGGAAAATTAGCTGACTGCCAAGAAAAAGATGCAAAGAAATGCGAGATATTTATTGTAGAGGGTGACAGCGCAGGCGGTTCATGTAAGCAGGGAAGAGACAGGAAATTTCAGGCAGTACTGCCATTGAGAGGAAAGATTCTGAATGTGGAGAAATCTAGGCTGCATAAGGTGCTGTCAAGCCAAGAGATTGTCACAGTTATAACAGCATTAGGCACAAGCATAGGAGAAGAGTTCAATATTGACAAATTAAGGTATAATAAGATTATAATCATGACAGATGCAGATGTTGATGGCGCCCATATCACATGCCTATTGCTGACTTTCTTTTACAGGTATATGACAAAACTAATTGAAGAAGGGCATATATATATCGCACAGCCACCTCTTTACAAGATAAAGAAAGGAAAACAGATTTGGTATGTGTACAAGGATGAGGAATTATTCAGCAAGATAAAGGAGATAGGCAAGGATAATGTTGTAATCCAGAGATACAAAGGCCTTGGAGAGATGGATCCCGAACAGTTATGGGACACCACACTTGATCCAAAAGACAGGATTCTTAAGAAAGTGAAGATTGAAGACGCTGTTCTTGCTGATGAGATGTTCACTATACTTATGGGGGATCAGGTCGAGCCAAGAAGAAGATTCATCATGGAACATGCCAAAGAAGTGAAGAATCTGGATGTTTAGGTTTTATAATGAAACACATACTTAAATGTAACAAATGCAGTAAATATACAATGAAAGAGAAATGTGAGTGCGGTGGTAAAGCTGTAGAAGCAAAACCTCCAAAATACTCTCCAGAAGATAAGTATGGGAAATACAGAAGAGAAGTAAAACAGGAAGAGAGAGAAAAGAAAGGAATAATATAAAATGAAATGGGAATTTACTTTGAAAGGCAAGCTGCCAAAACTGAACAAACCAATCTTATTAGAAGGTCTGCCAGGCATGGGTAATGTAGGTAAGGTTGTTGTAGATTTCCTTATAGATGACCTAAAAGCAAAAAAAGTATATGATATATTTTCCTATCGGCTGCCGCATACTGTTTTTGTGAATGAAAAGAACCTTGTTGAGCTGCCTTCAATTGAATTATATTATAAGACATTCAATAATCCAAAGAAAAATGACCTTCTGCTGTTAGCTGGCGATGTTCAGCCGTCAGATGAAGAAAGCAGCTATATGTTCTGTGAACAATTGCTTGATATCATAAAAACATTAGATTGCAGAGAGATAATCACAATAGGAGGCATTGGTTTGCAGGATGTGCCTAAGAAGCCAAAAGTATATTGCACAGGCAATGCCAAGGATATTGTGCAGAAATATATAAAAGATACAAAAGCATCAGGAGAGATTTATGGTGTTGTAGGGCCTATCATAGGTGTTTCTGGCCTGCTTGTCGGGCTTGCTAAGAAAAGAAAGATTGATGCTGTTGCAATGCTTGCTGAGACAATTGCGCATCCAATGTATTTAGGAGTCAAAGGAGCAAGAGAAGTGCTGAAGATAATCGAAAAAAAGTTAGAGCTTAAAATCAACATAAAAGAGCTTGACAAGGAGATAAAAAACCTTGAGAAAGAGATACTGAAAACAACACAGGAGCTGAGCCAGATAAGCAAGGAAACTGCAATCAGCAAGCTCAAGAGAGATGTTTCTTATATTGGATGATAATCACATAATATTTTGATTTTATTCTTGATCTAAGATCATATATATTATATAAGATATCATTGTTTTCTTCCTCAATAACAACATCAATATCCTGATAAAGAGACTCGTATTTCATAATTGGAGTGCCTTTTAGATCATAAAGAGAGATAATATCCAAAGCAGTGGCATAGATCTCATTCATTCTCACAAAAAATTCTTTTTCTCCAAAATCACTAATTGAAGTCTGCTTATTATGCTCTTTTACAATAATAGGCCAGTTAAGCCTGAATTTAACCCTATCTCGAAGTATCTGGATATCAACCTTGATATTATCAGGATTAAATGTTATTTGGCTAAGAATATTATCACTGATACAACTAATAATATTGCCTGAGATATAATCAATCATCTGTGTTTCCAGATCTTCTAAAGAATTTATATTACCATCAGATTTAATAATAGATACCTGCAGCAATGAGTTCTCTGATACAGACTCAAAACAAGACTGAATATTGGTCTTGACTTCTGTAGGACTGGAATATATATGAACATTAGAATTATTTGAATTATTTTGGGGATAATAAGCAAAAAATATAATTGAAAATAAGATAATCAGCCCAATGATGATAAAAATAGTAATCTGACCTCTTTTATTCATTGTTATTTATGATTGATTGAAAAATAATAAAAGAATAGAAAAAGCATAAATAAATTTATGCCCTGCCTAAGATTCTCCAAGCCTTGATTCCTGAAGGAGCATCAGCAACTGCAAATCTTCTTCCTTTCTTTACCTTTATTTCATATTTGTCAGAATTGAACTTTTTCTTCCCTTTCACGTCATAGAAACTTAGTTTTTCAGCCATTTTGGTTCTACCTCCTCTTTTAGTTAATGTTTAATATTCCTGTGTAATACAGTAATAGATAATCTTACTATATGCTAATATATAAAGCTTTGCATAAAGTGGAGTAATTTGGTTAGTTTATTTATATATTGTATTTACTTGAGGGGGGTTAAATAAGTGAATATAAAAGTAAAAAGTAAGAAAAAAACATATAAACAAGTAGTTATATTAAATAGGCATGATAATCAAGCTAATCTATCTGATCATAACTTTTGCAGTCTCTGCAATCCCTCTAAATATCGCTGTGAAAATGCTTGGCGGAAAATCATCATGGCTAAAAGCAATCATAGCAAATATAGCTGTTGCGATATTAAGCTATATGATTAGCCTGAGGATTACTAAATTCAGTGGACTATTGTCTTTTATTATTCTTCTGCTTATCTATAAATTCATGTTCAGGATTGGATGGTTTAGAGCGTTTATTGCATGGCTCTTGCAGTTAGGCATAATCGCATTATTCTGGGTAGCTGTGTATTGGTTAATTGGGATAATGCTGTTTTAGGTGATTTCCAGATTTTCACCACTACTACTATATAACAAATTATATATATTAAGCAATAAAACTTTTAAAAGCAGATTGATTTCTTTATATTTAATATGAGATATAGGTTTCTTAACAACATCATTGGCGATTTTGCCATTTTAACTACAGGCTTTTGTGCATCGATAGGGGTTATAAGTGATAATGGAATAGATAAAGATGAATGGCTTACCATTAGAGAGCCAATAGCTATTAATGACGAAGATATTATAAGAACAGATGAAAATACAGATAATCATGCATTAAGTGATCATACATTAAGTGATCATACATTAAGTAGTCATGTAATTGAAGCTGTTATAACTAATCAAAATGAGGGATTAGAAGACAAAATAGGAGGCAACATGCTTGATTCATTGCTTTTCTCACAACTTATAGCAAAATTATCTGAAAAACCAAACGCAGTAACTTATCAAAGCATAAAATTTCTTGAAACATTATTCCCAGAACAATTCCCCATTGATGATAGATTATATGAAACTCTTCTTGAAGCCCATATCAGAAATATGATTGCTTCAATACCTGATAAATATGTACCAAAAGGATTTACTGACAGATATTTTGATGATTTCTTTGAAAACTACATAAAAGTATATGGTCACAATAGAATATTTCCTGAAGCGATTATTGTAACAAACAAATCAGTAAAAAGAGGGACAGATCATGTTCATCAAAAATATAGAGATAGAAGAAAAAGAAGAGATGGAACATACACAAATAGTGTTTACAATTATTATGGAAGAACACGTGTGTTTATTCCCTCACATTACTTTGCATTTTCTTCTGAAGAAGTAAAACCATTAAAAACATATAGGACAACATCAGGGAAACATCAGGGTGAAAGGTCTGTAATAGCGACACTTGAGGAAATTAAGGCATTTGAAAAGCTAAAACCAAAAGAAAGAAGAGAGAAATATGGAATAACAGAGGCAAGAATAACCCCAGAAGGCCTGTTTTGGATAGACCAAATTAATGAAAATCCTAAATCACAATATGGACCTGCAACCATCTCAATAATGCCCCCTGAATCGAGAAAACTAGAAGAAGATAATACCGCTTATCACGGAAGTAAAGAAAGCAAAAGCAGAGGCGGGTTCCCAACATTTGGATGCATCAGAATGCCTAATAAAGATGTTGCTGAACTATATACTACATTAACCAGCCTTGAAAATAAAGGGATTGGAACATTAGTTATAATAACACCTTAATATAAATTATTAAGAACCTTTTATAACGACATAAGATGCTGCTTTTTCTTCTGCATTTGCAATTCTTGCAATATCTTGTTTAGATTGACCTGTTAAAATACCAGCTAAAACAGTTGATGTTGCATCTTTTCCAACTCTAGTTTGAGTTAATAAAAAATCAGTTTGAGGACCCAATGCACTTTTTAATTTAGGATAAATTCTTCCTTTGCTAAGGCATGCACTAGTTGATACTAAAGATAAAGTAGGGTTTGAATCAACATAATTAGAAAAAACATTAGGATTAATACCACCTCTAGTCCTATGATATAAACTAAATTGGCCATAAGAAGTACTATGTGAACTAATTGTAAACACATCAACACCACCTTTTGCTAATTCCTGTTCTGCTTGCGCTTGAGAATATGCAACAACAACTTCTACATCTAATTGTTTTCCATCACTTCCTTTTATAGGATATTGTTTAGTGAATCTCTTAGTAGATGGAGAAGATAATTCTTCTGGACCTTCTGGAATAAGAATATTAGCATCATGATAGATAGTAGCACTTGCTTCATCTCTTTTTCCTGCAACATAAAGAACCCTTAATTTACCATCTTGTATCATATCCATATATTCTTGCCTGATTTCTACACCTTCTGCAACAAGTTCAGGATTAACTAATGAATCTATAAAATTTCCACTTTGCTCATAAGCAGTCTGCCTATTAAAACGATAATATGGCATAAATCTTGGATTTGTTCTGTCAATAATCGCCTGAAAATGCTTTTGAGGAAGAAGCACATTGCCTGCTTCAAACTCAAGCGGAACAGTAACATCTTTTGCTGCCTGAGATGGATTTAATCCAGGGACTTTATACAACCCAAACCCAGCAAATTCTGCTTTTGTTACTGTTGGCTCGTCTTCATCGCCTTCATCTAATTTATCATTATCTAAAGATTCAGACAACTTTTCAGCTCCTTCTTCTTCATCAAGTTCTGTTTCACTCTTAAACGCATACACTTTTCTGCCAGCAGTAACATCTACATTACCAAAACCTGTAATTTGTATTTTTCCGTCTTTTGCTTTAACTGAACTATGATAAAATGTTTTCTGTGTCTTTAAATCAATAGTGCCTTGTGTGTTCTGCAAATAGGCTAATAAAGACTGCCTGCCAAACCTACCGTCTACTTTTATTTTTCTGCCGTCTAAAATAGTTTTGGATTGCCATTCTTTGACTTTAGCTATTGTCTGCTTATCATAAACACCTGTTTCATCTGCACCTACAGCTCTTTGAACTCTTATAAGGCTATCATAAGCACCTGTGCCTTGTTTAGGATAATCACCATCTGTAAAATAACCTCTTGAAGGAAGAATCATCATCTCTGTGCCCCATTTGCCATTTGCAATTTCATTTTTAACCAAAGCAGCTGGATTTATTTTTACCCTTACTTCCTGACCAGCAGACATAATCCCATCCTTTGTAAATTTAACAAAAAGATTGCTCTGCTCATCATACCCTACTTTTTGTTCAGGGAAAAATATTTTTGTTCCAGATTTATCATGAGGTAAAACAGTCACATCATTTATTGTTAAAGCATTATCCATAGGATCATCTTTAGAGCGAGGAACAACTAATTTAACCTTAGTATCAGCCTGTGAATATTTGTTTAGATTAAATGCTCCTTTAACCTCAAGCACACCTTTATCTATTTTTTCACTAACATAATCAACTTCACTTCCATCTGAGTCAATATAAGTATAATCTCCATAAGGCTCATATTTAATTCTTTTAACTGTTGCAGGTGTGCCATCTTCACTTTGCAGAATTCTAATCTCTGGTCTGGCTCTTGAGTTGGTTTTTCTTCCATTCACTATTTTTTCTTCGCTGCCAACCTTATAATAATCATCAACTGTTACATGAGTTGGACTAGCAAACTCTATACCTTGAACTTCTTCAAACTTGCCTGTAAATGCTTTCGAGCCAAAAGTAATATCACTGCCGCCTTTAACTTTTACTGCTCTTAATGTACCTTTGCTCATCTTAAACTTGCCAGTTTCTTGATCTAACTTAAGATCACCTGTGAAATCAAGACCAACACTACGCACTGTTTCTGTTTCAGTTTCTTTTATAACAGGCACAATTTTAAGTGCTATTTTTCCTTCCATCTCTCCAATATATTCATAATCAGATGGATTCATACCTAAATATTTCATCATAAATTTATAACCTTCAACTCTTTTTGAGATTTCACCTGCTTCTTTTAATTGCTGTGCTGATGCTACTGCATCATAAACAGGAATAGTTTTAGTTTGTTTTTGTTTTGAAACTACCCTAATTGAACCATCCTCAACAACCTTGATTGCATAATATTCTCTATTTTTTCCAATATAATCATTGATGTTAATTGCTCCATTTTTACCATTTAACACACCATCGTTTGAAAAAGATTTGACTGGACCTAAAATTCCATATGAATCTACTCCTTCTGATTTCAAATATTTGCTGAACAGTTTTCTTGTCTCAGCATTTTCATTGATTAATTTTCCATTTGATTTAGTAAAATATCTTTTAGCTATGCTTCTGTCTGTTGCAGACAATGATTTAAGTTTAGTTAAATATGTCTGAAATATCTTTTTATCAGCAGATGTATCAAATTTAGATAATTTTAAATATCTTCTTGCAATATTAAAATCATTATTATCTATATAAACACCTTGCTGAAGATAAATCTGCATTAATTTACTGTCAATCTTGCCTTTTCTTAACAAATATTTTTGTGCCTGAGAACGATATACCATCATCTGTCCTGGATTTTTCCTAAAAAAATCCTTTGCCAGCGCAGGGTCATCCAATACTGTTCCACCTGTGTATATAACTGTCTGGAACTGATCTACATTATAGGCTGCTTTGGGATCTGTCTGCACAAGCTGGATAAGTTCAGCTTGACTGCATTTTGGCGGGCAAACAGCTGAGGCAGACAGAGATACAATTAGAAAAACTAAGATTATAATTATAATAAATGAAAGTTTATTAAAGCATTTCATATTTATTCCTCAATCATTCCTCAATCTCATACTTATCATCAATAATAAATATCATATTTTCTGAAGCAAGATAACCATCTTCATCAATAACACCTATTTTTATAGTGTGTTCACCAATATCTTCTTCTTTTGGAGTAAACTCTATCAATCCTGTATCTTTATTTATTTCAAACAATTCTGTGTCTGCAAAATAAGTTAATTTTGTATCTTTTAATTTATCTGATTCATTATCAATATTTAAAGACTCAAAACCAGGAGTTGCTTTTACTTGATATGTAAACAGCTCACCAACAACTGCTTCCTGATAATCAATTGGCTCAATTATAGGGTTAAATAATGGTTTAGTAATTTTAAGTATGAATTTTGTTGACTTTATATTACCATCATTATCTATTACTGCAATTGTAATCATATTGTCACCAACATCTCTATCTTCGGGAGTAAAATTAATCAGACCAGTATTTTTATCAATATCAAACATTTCTGAATTATCATAAAACTCTAATCCTAATTTCAATGATTCTTCAATTGCTGAATCTGTAACTATTTCAATGTTATTCCCAATATTATTTAACTGATTCATATTTTGTTCAAGACCAATTACTGTTTCAACAGCATAATTAAAATCATAGCCAGATTGTGCATACTGCACAGGGATTTGCTTTATTGAGAAGGTGTTTTTAGATTGATATTTTGATTTATTTAAACTCATATCCTCAATTCCTTTACTATATTCATCCTTAATATCAAAGAAATGGACAAACATAAATGTAACATTTCTTCCGTCAGTATCTTCTTTTGTCAAATAATAAATATCCTGAACAGTATGATTAGGATATAATTTAGTACCAGGAATTAAAGAAGCTGGAGATGTAGAAGAGACAGAAGATGTAGAAGAGACAGAATCCAATAAAGCAAAATCAATATTTTCAGGCAAAACAACAGTGCCATAATCCTCTGATTCTAAATTATTAAAAAATAAGTCATATTTGTCAGCAATTTTCTGCATGCAGGTTAAACATATAGCATTTCCACTGTCTAACTGTTTAAGTGAATATTCTTCTGCTGCTGCAAATAAAACAGGATAAACACTTTTTATTTCATTTTCAAAAAAACTAATACTATGAACTGTATTGCCAATTGTAATTTTCAAAGGATAAATCATCTTTACTAAAATAGTATCATCTAATATATTAATATTAATACTAAAATCAGGTAATTTTGATTCTTTTTCAATATTGTATTTTACAATGGAAAGATCAATGCAGTCTTTAGCAATTGTTCTCATTCTTTTTGATAACTGCTGTTCTAATACTTCTTTTACAGGGATTAAATCTCTGCCAGAATAAACATAAAAAGGAACATAAAACATAATTTCATCAATTAAATAAGGAACAGATAATAAATCTCCACTAGTTTCATCATATTGTATATCATAAAATCCACCTTGGAGAGAGTTCATTGCTGTAGCTTCTCTTAATGAAATGTCCATACAATTAGTAACAGATTTGTAAAAAGGCATTAATTCTGATGGAACATTTCTTAGATTTTTATTAGTTTTTTTCAATATATTGCTATTATGCAAAAAAACAGTCATAGAAATCAAAATTAATACAATTAATGCAAATATGATAAATAATGTCATTGCACCTTTCTTGTTTAAATTAATACTTACCATCTTTTGTATAATTGTATATATAGACCTTTATATAATTTACTATTTAATTATTTAAGAATAGACTTATTACATACTTTATTACATACTTTTTTTCACAACTAATCCCAGATAATGCTTTCCCCAGTTAGCATAACACACAAACACAAGAAGATAGATAAAATAATAAACTTTAGGCGGAAGGAACTTAATCAATATTACCAAATTGATAATTATAAACAGAATGAATAACAGAATTATGTAAGGTATGATGAATAGGTATATCTTTGCGAATGCAACCCTTAAAAATCTGCTGAATGAACTCCCTAAATTATATGATGATTTTAATTTATCTTTACCCATCAATACAAAGACTGCATTGCCTGTATGAGATAGATGTACTGTTAAAGGAAGCATAAACAATAATGCGAAGATTGTCTGGTTCTCATCCTTTACATAGATCGCTGTGAAAAAAAACATGATAACAAAAAATAATGCAATTGCAAAATTTACCAATAAAAGCTTAAGGAAAGTCTTATAATCATATCCTTTACCAAATATCTTTGCCCAGATAAGGCCTTTGAAAAGACTGAAGTTTGCCAAAAGCAAAAGTAGCACGACAAAAGCAAAGAAACAAAAGACATAGATTGAAGATTTGATCTCCTGCGCCATAACACCGACAGTTTCAAAAGGAAGATGCTGCATGCCTTCAACAAAATTTTTTGCCTTGAACAGAAACGCTGCCTTTGGAAGCACAAACCTGACAAAACTGATAAGTATGATGCCAAAGACAAGATAGTAGATAAGATCATACATCACTGTGAACAGATATGATTTAAACTTCTCAGTATCGCAATCAAAGCTCTGCACAAATGATGTGTTTTTTATGAAATTTAATGGTTTCATCTTATATCCCATAATAAACTTCAATAAATATGTATATTTAAATATTTAACTAATTATAGAGCAAGTACAGGCAATGTAATTAAATTAGTACTACATAAAAACAATAGATTTAAATATATGTAGTACTAATTATATAATTATAATAAATTATTTGTAATGCAATGTTGATGGTGGTGTTATGATGATAAAATTAACAATTAAAACAATCAAAGGGAAAAAATATAATTACCTGGAAAAAACAATCAGAATAGGAAAGAAAGTAAGAAAAGTCTCTAAATATATAGGAACAGATGAGAATATCAAAAAAAAGAAGATTGAAAAACTTAAGGAAATCTTCAGAAAAGAGCTTTTTGAAAGAACAATGAAAATCAGGGTTAATATAATAACAGAGAATATAGATAGATTTGAATACCCTTTATCCAGTGAAGATATTAAAAAAATTGAAGAGATGAATTTCAAACATAAAGAGATCATGAGTAATCTGCATCCAAAAGATATTGAAGACCTAAATAAGAGATTTATCGCAAATTATGTCTTTGAAAGCAATGCATTAGAAGGAAACTCACTTACATTGAAAAATATAAACGAGATAATATTTGAAAACAGAATAAGCAAAGGCAAAGATCTCAGAGAAATATATGATGCGCAAAACTCATATAACTTATTTTTATACTTACAAAAGATCAGAGAGGAAATCAGTGATAAGCTGATTATAAAAATACATAAATTACTGATGGACAAGATAGATGACAGATTAGGATATAGAAAAATACCAATATTCTTAATAGGCAAACCTAACACAAAACTCTCAAAAGCTGATAATGTACAAAAAGATATGGATAATCTCCTCAAATGGTACAAAGATAATGAAAATAAGCTTTATACTTTAGAACTAGCATTCAAGTTTCATGCAAAATTTGAAAAGATCCATCCTTTCTGTGACGGCAATGGAAGAGTAGGAAGATTTTTATTGAATTATATATTAATAAGAAAAGGCTATTTCCCAATAATAATCAGAAAAACAACAAGAAATAGTTATCTTAAAGCACTTGAAGCAGCTGATAGAGATAAATGGATTGTGTTGATGAGATTTGCCTTAAAACATTATAAAGATACATTCAGAAAATTTTTTGAAGTGTATTATAAGTATGGCAAGAAAGATTAATATATAATGAAGAATCATTTCTTTGTAAATCCAGTATAACTCAAAGTTCCGCAGTCAATATCACCTTTTTCATTCAATCCAAACGTAGCTCCTGTTAGATGATTGCATATAGGCTCCTTATAATGCTCATTATCCATAATCTTAAGGCAGACATAATCAAACCTGCACTCTGGTGAATTTTCACAATCAAAAGAAGTATCATCCCCTGCATAATGCATCTGATGAACACCTAAAGGATTATTGACTGCAAACTCATCTTTCCATCCTTTTCCGTCTGCTGATGAAAATGATTTTTTACTAGTGCATTTATTGTATAGATAAACAATACCATGCACAGGACCTATTGTTTTCATAGTAAAAGCATAACGATAATACTGATCTGTAATCTTCTCTCTTTCACCGCCAAGCATCACAATAATCTCATTCTTGTCAAGATAACTCATGTTATGTGCGAAATTATGCTCCTGTGTTATAGATGTTCCCATCAACAAATCAACTTCCTGAGGGCCTGTATTATAATAATCAACCTTGCACATAGCACTATATATGCTATTTTCTAATTTTGAGAAAGCATTTCCTGTCCAGTCATCAAGAAGATTGCCAAAAACAGTCTCAACCTGCGACCTAAACTCAAAATCAAGATTATCATAAAGATTATCCATCCTCTTCTGCGCACCTGAACAATCAGTTCCTGCTTCTTTATTGCTATATTTCGCTGCATCGCATTTCTTAATCATATTCTCAACAACATCAACAGGATCATCAACACAAGATGTTTTTCCACCAAAAGTTGTGCAATGCTTGTCACCTGTGCTTTTTTGTGTACATTCACCCTCTAACTTATCACATCTAACTTTTGTACAGCCCTCTTTGTTTGGTTTGGTACATAACTTATGCTTGCCTTGATTCTCAGAATCATCCTCAACATAAACACTTCCCTCAACACCATCTATAATACTTGCATGAGCAAAAGTAAATGATGCCTCTCCTGGATTACATGACGTTGCAGTATCATCACAAGCAGAAACATCACCATCCTTATCTAAACCTGCAACATTCGTAGGTGGTTTGTATTCCAATGCTTTTTGTTTGTCTGTTTTTGCTGGTTCTGCTGCTGGTTTTGATGCTGGTTTTGATGCTGGTTGTTCTGTTGGATTAGTACTATCATTACTATTTTCAATATTTTTATTCACCTCATCTAAAAATTGATTAATTTTTGTTATTAATTCATCAGTTAGTGAGCCTTTTTTCAATATTTTTAAGAAATAATCTTTAGCTATAACATTATCACCATTCATCTTCCGTGCAATAGCTGCTTGATATAATATACCTAATCTTCCAGTTTCTTTAAATAACTTTTCAAATTCTTTGGCAGCTTCATTATAATTTCCAGAATCAGTATAAAGAGATCTAGCATTAAGGAGACGTCTGTTTTGTTCTGGGGTAAGATTTGATCGTTGTACTGCTTGAGGCTGCTGTTCTGCATCTGTTGGTGATTCTGTCTGAGCTGTAGCTGTTGTTTTTTCTGAAGTCTGACTTGGTTTTGAAGCAGATGTATCAACAGTACTAACAGCATTCATACTTTCAAACCCGTCTTTATCATCACTTGGCTTTGCTTTTGCTTTGTTTTCATTAGTCTTAGGTACATAATTCCCCCCACCAGAATAATATTTAGTCCCAGTCTTATCTACTAAAAGACCATCTGAATCAACATAATATTCATCACTACTTCCAGGATTTACAATATATACCCCTTCAACATCTGATGCAAAATAATCAGTACCACCTAAATTAACAACTTTATCTTTATCCCATGATGTCTGATGTTGGGCTGGTGGTGATTCTGTTAGTGGTTCTGCAGTTGATGCTGATTCTTTACTTACAGGAGGTTGTGGAGCTGTTTGAACAAGAGATGAAGGTTGACCATCAGGTGGACTATTAGTTGATGTTGCTAAAAATGAATTACGTGGTTGTTTCAAAACAATACCATTAGATAATTTAACATAAACATAGTCAACATCATTCTCTTTTGCATTAAAAATAGTTGTACCTGTTTCATGATCAACAGAAATTTTAGTTGCTCCTTTAGGAACAGCATTTACTTTAACAGGAAGCACAACTTGTGTTTGTGTTACTCCTTGTGTTTGTGCTGGTTTTACTTCTGTTGGTGCTCCTGCTTCTGCTGGTGCTCCTGCTTTTGCTGGTGTTCCTGCTTGTACTGAATCAGGTCTATTCTTAATTAAAATATCATTAAATTGTTTCAACTGATTGCTTTTAACTTGAGATAATTGCTGAATCTGTTCAGATGTCAAAGGAGTATCATCATTAAACCAACCACCATCAATGACTGGTTTTCCATCTACAAACTTCACATCTTTATCAAAACCAGTTACCTGAACTTTAATATTGCCATTATCATCAACATAAAACTTAGTGCCACCAACATCTTTTGGATTTTCTTCTGTTGGTGGTGGAGATATAGGTTGTTGTTGTGCTGATTGTGCTTGTTGTTGTACTGGATTTGCCAATTTTGATGGTGGACCCATTTCTAATCCTGCAATTTCCTCTACAATTATAGTTGTACCTTTCGTAGGATCTCCACCTTTGCCAACTGCTACAGTATATTCAGCATCACCTACAGCATAAGTAACATGTGTTCCTTTTGCTAAAGGCTTGCCATCTGCACCTAAGAAAGCACCTGATGTTCTATCATAAACAGCAATATCACCATTTGAAAGTTTGCCTGTTGAAGTATGAGTCTTAACGTTACCATTAGAATCTATGCTTTGATAAGTATTGCCAACCTTAACAACAGCATCTTTCACAGGAGAACTATATTGATCAAGATAAAGTGTCTCATCACCAACCTTTGTCATGACAACTTTTTTACCATCTAATGTAATATGTGAATCAGCAGAATATGACTGACCATTAAAAATAAACTTTTTCTCACCATTATCTAAAGTAACAACACCAATAAACATCTCTACTGGCTTGCCACTATCTGTTATGTAATACTTGCCTTCACCAGGAACAAAGATAACCCCTGCAGGACCAGAATTACTTGGAGTTGTTCCATAAAAAGAAACTGGAACAGTTGGAGCAGATTGACCTGCGTTACCTAATTGTGATTCCTGCACCATGACATAATGACCTGTTTTATCTGCAATAAGAGTGCCTGGAGCCAACTGCATTAAAGACATACCTTGATTATCTGTTGCAATCTCAAATAATTGACCGTCTTTTTGAACAACTGGCTTACCATCATGAAGACCATAATCAGCTACATGCTCTTTTCCATATTGATCAACATAATATGTTACCTCACCAGATGGAGTTGATTTTGTGACAAAATTTTCAGTGACTACATTTCCACTTGAATCATATAATCCAACCTGAGACTGAGCAGTACCATCAGCATTTACTGATTTCGCCTTGTATACAGGACCGCCATTTGCATTCACTCCTTCCTGCTCTAGAATCATCAGCACTTTACCCTCATCCCCTACATATGATTTAGAATTATCATCTCCCTGCACCCAGCCAGTAAAACTCGTTATTGGCTCTGAACCTTGTTGATAAACCATATAACTATTTGTTTTTTCATCTAATACAACTGTCTGTCCGTCTTGTGTTGTCTGTTTAAAATATGTTCTTGGATAACCATTGTTTTCAACCACAACAAGAGTAGAACTATCTTCAAAAACATCACCTTGTTCTAACTGAACAATCACACCAGATGGATTACGTTTTGCATAAGTTGTTTTGCCGTTACTATCAACCTTAATAACCAAATTTGGTTTTCCATGCTGATAACCAACATCAACAACAGATTGAAAGCCAGTTGAGGTAAATTCCAGCCCATTATTACCGCTATCTCCTAATCCTTGAACATCAACCCCACTAACATAAGCAAGACCAAAATCATTAGCTGCTGCTTGTGCCTGACCACTTCCTTCTTTAAGAGTACCATCTTCTATATATCCAAATGTCCCAGAATTTCCACTTCCAGAACTTACAGGTATCTTAACACCTTTAGGAACTAATTGATATGTTGAATCAGTCTTGATACAAGGTTTGCCACTACATAAATAAACTGATTTTCCAGTAGGTGTTTTAAACATTGTGGGTTGAACATCAGATGATGTTTTATATTCTTCAACTTTCGGCATACTTTGCTTTGCAGTAGCAACTACTGAAGAATCTTCAATCGTACCAAGTGAATATGTCTGTAAATTTTTTGCATTATTTTGAGTCAATATTGTTGACAGATCATTGTCATTGAAATCAGTTGTCAATTGTTCATTATATTCTAAATGAGAAGAATATGAACCATAACCATAATACACTTTGGGCTTATCATCATTAGTTGGCATAACAGTTACAACAAGATTTTGTGAATTATCTAATTTAACATCTAATAATTTAGCATTAGCATCACCTGTTTTTATGTCATCTGTCCTGAATATATGTCCATTATAAGAATACCATTTTCCTGCTTTTAGGTTATCACCAACATTTACAGGAATTGCATTCCCTGATGAACTTCCAGCAATTAATTGAGTTTGTGCTGATTGTGCTAATCCAACAAGATTAGAATCAAATTTAGAATTCTGCTTATATTCTGGGCTGGTAAAGATAGTCAGGCCTACTATAATCATAGCTAATGTGATAAATATCAATGCTTTTCTGAACTTTTTTTTAGGCATCTTTCATACAATCCCTTATTGTCACCCTTAATCGCTCAATCTTATCTTTGTTAAAATCATTTAATATAAGCTTACATTTGATTACAAAAGACTTCACATTATCTTCACTTTTTAATTCCACGTCTTTTATATAATATTGCGCATCAATTCTATCTTTTTTTAATTTTTTCAGGAATATATATTCTTCATCATTAAATTCTTCAAATAATTTCATCAATTCAATTGTACAATCATGAATTTCAGATTTTACTCCTGCTTTCATCAAAATAGAATATAATGCATGATAACAAGCATAATAACCTGTGATTACTTTCCATTTTTTATTTGCAACAATCATCATTTCAATTGTTTCATCTGCTTCTTTCAGATATGATTCAGAGAGATGATACTTAAAATCTATCAGGGTAATACCTCTTTTTTGCTTACAACACCATATTAGTTTTTGATCAGTCAAAGTTCTGCCTCCATAACACATCAATCAAACTATTGATATTGCCAAAAAATTTATGATTTAACAATACTTCTTTTGCTAATGGATTTTTTTTCTTAAATGAATTTTCTAACTCTTTTAAAGTAACATATTGAATATTAATTGTCCTAACATATTTTTTCAGAATTTTATCAACTTCATTTTTTTTGCATTTACCTACTGAAATAATGTCAATATCTGATTTTAGATCATAAGTATTTGATGAAAAAGAACCAAATAAGATTATATTATCCATCACCTCTAACAATTCAGGGATAAGTATAGAGAGTTCTTTATTCCCACCTAGAATAATCAATGAACTGGCTGTCTCTGCCATCTGGATATACATTTTTGTTTTCAAAGTTGAAGCTAGGAAATATAATTTATGATTCCCTTTTCTATGATAATCTAATATGTTCAATTTAACTAAATCATTAATCTTATCCAAAGCTGTTTGATGATTTATTGAGAGAAGCCTAGCAATTTCCCTACCATTATATTGAAGATTATACCCTTTAAGAAATATTGATAGTATGTCTAAATTTTTAGACAATTGTCTATTTTTAGCAGACATTAATGAATTATGGCTAACATTAGCCATATTTGGCTTAACTATATTTTTTACACTCCTTTTGTTTACAATCATAACCCCACCTAATTAAATATATATTATAATCTGTGAATGAACCAAATTAAAAAAAAGGATATCTTAACTAATACTCTGGCGTTGTGCCAAACTCTTTTCTCTGGCTTTCAAAATCATCCTCTACCTTGTCATCATCATCACTGTCATCGCCCCAGTCAAACATATCCTTAAGCTCATCTGCAAGCTGCTGGATGTTGGTTATCAGGCTGGCAAAGGCAAGAGCTCCAACAATGCCATTCTTTATCCTTACTCCTGCACAGCTCAATCTCTCAGCTTTTGTAACACCTGTACATCCAACTTCAAATAATCTTGATGCCAATGACGAGACAAGCTTGACACTGAACTGCCTCAAAAGATCAGGAAGTATATGAGCAAACTGGCCAAATGTGAGCATACAGACTATTCTCCACGTCAAATCAGGACAGTCTTCTATGTCTTCACCTAAAAGATAAGCCTTGTTCATGCAGGTATTCTGCGCAACCAATGCTCTTTTGACAAGCTCTAAAGTATTTTTGATAGTAGGAATGCAAGGAGGCCAACAAATCAATGCCACCCAAAAATTTTTATGAGGATCAAATGGGAACCTTATAGTAGAGGAACCAGCCCAATAATCTTTTGGATCAATTGGCTTGCCAGGATTTGCCTTGTTTAATTTTTCCAGCTCTGTCTCTGACAATGGACCTGCACCAAGGCCTGCATCTGCCCATAACTGATCAGGCGACCAACTATCTATGTTCCACTTTCCGCCTGTTATCTTTGTGTTCCATGCCTGTGAACATGATGAGCATAAAGTAAGGTCGCAAAAGAATCCTAAGCTTAAGATTTCTTTGCTGTTCCATGGAGGATCATCTGAATTTGCATTTGAATCCTTGCTTCCTGTCCACAATGTATTAAGCATGTCTGCACCTAATTTACATTCTTTTGCTGCTGCTTCTGCAGGTGCATAAGCTGCTCCAACACCCTCAAATATCATACATATATCATTCCATATCTGCATCACAAGATTGATGACTTTACAGAATGGAGCTATCTTCATTATGAAATCAAGGACATCTATTATCTTATCAAGAACATCAATCGCATCTTTATATTCCAAAATCTTATCAAGTGTGCTGTCAGCAGGATTTGTGAATGGGGTTGCACTCAAAGGAATAACAGCTGAAAAGTAAAATGCTTCATTTGGTGTGTAAATCTTCTTGCCGGATTTTGATGTTTGAACAATATCACCTTTACAAGCTATGACTAATGGTTCAGGAGCCACATTAGATGCAGTAGAAGCTACTGTTTCAGTCTTAGCTTCTTCTTTATCATCAAATTGTGCTATGCCAAACAATATCTCCTTCACTTCTCTGCTCTGTGTTGGTCCTAACAAAGGATATGTCTGTGATACAATAGCAACAGGTTTCATGCTGCCTTCAGCAAATGCTTCACCAATGCTTGCTGTGCATTCCCTTATATTAAAATCATGGACAAATGATGAATCTGATTTTCTATATTTATTAAGATCTAATTCCATTCTGAACAAGGTCTGGGTGCTCATCTTCAGGAAATTCCTGTTAAGCATATAATCACTGCCAAACGCAGGAAGTTTAGTAACATCAATCTTAAACTCATCTTCAAAAAAGTCAACCTCACCTTCTTTTGCCTGGTAAACAGTGAAAGTATCTGAGCTTGCAGTTGCAGTATTCTCTGCTAAATCTGTTGCACTCAAAGTAAACTTATAATTGCCTGATTTTGAAATAGTAGGCAATTCCCAAATACAATCATAGACAAACTGCTGCGCTAATTCTTCATTAATCTCACAGCCTGTCACTGGCAATGGATCAGACCAAATAGTCTTATCACTTAATTGCGCAGTGATTTTCGCAAGATTAAGAGGACTATTAGCTTCTTGGAGCTGTGCTTTGATAATGATGACATCACTCTCTGCTGTTGTGATTGGATAAGATACTTCTGTCTCTTCTGTTTCTCCTGTTGCTTGTCCTGCTATTGCTTGACCTGCTGTTGCTTGTCCTGCTATTGCTTGTCCTGCTATTGCTTGTCCTGCTATTGCTTGTCCTGCTATTGCTTGTCCTGCTATTGCTTGTCCTGCTGTTGCTTGACCTGCTGTTGCTTGTCCTGCTGTTGCTTCATCTGCACCAGATACATCTCCACTAGATGAAGCTACTGATGTTTCTCCACTTTCTCCAATAGATGCTGATGAACCTCCACCAGAACTCCCACTTATAGCACTAGAACCACCATCAACACTCAATCCATAAGATGCAGCTGACATCACTTTTATTGAATCCTTGACAAAGACAGGAGCTGTTCCGTCATAATAAAGTTCCTGTGATAATTCTCCAAATTCTGAACTTACTGCATTTCCTGCTATATCATGAGTATCAGAATGAACTACAATCTTACCTTTATACAGCATCAGATAATTGTTCTCATCAAAATAAGGTTTAGCATTCTTAATATTTTTAGGAGCCACATTATCCCATTTACATTGATAACCACCATCTAGCTGAATACATTCACTTGGAGAAACCTTTGAATTGCCATTTATCTCTGTCATGTCAATCCATACCATATCCTTAGTAAGACCAGACTGCTGTTCAATAATTTCTACATATATAGTATTCTTTGTCGTGCCATTAAGATATGGACCAAGATCAGTGTATATGCCTGCCAGCATTGGTGGAGTCTCATCTTCTTTTAAATCAAGACTATAAGATGATTCAGCTGAATTGCCATCATTATCAGTAATTACAATCTTAAGGCTAAGTTCTGCTGTACCTCCTTGATTATCCAGTTCAATACCTTTCCACCTGAACTGATATGTGGTAACTTTATCCTCTCCTGTACCTTCTGTTATTGCCTCAACATCTGAAGCTGTTTTTTTCTTGTAATTTGATTTACTTGGATTCAAACCTGAAAAATCACCTATTGCATTTGCTGTGCCTAATGCATTGTCATCTGTAACATTAAGATAGATATCAACAGATGGTTTCTCATCTTTCTTGATATAACCTAATATATTGCCATCTTTTTTTACAACCAATGAGCCATCATTAATCTCAGGAGCAGTAAGATCCAAATTTTCTTTATCGCATTTTTCAATCTTATTGTCAACATTATCAACTGCCTTTATGCAAAACTCAACCTCTCCGCCTGCAATACCAAGCTCTTGATATGTTTTTGAGACTGTCTTTTCATAATCACATCCTTCAAGATCAGCAGCAGCGACTGTATAAAAAGAATCACCTGCAATTGAATCGTCTTCTCCATCTGCACTGCTTTCTCCATCTGCACTGCTTCCTCCATCTGCGCTACTTTCCCCATCTGCACTGCTTTCTCCGTCTGAAGCACCTGCTGATGCAGATAAACCTGTGCCTTCTTTCATATATAATGATATCTCTTTAAGACCACTGCATTTACCAGAGCATTCAGAAGAAATGCAAGCTATCTCCTCAACATCAATGCCAAATTTGACTTTCTGGTCTGATGCTTTTTTGCTTGTTGTGAATTTGACAATCTTTGGCTTTTCAGAATCAACAATAATCTTACCTGTTTTCTTGCTCAATGATACAAGATAAGTATCTGTGAGCTCAACATTGAAATCCACAACACCACCTTTATTATTATATTGTGATGTCTTAAAAGTGCAGTCATACATACCAGCCTCACTGCCTGATACACAATCTTCAGGATAATGTATAAAATTGTCTGCAAAAGTTATCCTTACCTGTTTAGTATCATCAAAACTTTCACCAGTATACAACAGACTTACCTTAATAAATATGTAATCATCATCAGCGCTTGATGTATAGCCCTCAATATTATCTTTTCCCATCGCTGATATATTGCTAATCTTACCCTGCAGTCCAGGATCTTCCAATGGATCCACAGCATAGACAGAGCTTACATACACAGGTAACATTATAACAAGACATATCATAAAAGAGGCAATGAGCTTCAATGTAGCTGTAGCTAATTTCTTATTCCCTTTATAATTATCATTTGTTTTTTCTATTACCATTTTAATCACAATTATTTTAGCTTGAAACTTCAAGCCTTTATTTACTAAATATAGGTTGTATCTTATCATAATTTATGCTTGAACATGCATCTCTATGGCTAAGAGCAATGAAATAATTCTCTATCTTCTGTGGTTTTCCTTCATCAAATACATATAATGTCATCTCCTTCTTGCCATCAATATCATCTGGTTCAATTGTCATGATATAATTTGCTCCGCCAGAGATTATTGAATCTACTTGCTGATCATCATCTGGATAATACACATCCTTGTCTTTTTCGAATAAAGCCCCATCAATATGATATGATTCGCTGTTCTTCTTGATATCAAGCTCACCTTTCCACTTCTCTCCTCTAATCAGCATGATATCAACCTGATACACACCAGGAGCAAGCTCTATCTCTGGCTTATTTTCTTCTGTGTAAAATGCAAAAGTATAAGGGTTTGTTGAAGCGATAGTAGGATCAATCCTTTTCAGATTTATAATCGCCTGCTCATTCTTGTCAAGCACAGAAGCTGATGTATAAAGATTGCAACCAACAACTTGGCCATCTTTCAGTATGACGCCCTGTTTAGGTTTCAGTCCAGCTTTCTGCGCTGCCTCTAAGTCTTCTTTTGGTATAGGAGCAATTGTAAAATATTTCTGTATGTTCATACTGAGCTTTGTCAGTTTTGCCAGCTCAATCATTGTAGTAAATTCCTTATTAGGCTGCACATCACCAATGATAACTGCATCTTCACCATAACCTTTCTTTTCTACAACAACTGTTGCTCCGCCAAGGCAAGGAGGAAACTTAGATACCATTGCGCCTGATTGATCTGTCTTGCCTATAAAACATCTGTCGCTGAAAGGTGTTGAATTAACTAGTGTACCATTCTCATCATACTCATCTACAACAGAAGGGCCGCACTGATAATAAACCATAGCATCTGACAAAGGAGCTGAAGTCTGCTTGTCTATAACATTAACAACGCTCTCCTTACTTGTCTTCTGATCTTCACCGCATAGATATGTCTCCCTTGGCATTGTCTCAAGGCCAAGAACATCCTTGATGTCAGCTCTTGGGAAATTTGCTTTTGTTACAACCAACAGCGGAAACTGGAATATAAAAGGCTGCTGATTTATCCTGGAATCCTTGTCAACAAGAGTCACAAGCACAGGATATTTGAATGAATAAGGAAATTTATAGATGAACACACATTTCCTGCCAAATAAATAATTAAAATCCATCTGTGTAGGAGGTTTTATCATGCCTTTCTGACCCAGGTCAAGCTCAAGAGGAAAATTAGGGCGGTATTCAAACATAGTAAGAAAATCAGGATAACTGCTTTTGCTGACCTCTTTTGTCATCATGTCAAATATTCCCTGCATTGTAGACCTCTTCTCTTCATCTTTCTGCTCACCCTGAGAAACTATAATCCTCTCAAAATCACTATTTCGTATTTTCAAGTATGGAAGGTTCATCGCAAGCACATTCTTAAAGCTGGAATGCACCTTATCTTCCATCCAATAAGTCATATCATTGCAGTCCACAACCTGCAAACCTCCAAACAAAGGCGGCAGATAATCAGGATTGACACGGCCATACATTGTGATAAGGTTCATTGTATTCTGCTCAAGAAAAGTTGTAGTCTCTTCGTAAGAAGCGATTTCCCTTGCAAATGTATAAGCTTTCTTCACCCTTGCATTAACTTTTGTGCTGAAATGCTCAAGCTTGACTAAATTCTGATCCTTAATCAGATTCAAAGGATAATTCAATGTGACAACAACATCCTCTTCTGTGAATATTACTGATACAGACATCTCACCTAATGCTTCAACTACAGTACCCTGCTGCTTAAATATATCAAAATCATTGATGCATGTCGGCATATTCTCTGTGATATATCTTTCTAATTGATCCTGTACAGAGCCATCATTTGCGCTTGTCTTCTCAAGTTTTGGCATCTCACTCCTGTCAGCGCCGCCAACCCTCTGATAATACCAATATGGAATAGCCTGATATTCTGAAACCTTAAGAACTGGAGATTCTAATGGCGCAAATTCATTCATATCTAATGGATATTGGTCTAAATATATATGACCGCCCTGCTGACCAAGAACAACTATGCCCTGTTCAGTGATCTTCTGAAGACATTCCTGTGTATATGCAGTGACTGGGTCAGCTTGTTTCTCACCGATAATATCTTCTTTAGTAACAATACCTGTAAAATAAACAACACCAAAAACTAGAATCAATGCGACTAAACCTATGATAATAAAAATAGTAGCCTGAGCTGATTTATTCCTCTTTTTATACATTATATTAACACCTTCGATTATATAAACCATTTGCAGTATACTATATAAATGTTTTGGAATTTTGAGGCTGGGTCCAAGTTCGGGCTTTTAGATATTAATATTATAAATCCCAACAAAAATAAATCCCAAATCCCAAAAAAACTAAATCCCAAAAAGAATATAGAGCGTAGCTCCTTTTTGGAGTTTGGGATTTGGAGTTTGGGATTTGGAGTTTGGGATTTGGAGTTTGGGATTTGGAGTTTGGGATTTGGAGTTTGGGATTTGGGATTTAAATTAATATCCCCCACAGCCCGAACTTATACCCAGATTGGGAATTTTAGTTCCACAAAAATTATTGTTTTAATTATTGAAAATTAAAATATAATTCTAAAATAAGATATTTTATAAACAAAATTAATATACTTTATCTATGGATTGTTTAGACGCAATTATTGAAGGAATCAGAAATGCAGAATCTATTACTGATAATAAAAAAAGCATTCTGATAAATTTTGCAGAAGAAGTTAATTGCAGTAAAATTAGGTTTGACCTTGAATTCATACTTAAAAACTATAGGTATATTTCCAACAACAGCGCAGAGAGGCTTGCATTATTAGATTCAAGGCATCAACAGGAAAAGGCCAGCAGAATTGTAGAAACATTGCCAACTGTATTAAATTATTCATTAAAAAGAACTGAAAGCATCTATGCATTATTAGATTCAAGGCATCAGCAGGAAGAAACAAACAGAATTGTAGAAAAATTGCCAGCTGTATTAGGTTGTTCATTAGCAAGAACTGAAAGCATCTATGCATTATTAGATTCAAGGCATCAGCAGGAAGAAGCAAGCAGAATTGTAGAAAAATTGCCAACTGTATTAAGTTGTTCATTAAAAAGAACTAAAAGCATCTATGCATTATTAGATTCAAGGCATCAGCAGGAAAAAGCAAGCAGAATTGTAGAAACATTGCCAGCTGTATTAAGTTATTCATTAAAAAGAACTAAATTAAATTATCAGTATTTAGAAGAAAAAGACATTGATGCAAACGGATATGTAGAAATGTCACCTTATCTGCTTTATTTTTCACCTGATTTTATAAAAAATAATCAACTAGGTGAATTGTTGGAAATAACAAGAAAATTTGAAGAAAAAAGAGATCATAAAGAATTACCATCTGAAATAAGATTTGATGATGGGAGTGTTTCAAGGTTTGACAGGTATTCCTTTAATAATCATTGCTTTGATTAATCATTGCTTTAATTGATTTATCTGCTTTTAATTCTCATCAGAATATTTCTTGCAAGAACATATTAAAACAGCCAAGATTTTTTGAATTAAGTTAGATTATGGAAAGTACAAATAATATTATAAATAATATTGTAAGGACATCAACAAAAAATAATATCCTTGATGAGCTTAAGGAAAATATACTTGTGTTAGACGGAGCTATGGGAACTTTGGTACAGGAAAAGTACAGGAGCTCTGTTGATATCAACTATCTGAATGTTATAGATCATAATTTTATCAAATCTATCCATAAACAATATTGGAAAGCTGGCTCTGATATAGTGCTGACAGGAACATTTGGCGCAAACAGGCTGAAACTTAAGGATTATGGATTGCAGGATAAAACAGCACTGATTAACCAAAAAGCAGTTGAGAATGCGAGACAGGCAGCATGCTGTTATGTCGCTGGCGATATAGGGCCATTAGGACAATATATAAAACCTTTAGGCGAGCTTGATTTTGATGAAGCTGTAAGCATATTTAGGGAACAGGCTGATAATCTGAAAGAAGCAGACCTTATCCTTGTTGAGACAATCGCTGACATAAAAGTCCTGAAAGCAGCAATCATCGGTGTGAAGGAATCAAAAGCAACAACAGAGAAAAACCTGCCTTTGTTCGTAAGCATGACATTTGAAGGAAAAACAACACCGACAGGAACAAGGATAAGGGGATTTGTTGATGTTGCAGAAAGCCTTGGTGTTGATATAATAGGAGTTAACTGCAGTGGAGGGCCTGTTGAATTATTCAGTGTTGGCAAAAAGATGAGAGAACTTACAGACTTGCCTATCGCATTACAGCCAAACGCAGGACTGCCTAAACTTGTGAACGGAAAGACTGTATTCAATTTTCCTCCAGAAGATTTCAGATTGTTTGCAGAGAAATGTGCAAAAATTGGAATAAATCTTATAGGAGGATGCTGTGGTACAACTCCTGAGCATATAAGAGCGATTGCTGAAGCTGTGAAAGAAGTTGGAAATGAAATAGGCTCGAAGCTTGAATCCACGAGCCACGAGCCACAAGCTACAAGCCACGAGCCACAAGCCACAAACCACAAGCCTTTATTAAATAATCAAAGATACAGATTCTCTTCAAGAACAAAGA
Organism: Candidatus Woesearchaeota archaeon; assembly: GCA_043813525.1. Lineage (GTDB taxonomy): Archaea > Nanobdellota > Nanobdellia > Woesearchaeales > DSVV01 > JBDRKY01. The sequence continues at coordinate 37,492 of JBDRKY010000115.1, forward strand.
CAATTGAATACGGCAGATTAGGGAATAAGACAATAATAGTTGGAGAAAGGATAAATCCAACAGGTAAAAAAGATTTCAAAGAAGAACTAAAACAAGGCAGAACAAATTATGCTGTGAATGAAGCATTGGCACAAGTTAGTGAAGGTGCGCAATTATTAGACATAAATGTTGGTATTGCAGGGCTTGATGAAGAGACAAATATGGCTAATGTCATCAGAGCAGTGCAGGATGTTGTTGATGCGCCTATTATCATCGATACTTCAGATGTGAATGTTCTGGAAAAAAGCTTGAAAGAAATTGCCGGAAAGCCATTGATCAATTCTGTTAACGGTAGCGAGAAAAGTTTAAAAGGAGTTTTACCATTGGCAAAAAAATATGGTGCTGCAATTATTGTGCTGTGTCTTGACGAAAATGGAATCCCTGAAACAACAGAAGGAAGAGTGAAGATTGCAAAAAGAATAATCAACAGAGCTGAAAGCATAGGCATCAGAAAGAATAATATAATCATTGATCCACTAACAATGACAATCGCGACAGATCCTGGCAACGAAAAAATCACATTAGAAACCATGAAAAAAATTAATGATATGGGATATTTAACAATACTTGGCATCAGCAATATCAGCCATGGACTGCCAGAAAGAGATCTGATTAATTCAAAATTCCTGAGGAAAGCTTCTGAACAAGGCTTAGGAATGGCAATAATCAATCCAAAGACCTATAAAACTGCTTTTGGAAAAGAGTCAAATAAATTCGACCACTACCAGTCAAAGACTGGTGGCATGCTCGCTTCGCTCGGGTCGAATTTACGACCCTTTTTTTCCACCAAAGATTATTGTTGTAAACCACCAATGAGATACATTGGTGGAAAAAAAGATTTTAATGATGCAGATGAGATTAATATTGCAGAGATAGTAAGACCAAAGATTATGAAAAGGGATTATTCTAAGATGGATATTAAGGATAAATTGTATCATGCAATCCTTTACGGCGACAGCAGCAACATTACTATGTTTGTTGAGGAAGCTTTATGTTCAGGTAATTTTAAGCCTTTAGAAATTAATGATATACTTTCAAAAGCAATGAATAAAGTTGGTGAGCTTTTTGAACTGAAAAACTATTATCTGCCGCAAGTTATTGCAAGTGCAAAAGCGATGAAAACTGCTTTTTGCATGATCAAAGAAGACATCAAGAAAAGAGCAGCAGAAGACAACATAAATGGAAATATAAGCAGAAAAGACAAGAGAATAATGTTTGCGACAGTACAGGAGGATGTGCATGACATTGGAAAAAATCTGAACATTGCACTGCTTGAAGCAAATGGTTATGATGTAATAGATTTGGGGAAATCTGTGCCATCAAATATAATCCTGCAAAAAGTGATTGAAGACAGGCCAGATGTATTATGCCTGTCTGCACTGATGACAACAACAGCTCCATATATTAAAGATGTTATAGACATGCTAAGGGATAACAGCATAAACATACCAGTCATGGCTGGCGGTGCTGTTGTAACTGAAGAATATGCAGTAAAAATAGATGCTGAATATGCTAAGAACGCTGTTGAAACAGTAGATGTGATAAGAGAAATCCTTGGATATCAGAATGAGAGCATTGCTGATATTATTTATTGCGGAAAAAATGCCAGTTCAACAGATGAGAAAAAGAACAGGCTTATAATAGGTGTTGAGGTTGTTCCATTTCCTGATGGAGAGCCATTCAGGAAGATGGTATATTATCTCAAGCAGCTCAAAGAATTGGATATAGATTTCATCAGCGTCACAAAAAGCGCAGGGGGAAGCATGAGAGCAGGCACACTGCCTATCGCATATTATGCGCAGGAGATACTGAAAAAACCAATACTTGCGCATTTTACGTGCAGAGAATTCTTTCCAGAAGAAGTTGAAACTTCTTTGCTTGATCTATGGTATATGGGAATCAGAAATATTCTTGCATTAAGAGGGGATCCGCCTGGAGGGGTTGAGGATAACAAAAGCAAAGGCATCTATAAATATGCTTATCAGCTTGTCGAACATATTAAGCTGTTGAATGACGGCAAATACCTGCCAAAGAAGTTTAACTCAAACAGAATTATTGAAGATATTAAAAAAAATCCTGAAAACATATTCAGTGTTAAAAAAGATGAGATTAATTTCAGCGATGGTGTAAAAACTAATTTTTCTGCCTGTGTTGCTGCGCATCCTGAGTGCTCTGATTGGGATGAGGAGATGAGATTCCTGAAAAAAAAACAGGATGCAGGTGCAGAATGGGCAATAACACAGATGATGTTTGATGCTGACGAATATGAAAGATATGTGAAAAAAGCAAGAGAATATGGGATAATAATGCCAATAGTTGTTGGAGTTAGGCCAATAACAAGTTCTAAACAAATTGCTTTTACAGAGAAAGTGTTTAAAGTGAAAGTTCCTGATGAGCTTAAGAAAATACTTGGTGCTGTGGAAGCTTCTGATAAAATAAATGAAAAAATTAAATTCAATGAGAAAGAATCATATAACGCTGGTGTGGATTATATAATTAAATTCATCAATAAATTAAAAGAAAAAAACTGCCATGGTGTGCAGTTGTTTGTCCTTAATGATATTAAGATGCTAAGTGATGTAATGGCTGGCCTAAAAATAGATTGTTAATGTTAATTCAGATAATTTTATAAACACAAACATCAATAACTTACTAAATGCATAAAAGCCATATCATTAAAAAAAATAAGACAGAAAAAGGCATTACAAGACTAAAAAGAAGCATCACTTTGCCTTTGCTCACATTCTATGGATTAGGTACAATAATAGGAGCTGGAATTTATGTTCTTGTTGGGGAGGTTGGTGGAAAAGCAGGTATGTTTGCGCCTATCGCATTCCTGATTGCAGCGATAATTGCAGGACTGACTGCAATATCTTATGCTGAGTTAAGTGCAAGGTTTCCAAAGAGTGCAGCAGAAGCTGTTTTTGTATTCAAAGCCTTCAGGAAAAAACATTTTTCTTTGATTATCGGGCTGATGGTTGCATTGACTGCGCTGATTAGTTCTGCAACACTACTTAATGGATTCAATGGATATTACCAGCTGTTTTTTCAGCCGCCTGGATGGGCTGTAATTTTAGTGGCGCTGTTAATATTAGGATTCATAGCAATATGGGGGATAAAAGAATCAGCAGCAGCAGCGGCAATAATCACTTTCATTGAAGTAGGCGGCCTGATATTTATAACATGGGCTGCAAGAGATTTTATTGCAACATTGCCGTCAAGAATTCCTGAGATGATTCCCAGCCTTAATTTTACTGTACATGGAACATTAGGGATATGGATAGGGATTTTAATGGGATCATTCATCGCTTTCTTTGCCTACATTGGAGTGGAAGACATGATCAATGTTGCTGAAGAGGTAAAGAATCCAAAAAAAAATATGCCGTTGGGTGTATTTTTTGCTGTCGGAGCTTCGACAATATTATATATATTGGTCGCAGTTGTTGTTGTGCTTGCATTACCACCCTCACAATTAGCAGGAAATGAATCCCCGCTTGCATCTGTGTACACAGCAAGCACAGGCAAAGCACCAATCATAATAGGACTGATCAGCCTGATTGCTATAGTGAACGGAATATTGATACAGATAATCCTTGCATCCAGAATAATCTATGGCTTGGCATCAAACAGATGGCTGCCACAAATATTTGACAGATTAAATTTAAGTTACGTGAACAAGACAACAAGAACACCATTGGTTGCAACATTGATAGTCATAGCAATCACATTAATATTCGCACTATGGCTGCCTCTGATCACACTTGCAAAGCTTACTAGCTTCATTGTGCTGATTGTATATTCTTTAGTAAACCTCTCTTTGATCATAATCAAAAAAAGAACTCCCTATGTCAAAGATGTAAAAAGCTATCCTGCCTTTATTCCTTATCTTGGATTTATTTTTTCTTTAGCACTGGTGCTGTTTCAGATGCTGGGTATGTTAGGAATTGTTTGATTATCACTATATATAATTTAATATACACCAAAATATAAGGATATGATAACATAATAATTTTAAATGCAGATATATTTCTATATTATTTAGGGATAAATAGGAGGATAATATGGGAATAGAAACAATCTGTGAAGGCGGAAGAGGGAGTGTTGCAACTGTATTTGTACAGTTAAGAAGGCATTTCCCTGGATTTGGCGGTTTAGTGAAGACAGAACAGGATTTTGTTACAGCATGCAGAATGCCAAATGATAGTGAGCTTGATGAGACAGAGAATGAAGATGCTTTTAGTTATGAAGGAATAAGAGCAAGAGAAGCATTTAATGTATTTCTCAGGCATGCAGTAGTCAAAAAATTTGATGATTACTTTTTCAGAAAACAATTTTACAGATATGCGCATATCCCAAGACCATTAGGCTCTGACAGCAAAGGCGCATATTTTTATGAATGGGTATATGGAACAGAAGGGTTTCATGATGAATATCGCGACATGGAAACAGGCAGGATGATGGGAGTAGAGGTGGATGAATGGAATGCTGCAGGCAAATATTTTGGCAGCGCAGGCATAATGATATTTGATGACATAGCTGATCCTGATGATGGGCATTCAATAAAAAACATCATAATCCAAGAGCCAAGCATATCATCATTTCCAATCCATATAACAAAACTGTGGAAAAGGATTGATTTTGGCTCTGAAAGCATGAAGATCTATTGGGATAAAGTAGCAGATTTCATCAGAACTAATGAAGAGGACATGAACATATTTTTAAGACCAAAAAGAGTCAATATGATGAGATTGATTACAGAATATTTCATGTTAACAGAAACAAGTAAAAAATTTAGAAGATATGATGAGCTTGCCAATGAAATTTATTCATTCAGAAAAATAACAGCAGAGCATATGGGTGTCCAAGATACAAGTCCATTGCCAGTACTTGTTGAAAACAGTAGAATAGCAGAGATATTATCTGATGAAGCAGTAAAAAGAGACAATAAAAGCTTTACTAAAAGAATGAAGGCAGGAAAAGGATTTATAGAGGACATGGAGATAAGGGACGGACACAGATGTATTGATGGAACAATATTTACACTGCAGGAAGTGCCTGTTGCAAGGCACACTTTATTGATACAACCAGATGATAGATCAACAACTGCAGATGCTTTAGATCATAAAACTACTGCAGATGCTAATTATAGCTCTTTTCATGACGAGGAGATTATCCCTCATTTTGGGAAAGATGATACAGGATTTATATTATTCCTCCGACATTTTCTGGCAAAAAAATTAGAAAATGCATTTATCAAAAGTAAAAAATATCGTTTTGCACATATTGCAAGACCACTTGGCTCTGATGGAAGCAGCTGTTTCAGCCAATGGATATATGGAAGTGCAAGATGCCCAAAAGGTTTAACAGACAAAGAAGAACCCAGCAGCAAAACAGAAGGATTAAATGATTGGCCAGAATTTATATCATATTTTAAGGATGCAGGCATTGATTTTAAAAGTGGATTAAAATATGCTAAAAAAAAAGGAGACAGAACAGGTACTGAATATGCTGAACAGATAATAGTAAGACAGCCATATACCGATAGAGAAGAGATTTATATTTCAAGGATGTGGACGAGAATCTATTTTGATGAGGATAATACACCATTTGATTTGGACAGGTTAAAGAATTATCTGACTGATAATGAAACTATCCTAAGGAAAAATCTAACACAAAACAGATATGAAACAATGGTATTGGCTGTGAAATATCTAAAACAAACAAAAACAGATAAAGAGACAAGAAAACAGATAGAAATAGATAATATGACTGAGGAAGAATTAGATAATCTTAAAGAAGGTATTCACTCTTACCGTGTTTCAGCTCTAAGGCATCTCAATCATATTGGCTTTGAGCCTCCACCAAAAGGACTTATGGATCTGGTTGTTAAAAATAAATGAATAATAAATAAGATAATTATTCTTATTAGAATAAAAACATCAAGAACATTTAAATAAATATTATGATTATTTGTTGAATATGAATAACAATAAGATTGCATATAAAATAAGCAAGTTTAAAAAATTCAATATACAGCTTCAGGCAGTTCTTAATAGATTTAATAATTTGTTCATGATTAGTATGTAAAAAGCAAACTATTTAAATAATACATATACTCTATACTATAGCATGACAAAAAGTAAAGTTAAAGCCAGCAATAATAAGATTAACAACAATAAAATCAATAATTCATATAATCAGCACAAGATCTTAGTAACAAGTGCACTTCCTTATGCAAATGGAAGTATTCATCTTGGGCATCTGGTTGAATATATACAGACAGATATATTTGTGAGATTCTTAAAATTGATTGGGAAAGATGCTATATATTGCTGTGCAGATGATACACATGGCACTCCAATAGAGATAAAAGCAAAACAATTAGGCATAAGACCAGAAGAGCTAATCGCAAAATACTGGAAAGAGCATACAAAAGATTTTGCTGATTTCCATATTAAGTTTGACAGTTATTATTCAACAAATTCTGTTGAGAACAAAGAATATTCTGTTTACATCTATGAACAGCTGAAGAAGAAAGGATTGATATACAGAAAAAAGATGCAGCTGATCTATTGCAATCATTGTAAAAGATTCCTGCCTGACAGATTTGTGAAAGGCACTTGTCCTGTACCAGAATGCAACGCAGAAGACCAATATGGAGATATCTGTGAAAAATGCGGAAACACGCATAACACAACTGATCTTATCAATCCAAAATGTACAATCTGCGGGAACAAACCAGTTGAAAAAGAAAGCGAGCATTATTTTTTCAGGCTTAGCAGATGCAAAGACCAGTTAATACATTTCCTGCAGTCAGCTCTTCAGAAAAAGAAACTTCAGAAAGAGGTTGTTAATTTTTGCATGAACTGGATTGAAAAGCTTGAAGATTGGTGTATTTCAAGAGACGGTCCGTATTTTGGTTTTGAAATACCAGATTCAAAAAAAGAGACAGGTGATGTCAAATATTTCTATGTATGGTTAGATGCCCCTGTGGGTTATATTGCAAGCACTGCGAATTATTGTAAAAATGCTGCAAATGCAGTTAGTTGTAAAGATGATGCTGATGTAAATGATAAAGAGATTAAAAAAAAAGATAAAAAAAGTGAACCAGTCACTGAAAAAGATTATTGGACCCCTAAAAAACCTGAAGACAGCGAAATAATCCATATAATAGGTAAAGATATAGTCTATTTCCATTACCTGTTCTGGCCTGCGATGTTGGAGAATGCAGGAATCAAAGTTCCTGATCAGATTATGACACATGGCTTTTTAACAGTTAACAAGGAAAAGATGAGCAAATCCAGAGGAACTTTTATCACTGCAAGACATTATCTAAAATATCTTGATCCGCAGTATCTCAGATTTTATTATGCAGCAAATCTTACTGCAAAGATGGAAGACATTGATCTGGATATCAAAGATTTCAAAGAAAGAATCAACAGTGAACTTATTGGGAATCTTGGAAATTTTGGGTACAGGACTGTCAGCTTCATCAACAAGAATTTTGATTCAAAAATTGGAGAATTTGATGTTGAAGATAAAAATGTGCAGAAGATAATAAATGAGTTCAAGAAAAGCTCAGTTGAGATAAGAAAAAATTATCATGATTTTGAGTTCAGAGAAGTTGTAAAGCAGATCCTCCACTTAAGCAGCCTTGGCAATAAATATTTTCAGGATAATGAGCCATGGAAATTAGTCAAAAGCATTTGTGTAGTTAAAGGCAGTTGTGACAAGAAAAACAATAATGATTGTGATAAGGATAAAGAGAAAGCGCACAAAGTTTTGAGCTTCTGTTTTCACATACTTAAAAATTTAGGGATAATGATATATCCTATCATGCCTATGTTTGCTGAAAGACTATATAAGCAGCTTAATATATATTCAGGAGATTCAGGAAACTGTACAAAAAGACTGGCGTGGGATGATATACACTTTGATATGAAGAATCATAAGATCAACAATGGAGAAATATTAGTCAAAAAGATTGAGGATGAAATTGAAGATATGATTAAAAATAATACAGATGAATTTAATCTAAACTTAAAGGTTTGTAAAGTTTTAGAAGTGAAAGATCATCCGAATGCAGACAGGTTATATTTGCTGAATATTGATTTAGGTAAAAACAAAGAAGGGAAAGAGGATAGAAGACAGTTAGTTGCTGGATTAAAACAACACCTTAGTAAAGAGGATTTACTTGGAAAACATTTAATAGTTGCTGCTAATCTTGAGCCTGCAAAATTAAAAGGTGAAACCAGTGAAGGCATGCTGTTAGCTGCTGAGATTGTAAAAAAAGCTGAAGATAAAGACAGCAAGAAGAAAAAAGAAGAGAAAGTTGTAGTATTAGAGGCAGCAAATTCTAAGGTAGGCAGTAATGTTTATCCAGAAGGAAATAAGCCTGACAAAAATAAAGAATGGAAAACAATCACATTCAAAGAATTCTTAGAAAATAAGTTTGTTGTAAAAAATAAACAAGTATTTGACATGAAGAGAGGAGTTAAAGCATTAACAACAGACAAAGAAAAAGTAAAAGCAGATATCGAAGATGGCGCTAAGGTTTGTTAAGTCTGTTATGTATTATATTAAACAAATATATTAAATAGATATATTTAAAATATACAATGTATTTCTTAGTATAAAGTGACAGAATATATAGCAAAGACAGATGATGCAAAACAAACAAATGGGATAATCCAAGATATTGATATTATTGATATAAGCAATTCACTGCAGTATTTGGAAGGGACACAATTAGAAGGGCTCACATTAGAAGAATTATTGCAGAATATTGAAGATAATAATATATGGAATGAAGATAGGGATGAAGTTAAGGATATAATAGATTATACATCAAGATTATATTATGCAGTTGTTGAATTAAGAAAAAATCTGGCTAATGGAAAAGTACCTAATCTTGCAGAACTTGATAGAAAGTATGGTATCACCAAAAAAATAACAGGAAAATACAAACAAAGCAGCAGTTATATATCGCGTTATCTCAAACATTATCTTAGATCATTTTTTCCTAAAACAGAAGAAGAAAGAAAAGATTTTGCATATCTGCTTGGTGTCTTATCAAGAAATAGAAAAGGAAGGAAAAAAACTGATGTCAAGAGTGAACAAAACAAGAAAGTTGAGAAAACAATAGAAGATCCTGAAGTAATGAACAGAGTTATAGGCATATTAGAAAACATCACTGAAAGTGGGATAAAATCTTCAGATAGAATAAGGATACATAATGAACACCTGTCAAGAACTTTGATGTATATACTTAATCAGGAAAGCTGTGAGCTTTTCAATGAATATGTATGCACAGATGATGAGCATGCTGAATATATAAGAGGGCTTTTTGATGTTGAAAAACTAACTCTGAATAAGCGTGATAATGGATGGCATTATTATATAATGCAGATCCCTAACACAATTGTTGCCAGAAAAGTATTAATGTCATTTATTGAGTTAGATATGTATCCACATTATTACAGAGAAAAAGACCGTATCACAATAGAAGGCGCAGCTAATTTCAGAGTATTATATGAAAAAGGGTTTGTTAAAGATGCAAAGCAAAAAAGAGAATTAAAAAAAATTGTTGATGATATAAAATATTCTGAGATGGAAATATTCTATAGAGTAAGGCATGAAGTAAAAAGATTAATTGAAATTAAAACACGAAAGATGTTTGGAAGGAATGATTGGAAAGAGATGGCAAAAAGATATCCAGTCACTGCTACAACCCTTAGAAGCTGGAGTGAAGATCTTTTTGATAATGATGATGAAAAGCCTGAAAAAGACACACAAAAACCACATGTTATAAAGAATTACAGAAAGAATTTAGCATTCATAAATGAAGCAGATGGTATTGATATACCTGATGTATATGAAAGTGATGTTCCATTGATGAGAAGAAGAAAATTATTTGTTCCTGTCTTTGATGCTGATGGTATGAAAAGAGCCTATTGTTTCACTCATCAGGCTGTACAAAAATATTTGAGAAGTTATTTTGGAAAAAGAGATGGATTATCAGCTGAAGATATGGCTTTTCTCCAGAAAGAATTAGTCTATAATCTATCATTAGCTGATGAAAGAACACTTGATATGAAGATTGACGGCAATAAGGTAACAGGCATAAGATCAATACACTTGTTAGATGTGTTTTATGGAAGACAAAAATGGTACCAGATGACATTATGGCAGGCAAAAGAATTAAAAATATTTGGCAATGAAGAATGGATAAAGCTTACAACAAAGAATTTGTTGGTTGTTGCAGCAGCATTTGGAAGAACTGTATCTGTGTTTTATATTGCTGAATCTGCCTACAAAAAACATATCAATCAGAAAGGTGTCAATAGAAAATATTCAGATGTAAGTTTTAAATATACAGTCAGACCAGTAATTAAAAATAGGCTAAATAGATAAACGTTTCTTCTCCCATTTTAAGATAAAATATAAAGGTTGAAACCCTCTGTTTCCAGAGGATGACAACCCTAAACCGTTTCCTAAGAAATCTGTTTCCTTTCAAAAGTTATAAAGTTTTTCTTTTAGAGAACGGAAATGAGATAAAAATAGGGCTAAAAAACC
>JBDRKY010000116.1:0-2298 GCA_043813525.1 Candidatus Woesearchaeota archaeon
ATGTTATGTATAGATATACACAACAACTATATAAATCTTTCGTTTTTTGTGGTTAAAAATCAAAAGTTATAGACGAGAAAGAAAAAATATATAGATAATTAATTTGTAGTGTACAAAAAATTAGAAAAAGTCAGGTAATTACATTTACTAACAACTCAGAATCTCTAATTGCTTTACTATTTTTTGCCATATTAGCACCCCACAATATAAAGGTTGAAAAGTAGATAGGCAGAAAGAACTGCTGTTACTTTTTTACCTTTCTCCTTTCCTATCCTCTACCTTTTCCAAACTTAACCAAATATCTTTGCCTTTAATCTTTGCTTCATCTGTATGTTGAAAGTCTTTATGATCTTCTCCAATATGTAATTCTTTAACTCCGCATTTTACTTTTAACTCTTCTTCAAAGTCAATTGAATTCTTTGTCTTATATTTTTCAGATTTTTTACCTTTTTCTTTTTCAGGATCTCCAGAAGAACCTGCATTCTCTATCATCTCTAAAAGTTCAGTAGATATCTTTACACAGAGTTTGATATCATCATTCTTCTGAAGGCCTGCTTTCTTTCTTAATGCCTGAACTCGTCTTATAATCTCTCTAGCATAGCCTTCACCATCTAATTCTGGTGTTCTGGTTATATCAATGAAAATAGAAGCTTTCCTGCAATCACCTTCTAAAATTCCTTCAGGAACAATCTTCTCAACAGTAAGATCTTCTTTCAGAAGTTTGAAATCTTTTTTGTTCAGATTGAATTCATAACATCCTTTTTCTTCAAGTCTTTTAATTATAGAAGATTCATTTGCATTCATCATATGTGTTATTATGACAGGGACATCTGCTGCATATTTTATACCTATTGTCTTATAATTTGGTTTTATCTTTACTTTTACATCTTCAAAACTGTCTTTTATAGTTATAACTTTAACATTTGTCTGTGTTTTGATGATGTTTTCCATCTCTTTGACTGCTTTTTTAATCTCTTTGTCAGTTGTTGCAACTATTGCTTTTTTCAAAGGCCACCTGACTCCTAATTTTGCTGTTTCTCTTGCAGACAATATTGCTTGGATGATATCTTTCGCAGTGTCAATTTTTAATTCAATTTTTTCATCAATCAGTTTTTCATTTGCTTTTGGCCATTGTGTGAAATGGATACTTTCCTCTTTAAGTGATGGCAGATTATCATTAGCAAATCCTGATTTCAGATTAAGGTAAATCTTTTCTGAGACCATTGGACAGATAGGTGCCAGCATCTTCAATGTCTCATTGATTACATTAAACATTGTTGCCAGCACAATCTCTTTATCTTCTTTTGTTCCTGTGCTTGCCTTATCTCTAACAAGCTGAACATAAGTTCTTGACAATTCTAAAAAAAGCTCTTCTATCCTGTTAGGGATCTCATTAAGCTCATATTTCTCAAAATGATCTGTTACTTTCTTTAGTGTTGAATTTAATTTTGACAGGATATACCTTTCAGCTATGCTTAACTTGAATCTGCTGCTTTTTTCAATATCTTCAATTTTCTTAATCTCAAGTTTATTTGAATTCTTCAGATCAATTATAAACTTATGGAGGTTCCATAAAATACCTAAATTTCTGAACTTGACTTTCATATCATCAAAATTATAATTTAGATCAACTCCTGGCTTTGTACCGCCAATCATATAATACCTTAAAGTTTCACTGCCATAACTATTGATGACTTCTTCTGGCAAAATATAGTTGCCTTCTGATTTTGACATCTTCCTGCCCTGAGCATCATTGATAAAACCATGCATATAAACAGCTTTATAGCTTGGCTTTTCCATGCTCACCATTGATGCGACAAACAGCATATTAAACCATCCTCTTATCTGGTCAATTCCTTCAAGGATAAAATCAGCTGGATACATCTCTTTGAAATAATCTTCTCTATGTGGATAGTCCAAGCAGGCCCATGAATCAACACCAGCATCTATCCATACATCTAAAATGTCTGGCTCTCTAACCATGACTCCTTTTGTACCTTCTTTACAATTAATTCCATTAGCTGAACATTTTTCACATCTGAATTTTACGCCGTCAATCCAAGGCTTATGCAGATTTTCCGGCATCTTACAACCATCAATACCATCTTTGTCAATCTTTTCCTGAAGCTCTTTCACTGAACCAATGACTGTATAATTATTGCATTCTTCATTTTCACATTTCCATATAGGTAATGGTGTTCCCCAATATCTCTGTCTGGTGATTCCATTATCTCTTAGATTATTTAACCATGAATCAAAACTTTTTGAACCTGCAAACTCAGGATTCCAATAGATATC
>JBDRKY010000117.1:0-18210 GCA_043813525.1 Candidatus Woesearchaeota archaeon
ATTTCTAAAAGAAGCAATAAAAAACTATATAAAACCTATTTGGTTTCCTTTGTTTATGGTTGATATACAGCTTTTATTTGGTCCTGGATTTGATGATAATCTTGGTGTGTTGGTTGATAAAAATCAATTATCCATATATAATGCCAAGACCGGTAAGAAAAAGGCAGGATGTTTATGTGATGATTTGGAACATGTTGGTGTATTATATGAACATGGACAAGTAAAATCATTTCAATGGCTTACTCCTGATGTTCTTATGCTTGAGAAAAGTGTATCTAAACTAAATACAGATGGAACAGGCAAACCTGTTTCTTTTGATATTGAGCAGTCTGTTACATTATTATCTTCTTCTTTTGGAAAAATATTCTCTTTATCTTATACAAGTTTACATGGAAAAAAAGCTTCAGATTCAGATGAGGTTACATTAGTTCATAGATTAAGTAATGGATCATATTCAAATTTTGGTTCAGGTTCTGCAATGAGCCAAGATTCAGATAAAATAAAGCAAAGAGTATTATTAAGTTATGGTTGTTGGGATGAAAGTACAGTATATGCTATGACTGGGATTAGTAAGGATGCAAGCGGTAAATTCACTGCATTAGGCTATTATGCTAATCAGGCTTATTATCTTGGATTATTTTTTAAGAATGGTACATCAGCTATTTTAGGAGATGCTAAAGAACATACAAAAGAAGAAGACCGTTATGGCATTTTATTAGCCAAATTTGGTTTTAGGATGTGTACAGAAGAATCAGGAGCTATAAGTGGAACAGGAACAGAAGATATAAAACATATAGGTAGTTGTCCTTTTTACAGAGTAATGTATGTTGAGGCTTGCCAGAGTCAAGATTATTCTCAGTGTACTGTTAATATTAATAATAATCCAACTATTCAGGTTGGAATTGCACAGCATGATTTTCAGCGCGGCCTAATGGCAACTGTCATTGATAATTGTGTAACTGTTTTTGATAGGCACAAAACTGCTGTAAGAGTTTTTGAACCAACAAAATAAATTCCAATTGTCAAGGCAGTTTACACTCGTCTCATATTTTCAAGATAACCTTCTTCGACAAAGTATTTTGTCTTAGTTTTGCAGTAATAGATTATGATTTTTGTTCTGACGTCATTATTGCTTAATCCCAACATCTCTACTAACTTATGGATTATCTTTTCTTCATTGATCTTATATTTCTCGTATAGGATTATCTCAACTTCAATAACATCTGATTCTTTTATGAACATCTTGTTCTTCAGTGATTCATTGTTTATGGTAAACATCCATGCTTCATTGTTATAATCTCTTGATGTTCTTTTGAGATTGATGTTGATGTCTTTTGTCTGGCTAAGTTTTAATTGGATAATCTCTTTTAGTGTTTTCAGATCAGAAACTTTGAGGCATGCCATCATCTCTTTTGTATCATCAATATTTTTGCATGAATATTCTTCTGTAAAATTGATATTTTGTGTTCCTGTTGTGAAATATTTGATGTATATTCTCCAGTTGTCTGGATCACCTAATACATCTATAGAATCATTTGTTTTAGCTGCAACTTCACTAATCTTTCTTGCTTCTATTCTTACATTTAGCTCATCTGTATATCTTTCACATACAATGACATCTTCACTATCTAAAACATTTTTCCACATGAATATACTAATGACTATACTGGTTTATATATTTTGTGTTTTGGTGTATGTAAAAAGTCTCATAGTAAGGAATATTATTGCAGCCAGCTTTCATCATGGAAATCAAAAACTCAATCGTCACAATGGGTGGGATATGTTTTTTGACATAAACTGATAAGATTGGGTTTTTGGTTAGTAGAATTTACCCATTATTATTGAGTTTACCCAATCACCCCAAGGGATAGGGTAAATTCTAGTAAATCTTACAATTAAAATCATAAAGGAGCTCCATACCTTAATGTCTCACGACCTGTATTGTGATAAAAACAAACATAAGGCGACAATAATATTCTAAAAAGGAGACTTTTTACATACGTTTTGGTAATTGATAATGAACAAAATTTAGCTATAATCCCGCCATATATGCTTGCATTTTTCGCATTTGAAGAACTTTGTTGCTGGCTCGTCGCTTGCTCTTGTCTGGATTTCCCAGTATCTTGCCTTTTTATGATGGCATTTTGGACAGTCTGCATCTGTCAGAGGATAAGTCTCAATCTCTTTGTCAACAACTTCAATCTCTTTTTCTTTTTTTATTGTCTCTGTGAACTTCATGCTCTTTATGTCTTCAGAGTTATTGTAGCCGCATTTACAATGCAGCACTTTCTTGCTTCCGTCATTTTTTGGTATTAATATTGATCCGCATTTTGGACAAAACATTTCTTTCACCTTTTCCCTAAACTCCAGCCCTTTTTTAGCTAATATGCAACCCTAACATTCCTAACAGATTCACAAATCCAATCTTAATCCATCCTAAATAGGGCACTTTAAACACTCCTTTACCTATTACTTGGCTCTCTTGGATGTTTTCATCATACTTTCCAGAGTCCATATTATGATCCCCTTTTGTTTGGTATATATTATTTCCTTCTTTACTGCTTATCTTTACAACTCTATGAATTATTGGTTCTTTTCTGTATGATGTTTGAAATACAACCACATCACCTTCATTCACTTTATCTGCTCTCACACCGCTTAAAAATATAATATCTCCTTTGTTAAAGCCGTTATTGAATCTGTATCCTTCAAATTCTGATCTGCTTATCCCATAATTATTGTACCATTGCTCTTGGCTACATAAATTTTCTTTGCATGCAGCAGAGCTTTCCCACCATGTATCAAAATTGCCGTCATGTTCCATACTTCCTGAAACAACTGCTACAATAGGATAATTTGTTCCTAACACAAGGCCAAGACCAGGATAAATAATAAATTTGATAAGTACAAACGCGAGAATTATGTTTAGTATCCAGCTCCATATACTATCATTTTCCCATATGAAGTACCATGTTTTTTTAAGAGCTTTTTTAACATTATCTTTGGTAATTGTCATATAAACAGCTTGTTTTTGGAGAATGTATTATAAAGTTTTTGGTTGTAATATAATCTTTTTTTCCACCAATGTATCTCATTGGTGGTTTACAACAATAATCTTTGGTGGAAAAAAAGGGTCGTAAATTCGACCCGAGCGAAGCGAGCATGCCATCGGCGTTAAACGCGTAGCATTTATGGCTCTACATACTTTGACTGGTGGTGGTCGAATTTATTTGACTCTTTTTTTCCACCAATGTATCTCATTGGTGGTTTACAACAATAATCTTTGGTGGAAAAAAAGGGTCGTATTTGACTCCCTTACAACTATTTTCCCCTTACCATTCTATAAGTACAACAAAGTTATATAAATGAATTAAATAATATATAATAATCGATTAAAAAAGAGTGGTGATATTGTGGCAAAGGATGATTTACCAGAACCTCCTGCTCCTCCTGCGGAGCTTTTTGAAGAGGGATCTAAAAAAGGTTTTTTTTCAAATATATTTAGGAAAAAAAAGAGTATATTTGATGATATAAATATTGAGCCGATTGTTGGACCAGAGATTGAGGAAGAAGAGAAAAGGTCAATCAAACAGATAGCTAAGAAGGAAAATGAAGCTAAAGCAAAGATGGATATTGAACATGGCAGGCTTAAGGCATCTAAGACAAAGATAGTCCAAGCAACAGAGAACGTCAGATTTGGGAAAGATATCCAGAAGATAAGGGAACTGCTTAAGCATAAGGCAGAGGTTCTTGATCTGAAAGAAAAGAGAATAGAGGCAATGAAGGATGATCTTAAGAAAAAAGAGAAAGAAGCCACCACTGCCGGTCTTAAGGCGACAAAGAATAAAGATGATTTGAAGAAAGTTATAAAAGATATTCAGGAGAATGAAAGAAAACTCATAAAGAAAGACAGGATCCTCGAGAATAAATTGCAGCATCTGAAGAAGTATGAAGATGAGCTTGAATCTAGAGCTAAAAAGATAAATGAATGGGAACATCATCTGGTGAAAGAAAGAAAAGATGCAAATAATGCTACTTTAGTTATGCATCAGGAAAAAAAAACAATTACTCAGAAGATAGAAGCTCTTGAGGAAAAGATGAAGCAGGTTCATCAGGAAGAATTTAAAAACAAGAATCTTGCTGTAAAACTAAAAGGTATGGATAAGAAATATAGGGAGTTTGCAGTAAAAATAAGAGGATTGGAGAATAAAGAGAAGAAAATTTTGGAGGAAAATAAGAATCTTCTGAAATTAAGAGAAGAGCTTGAAAATGAGGAGAAAAAACTAAGTGCAAGGGAAGAAGCAATACTTATGACTCAAAAAGAGGTTTCTAAGAGCAAGTCTATGCTGGATAAGGAGCAGTCCTCTCTTGTTTCTGAAGTTAATAAGCTGGAAAAACTCAAAAAAGATATTTTTAATAAAAATAAAGAGCTTGAAGCTAAATCTAAAAATCTTTCAGAAAAAGAGGCAAATATAACAAATATAGACAATAAGCTCGTCAAGCTTCAGAAGGAAGAAGAAAGGATTAATGCATCTAAGCTTGAGCTGGATAATAAGGAAAAAAGCCTTAGTGCAAGGGAAGAAGCAATACTTATGACTCAAAAAGAGGTTTCTAAGAGCAAGTCTATGCTGGATAAGGAGCAGACAGCTGTTGTAAGTGAGATAAGCCATCTGGAAAATCTGAAAAAACAGTTAGCTAAGAAAAACAAAGAATTGGATATGCTGTCAAAAGATATAGCAAGAAAAGAGCTGGAATATAAAGATATAGATAAGAGATCTGTAAAGCTTGTGAAAGATGAGGAGCATCTGGCTAATATCAATAAGCAGTTGGAGAAAAAAGAGATTGACCTGAATATTCTTGAGAAAGGTATCATTAAAGCAGAGCAGGATTTGAAAGAGAGCAAAACTTTGCTTGATAAGGAGCAAACCTCTGTTGTCAAAGAGGTTGATAAGCTTGAAAAGCTTAAGAAAGATATTCATATTAATGGAAAAGCTCTTGAGAAAGAGGCAAAAAGATTGTTTGATAAAGAAAAAGAATTAAAGAATAAGGAAGCATATCTTGTGCCATATGAGCAGAAAGCAAAAGCTATTGATGAGAAGCTTGATATGAAAAGGATTGCTCTTGATGAGAGGGAAAAGCAGATTAATATGATGATGGATGACATGAAGGTCAGCAAATCAATGCTTGACAAGGAAGAAAAATCTGTTTTAGGCAAGCTAAAGGCGATTGAGAAAGATAAGAATATGATATTTGAGAAAGAGAAAGAGATTGCTAAGTTAGTTAATGCTTTGGAAAAAGATAAAAAGGATATTGACAGCAAAGAAAAAACTATTGAGACTCAGCTTCATAGGCTTGTAAAGGCAGAGGCTGAGCATAAGGTAAAGGCTGTACAGATCAATGATATGATGAGCAAGCTTAGAGATAAAGAGAAAACCATTAAGGAAGGTCTTGGCGATATCAAGAAAGTGAGGAATCTGATTAGAAGGAAGAAATCTCTTGAAGATACAAACAGAAGATTGAAATCAAGGGTAGATGGCCTGTTCAGGAAGGTTGAGATAGATTATGAGAAAAAGAACAAGCTTAAATCAAATATTCCTTCAATGACTACAGTAAGAAAAGCAATGGCAAAGCAGCCGATAGAGCTTGTGAGGATACCAAGCATGGGTGCAAAAGTCAGCAGGATTCCTATGCCAACAAATACAATGATCAGCTTAATCAATGAACTGATTGAAGAAAGGCGATATATTGAGGCAGATAATAAGATTATTAAACTTAAGGAATATTGGAAATCTTTGGCCAAGACAGAGCCGCATAAGAAAGTCATCCAATACAATATTATGGAATTAGAAACAAAATTAAAGATGGCTGAGATTAGGGGTTGAATGTTTTTTCTTAATTCATATACTTAATCACTTTTTTATCTTTTTCAACATCAAATTTCTTATTAAGGAACATTTCAGTAGTATATATGTTTGTCAGTGTATGGTTGCTGATTGAACTAACTTTAATTTCTCCTCCTGCAATTGCTAAGAAAGGAATTAGGTTATCTGCCAGATGCACATCCACAGGTGCATTTTCATATATTTCACTCAAAAGCTTCTCTGCGCATGATTTCCCAACATTTTCTGAGCTAATTCCTTTTTCTCCAAGAGCATCTGAACCAATTCTTATTGGGTAGACTTCTTCTTCATTCTGCTTGTTCTTGAATATTGCCCATAGTGTTATGCCTGAACCTGTTGAAAAAGTATCATTATATTCTGAATTGATATTTATATGAGGAAATTCATTTAATTCTCTTTTTAGTATTGAAGCTGCTGCATGTGCTTGCCTTTCTGCCACTTTAGCATTCATCAGACTTTGCGAAGCAAAACTTTTCCCAGATATATGCATCAGATCTCCTTGTTCAATTAGATTAATCTCTGGCAAGTTTTCTATTTTATGCGGTTTTATTTTTAATTCTATTTTCCCGCCACCTTTTGGATAAAAACCTCTTTTCAATAAGTTTAGTTCTATATTTGCATATTTTTTAAGCTGTGGAATAATAATTTGTTTGAGATAATCATATGATGGTGACCATTTAGTATCTGTCCCACCAATTATTGTCAATGCTGATCTTTTATCATGCATGACTAATGGTGGCAGCAAAGATTGTAATAATAAAGTAATTGACCCAGCTGTACCAATATCTATTTCTATTTTAGATTTAGTGATTTTTGCAGGGAGAAAGATTAATTTTGTTGAGCCTAATTCTGCACCACTTGCTTTTGCTTTGTTATTTGTCAATTGCATCAGCGCTTTTATACAGCTGAGATGTTGTGCTTTTAGTCCTGGCTTTGGTCTGCCCTGTCTTATATTTGTTACTGTGAATGGCTTTTGTGTGATCATAGACAGAGCTAAAGCTGTCCTAATAATCTGTCCGCCACCTTCAAGATAAGATCCATCTAATTCTATCATATCATATAAGAAATAATAATTAATATAAATAAGTTGGGATTAAAAAATTAAAACATCCTTATAACAATTGCTCCAAGGAATGCTGCCAGACCAATAAGCAATACAAGGCCACTAATCAATAACGCAAGGTAAGTGCTTGTTTCTGTGAATGGCACAATCTTGCTATTCTGTGGCATTTCTTTTGTTTGTGTACTTTGTTGGGTTGCTTGCACTGGCATTGTTATCACTTGTACTTTTTCTTTAGCTTTGTCGTTTGCTTTATTCACTGCATTGTTTGTATTTTGATCGTTATAAATGCTAGGTATATATGTTACATCATTATTACTTGTTGATTCAGTTGAGCCTGTTGTACATGAACTTGTTTTACCTGTCTTGCAATTAATCTTATCTTTCAGCTTTTTGATGTCATCCTTAAGTTCACTTACATTATCATGAAGATAATCATCGTTTTTAACTTCACCTTTTAGGTCTGCTACTTTATCATAAAGGTCATCAACATCATTGTAAAGCTCTTTAAGGTCATCAATTATGTTTTCAGCTTCGTCATCATCATCTTTAGCCTGTTCAAGGTCA
Source organism: Candidatus Woesearchaeota archaeon (assembly GCA_043813525.1). Taxonomy (GTDB): domain Archaea; phylum Nanobdellota; class Nanobdellia; order Woesearchaeales; family DSVV01; genus JBDRKY01. The sequence continues at coordinate 7,528 of JBDRKY010000117.1, forward strand.
TCTACTAAATTATTATACTGTTCTTTGTAATCTATATACTGATCTTTGTATTCATCATATTTCTCTTGGTTTGTTTTCTCAGTATTTTGGTTGGTATTGTCTGTTCCATTGTTTGAGTTGTCTGGGTTATTACTGTTATCATCTGCACCATTATCATCTGGATTACTATTGTTACCAGAATCATCATTGCCATCAGCTGGTGCAACATAGTTTGGGCAAACACTTGGTTCTAATTCAGTTTTCAATATATCAACCAGTTTTTGCAATAATTTATCATATTTTTCAGCAAGTTTTTTGAATCTGTCTGATAATGTTTTATCTCCTAATTTGTATGTTTCTTGGCTTGCTTCTGATGAAACGCCTTTGTTGAATGCTGTTACTAATATTACTCCACTACTACCTAAATCTGCTTTTATATCCTTAACTTTGTTGTAATCTTTATTGCAGTAAGCTTCTTTTATCTGTGCTTCGCCATCTTTTAAAATTTTATCAACATTATAATATATACTATACAATTCTTTGTATAATCCTACATATTTGTTTAATGAGTCTTGTATCCTTTTAGGTTTTTCAGCAGGTTCATTAGGTTTGATTTGTGTTTCAGATTCAGTTTGTTCTTCTTTTGGTATATCAAATATAATTGTATGAATATTCACATAATCATTGTTTTGTTCGTCATCATCTGTTTTATCCTGGTTATTATCTGTGTTATCTTCATTACTATTTCTGATATCTTGGTTATTCTGAATTTCTGGAATAATAAAATCTCTTTTATCTTGTTTATCTTTGATTTTGAATGCATTTGGTGGGATTTCTTTATTGTATGATTTTTCTACCTGCTCGTTTGGATTGAAATTAAAAGAATTCATTTGGAATAAATCACTGTTTGAAAGTTTGTTGATATTATAATTATTGTTTTTGGTTTCAATCTCTTTTGCAGACATCTTGCTGTCATCAAATGGATTTGCAAGAGCTGAACCAGCGATTGTTGCTGATAAGAGCAATAATGCCATGAATATGAAAAACATTTTTTTAGAGTTTTTCTCAATAAATTTGAACAATATTTTTGCTATTTTTCCAATCATTTTAATCCTCCAAATATCAATAATTGAGTTTAATATTGAGCATAGATATATAATCTTAGCTACAATATAGTGATGAATTATAACTACTATTTAAATGTATCGTTTTTAATCACTAAATAGTTGTATATTTGTTTTTAATTTAAATTTTTACTATTGATAAGTCTAATTTATGTATCTATTTGGATTTAAGAACTAAAAACCACTCTTTTTAATGAATTAGTCTATAAAAAACCTTTAAATCAAAGAAAAAGCTTATTTTTTCCTTATCAAATATATAATTAACAATATAACACATATTGAAACTACACTATCAGCAACATTGAACACAGGCCATACTCTAAAATCAAGAAAATCAATAACATGACCATAGATAATCCTATCTATCAGGTTTCCTATAGCTGCTCCAATCACTAATGAGAATAATATTGCTTCATTTCTGTCAAATCTATCAAACAGCCACAATATCACACCTATTATTATAATAATGAGCCAGATAAACAGCATATTTGCCATGTTTGAGCTGCTGAACAAGCCAAATAATGTGCCTGTGTTATGGATATATGTCAGATGAAATACATTATTGATTATTGGAATGGACTGGCTCAGTTGCATATTAAATATAATCAAATATTTAGTCAATTGATCTATAATTATGACTATGATTGGTAATATTAATATATATATATATTTAGATTTGGTATGTGTTATATTAGCTGACATATATTGCTTATTTATACTAAAATTTATATATTTATCTATCTATCAAATATAAATTATGATTATCTACTCACTATGCCCAAAATGCAAAGAAAAAGCAGAAGTTAAAGAATATAGGTGTACCAATGTAGTTATCTGTAAAAAATGTAGTTATGATGAACGAGATATTCTTGAACAAAACTCAACTGAAAAAACAAATCAGAAATAAAATTATTATTTCTCACTAATCAGTGGATACAAACAATAAAATATATAAATTAGTTGTTTCCTCAAATTTTTTATGGCACATTTATTTAACTTAGACGCATTTTTGAAAAACTGGTTTGCCAGAAAAATAGTAGATGAAGAACTGACAGATGACAAAGTAAGACAATTTATTGTTGCATTAAACCTATGGATAAAAGATGATGATTTTGCAGAAACTTATGGCTTTTGGAGTTCTGGACAATTAGATTTAGAAAAAGGCAGAGATTTGGCTGAAAGGATAAGAGAAACAAATGCTCATGACAGAGAAGATATTGAATACAGATTAACAGAAGAAGTGCCTTATGAGATGCTGAGAGCATTTGGAAGAGAAGCTGGAGCAGGTTCTGATTGGATTAACAGAACAAGAAAAAAGCCAATAAAATATGGTGCATTCAGAAAGCATGAGATAGTTGGTTTTATAGCAGCTGGTTATTGGAATAATGGAAGAATTATATCTGTGCCTTCATTATATACTACAAAAAGTTATAGAAAAAAAGGAATTGCTTCACAGTTAGTTGAACAGGTCATAACTAAAGCAAGAGAAGAGCAATTAGATGGGGTAGATATTAGTCATTGCTGTTGGGCAACTGTATATCTTCTTGAAAATATGGCAAGAGAATGGAATCAAAAACCTGATAATGTAAGAGCATTGAAAATATTGGAATGTGAAGAAGCAATATATGCAGATATAAGGTTTACTGATACAAAAGCATATCAGGAAAAGCAAAAAGAAAAATAACAGAAAGAATTGCTTAAAAATATAAGTAACATCCACAAATATATTACCATCTCTTATGCATGATCTCTCTTTCGAGAGTTGCTAATCTTTGGTTCATTGCATCAATCCCTGCTTTCAATGCATCAAGTTTTGCAGATATGACTTCAATATCTTTCTGAATAGCATAACCTTTTGATCCAAAACCTTCTCCATTGTTTTCATTCTGCACATCATGCACAATTGTAGGTCTTTCATATTGTTGTGCTGATTGAAATTGTTTACTTGAATTCTGTGTAGGATATTGTTGACTTTGCTGGTGTCCATATTGCTGTGCAGGATATCCACTTGGCTGGTTGCTCCATGAATCATGCGGCATACCTGTATCACTTGACTGCATGCCTAATTCATCTCTTCCCATGCCAAGATTAGGGTCCATCCCATCAACTCCTGGTCCCATGCTTAGCTCTCTTTCTAAATCAGCTAATGGATCCTTTTTTTTCCAAAACTTTAATTTATTCATAAATCCCATATATATCACAATCACTTAAGTTTGAAAGTTATAATGTAAAACTATTTTAAGGAAAAAACACATTATTTTTTTAACCCTCTAACTATCTAATATTCAAATTGTCGAACCTCTTATTTAAAGTTGTGTGTTAACTCGTGAGTGGAAATGGGTATTATTAATTTTAATACAATCTGAATACCACTGACTTTAAATGCGTAGCATTTATGGCTCTACAAATCTATTGACTGGTGGTTCTTGATACAATCTGAATACCACCGACTTTAAATGCGTAGCATTTATGGCTCTACAGTCTATTGAAGAGTGGAATTCACAAGCATCAAGAACCACTGATAATCATTTGTCAAAATGTTCATACCATTGATGTTAAATGCGTAGCATTTATGGCTCTACAAATCTATTGACTGGTGGTTCTTGATATATTGAAAACTACTTTACAAACTCAACATTTTCCATTCTTTCAAACTCCTTATCACCTGTTAAGAATTTTACTCCTCTTTTTTTAGCTAAAACATATCCTATACAATCAACATATGGTAATTTTTTGTTTTTATTTAATAGCTTAAACACCATTGCCTGTTTAATTGTATCATCATCAACATTTACAGCATATTTAATTAATGAATCATAATATTTATCTGCTGTTTTTCGATCATATTCTCTTAATAGTCCATAATATAATTCCATTAGATTCATTTTTGTTGTGATTATCCCAATATCTTCAACATATTTAATGTAATTTTGATTACCTTGAATAATTTCACAAAAAGTATATGTATCAAAAAAGAAAGTAGTTATTACCATCCTGACCTCATTAAATCTTTAAACCTTTGACCATTTATTTTTCTATCTAAAGACCCAAATATTTTCCCTAAATCTGCTTTTCTAACTACTTCAATAAATAGTTTTTTATTTACTTCAATTTGTTTTTCTTTGACTAATTCTTTAGGAAGAATAACACCCAATGAATTGCCTAATTTCTTAACTACAACTTCAACTGCCATTTTTCTGTACCTCCTTTATGGATTATCATAACTTAAATTATACATTAATTATACATAAGTATAACTATTATATATGATTTTTGGTTTCAAGGCACAATATAATTTCTGATTATATAGCAGTAAATTATTTAAAGAAGATAATCATTATAATCATTATGTGGACAGCTAGGCTTAAAATAAAGCATGAGGAATCTTGGGCATGTAAAGGAGCAAAGAAACATAATGTTACATTATATTGTTATCCTTTGACTTTTTATAGTGATAAGAATAAAGATTATATCAGCTCATATCATATTGTATATGGGGATGAGAAAAGAAAGAAAGCATATATTGATGAAATCAAATCTTTGTCGCAGATGAAGTTTATTGATATTGAAGGTGATCAATATATATTTTCTTATTATATTCCTAGGAAAGAGACAAGGTTATTAAGAAATGTTGTTCCTGGATTGATATTCACTAAACCGATTATAATCAAGCCTGATGGTTGGCAGTATGTTGAAGTGGCTGCATGGAAAAAAAATATATTAAATCAGTTTATTAAGAATACAAAAAAAGGATATGATATTGAATTTTTAATGTACAAAGAAGAAAAAGTTGCAAAAATTACTATGCCTTTACAATTACCTAATCTTTCTGGGATGCAGGATAAGGTTGTTAAGCTTGCTTATGAGATGGGCTATTATGATTTTCCGAAGAAGACAAATATAAGAAAATTAGCCAAAGCACTAAAAATATCAGAATCTACCTGTCAGGAGCATTTAAGGATGGCTGAAAGCAAGATGATGCCTTTTATTTTGGAGAATCTTACTAAGCATAGTGTGTAATGAAATTGCATTTATATTAATTCCCAAGTTTGACAACTGTCAAACTTGGAGTAATTTATTTATCAAGCCCTGAAAGGGCATGTAAATAAATTACTAGCGTTTTGTGCGAAATGATGAGAAAATAAATAAGTGTTTTTGTATTGTTTGAATAGTGAAAGCTCTCAACTTTCACTGCATTAGGTTTTCTGTTTTAAGACGCTAGCAATTTATTTACATGCCCTGAAAGGGCTTGATAAATAAATTGCTTCGAAGTTTGACAACTGTCAAACTGAGGTTAATTGATTATTTTTTAAGTTTATTACATACTCAAATACTATTTATTTTTAGTTAATTCATTAAATCTGTAATTTTACTATTTCTATTTAAACCCCTTAAATAAGGGGTAAAAATATAAATAAAAGTAACTCACTGAAAAGTGATAACTAAAAACAATATGGTTTTTTACGAGAATAAAATGTCAGAAAAAAAATTAGTTATTGATATTGGCAGGCATGCGCATTCAATGGTAGTTTCAACAATAACATATGATGATAAAATTAAGAAAGTGAAGTTAGATGCATTATCAGGCATTGGTATTGCACAAGCATTTCAGTATGGTAAAGATCATGCTGATAAATTAGATTGCCAGAGTCATGGTTATTTAGGTGATCAATTTGATGAAAGATCTATTGAGACATCTGAATTAGTAAGAGCAGTTCAAACAGGTGCGTGTATTGCTCAAACATGGGATGTTCCTGTTTTGATTAGAAGAGAATTAACTAGACATGATGATAGATTGGATAGATCACAACTTGCCAAATATGATTCAGAAACAGAAGCATCTAATAATCATATGTATCATAGAAAATTATATTATCTGGCAAGACATCCTGAAGCCTTGGATAATGTGTCTAATGCAGGGTTTGGCATTGCTAACAGACTTGTTGCTAACATTAATGCTATGGATGATGAATTTGCTTCAGTTAGCAGATTAATAAGATTAGTTGGACATGGTCCAAATACAGGTATTTTTACATTGCTTCTTGACGATACAAGACTAACAGAAGCTTTACTTCATTATGGGCCATTTATAGGTAAAGCAGAAGGTGGAAATGACCCAGATGTTAATAGACCTAGTCTTTTGTATCATTCTCTTTTAGGTGTTTATGGTGGGTGTGCACCTGACAGGGTAGAGGTTATTAAAAGTAGTTCTGGATTGTTTAAGGTTACTTATGCTTTTAGGTTTAGGGATCCAATTAAAACAAATTTACAGCAAGGTTGTGAAGAAGTTGTAAAAGTTGATATCAGTTTTGACAAACTTCGTGAACTTGCATCAAGATATGATCCAAAAAAACTAGTTCCAGAAACACCAAGATCAGTTGAGCAGTATGTTCAATCTGTTTGATGTTTTTCATTTCATTTAATTATCAGTCAGAGAGAAGAATGAACAATCCATCATTACTAAGCATAAGAAAAGTAAGTCTGTTTTATATGATCCTGTCAGCTAAAGCTGTAACATCAAGGCTAAAAAACATTATTGGTGAAAATATTAGCAAACAAATTTTATATTATAGGGATGGAACTTATCATCTTATTGTTGACAAAGATGAATATGAACGTTTAGGCAATATTTATTTTAATAAATTTTTAAAAGATAAATCATTTGTTGATAATATAATTAATAGAGCATTTGAATTAGCTGAAAAATTAATTGAACATTGTAGATCATTTAATAATTTAGGTATAGGAGTTTCAGATTCAAATGAAGAATTCATTAATTTCTACAAAATTTATTGTGATCTTTATACAGAGATGTATTCACATAGTTATATGACTATTTTGTTAGATAAAATTATTTACAATAAATTAAAAGATATTGTCAAACTAAAAGTAAATGATTCAAGAGCAACAAATTTATTTCTGCAAAAACTTACACAACAATCTGGTATAATTAAAGCATCACTTTATACAGGTTATGATTATGAATATGAATTATGGGATGATGAAAAGATAAAACAGTTTCAGCTTTCTAAGAACAGCCAAGAATTTGAAAATAATCCTGAATTTGCATTTAATAAAGCAGTTGATGAATTAAATCTAAGTGATGATGAGATTCATTTAGCAAAAACATTAAAAAAACTGATTTATCTAAAAGAGAGGATTAAATTATACAGGTCAGAAAGTTTTTATTACATCAATCAGGCATTTGAAGAGTTAAGCAAACAGACAGATATACCTATCAGCAATCTGAAATATATTCTTCCTGAGGAAATTAATCTGTTAAATAATAATGATTTACACAGAAAAATTCAGACAATAACAACTAACAGAATCAATGAAAGCATTTTTTTCATTAAAAACGGGGTGGCAAGAGAAATATCATTAACAGAACATTTGCCAATGATTTATAATTTAATTTTTAAGTCAGAGATTAACAATAATAACAATGATATCAAATTAACTGGTGTTTGTAGTTCAGTTGGAAAAGTTATTGGTAGAGTAATTAAAATAAACAATAAAGAAGATTATAACAAAATATATGATAAATCAATCATTGTGACAAAGATGACTTCACCAGAATTAGTGTTTCATATGGATAAGATAGCTGGGATCATAACAGATGATGGTGGTTCTATAACCTGTCATGCAGCAACATTAGCCAGAGAATTTAATATACCTTGTTTGAGTGGGACAAAAATCGCAACGAAAATTTTCTCAGAAAATGATGTAATAGAATTGGATGCATCAGAAAATTATGCAAAAATATTAAAATCTGAAGATGTTATTGATGATAAAGATATGGAATTTGATAATAAAAAAGATAATCTTAAGAACAATTATGGTAGGAATATGATAAAAATTGAAAAAACAGAAAAAACAAATAAAACAAGAAAACCAGTAAAATATGCAATGATATTTGATGAGTTCAATATCATACCTGATTTATGCAGATTGTATGGTGATGCTAACACAAGGTTTGTCAAAGAGACGTATGGCAGATCTTTTTCTGAGATGGTATTTGCTTTCAAGGACTTGAAAACAGCAAATATTTGCCATGTTAAACAGGAAATGATTGAAGTTGCGGGATGGATTCTTAACAAAATCATAGATGATCCAGATTGGGGATTAAAGATTGTTGACAAAATAATAAAAGATTCTGACAATATGATAAATACAACTGAAAAAAATTTAGGTAATTTAGATATTGAATATGCATCTGGAAACAAATTATGGAAGATTTACAAAGAATTTAATGATCTTTCTATACAGCAGTTTGTATCTGGTTGTGTTCCCATGATATTAGATGGTTATGAGCCTTTGTTAAGCAGTTATATTTTAAATTATTTGAAAACTAAAAATACTACAAATGTCAATGAGGTATTTTCAATATTGACAACACCTGAACAAAAAACAACAATTGCAGAAGAAGAGATTGAATTTCTAAGAATATGTTCTAAAATACTGACACAGGAAGTAAGAGAATTTTTGCAGGAAAGACCAAGTATGGATAATTTCAATAAAGTATATCATGACAAATTTAATAAACTAAAAAAACATCATGATAAATATTTTTGGCTGCCACATGATTTTCTTGGGTATGTTTGGCCAGTTGATCATTTTTATGAGAAATTATTAAATATTGCATTTAGCAGTAGAACACCTCAGGAAATATTAGGAGAAATTAAAGAAAAATATGAAAGATTAAAAGAGCTAAAACAAGTATATATTAAAGAGTATGATATTGATAAAAAACATCAGAAGATTATTAAGGTTGCTCAGGGTTTTATGTATAGCAAACCTTATAGAAAAGAAAGATTTACACATTCATTTTATTATATCTATAAGATTTACAGAGAAATATGCCGGAGGTTTGGCTATACATTGGATGAATCAAGATGGATGCTGTATGAAGAAAGAAAACAGCTATTATTAAAAGGAGAAAAAGCTGACAAAAAAATATTAAAGAGAAGGAATAAAGGCTGTGTAATGATTAGCAAAGATGGAAGAACAACAATTATATATGATAAAGAAGCTGATGATATCATAGATCAGATTGAAATACCAGAAGTAGCTGAAGATATTAATGAAATAAAAGGTATGATTGCTTGTCAAGGCAGAGTTAATGGAAAAGTAAGATTAATTTTTAGTTCAGAAGATATGAAGAAGATGAAAAAAGGCGATATTCTTGTTGCTCCTGCTACAAATCCTGATGTTGTTCCAGCGATGAAAAAAGCATCTGCCATTGTTACAGATGCAGGAGGTGTTACTTCACATGCTGCAATAATATCTCGAGAATTAGGTGTACCATGTATAATAGGAACAAAAACAGCAACAAAAATTTTAAAAGATGGTGATTTGGTAGAGGTAGATGCAGAGAAAGAAGGAATTGTCAGGATTATTGAAAGAGCAGATAATAATTAAAATAAAAATAATATTCTATTTTGAATTATTATTATTATTTTCTAATAGGATATTTAATTCTTTAATTAATTCTTTACATAGATCAATAGCATTTTTTGCTGATAGAAAGTCCATCTTTTTTCCATAGTAAACAAGAGAATTTCTTTTATAACAGCAATTATCAAACAACCTAAATAAGTCATCTCTATTAACAACATCACGAAGGTAATAACCTAAACAAATATGTAGTGGTTACTTTGATTGATGAATAATTTTCAATACATTCATTCCAATAACTATCTTTATTCTCATTATTCCTATTCAATTAAACACCTCAACAAAACCATTTAATACAACTCCATTTAAAATATTATTTGCAATATCTGTTTTTTTTAGGATTTCTTCACTTATCAATTCTTTTGTATATCTGATAATGGATGGCAAAGGTAAACTTAATTCACGCTCTATTTGACGAACCCTTAATCTGGCTGTTGGATTTTTGAAAAGATATTCCTTTATTTGTTCTTTGATATTTTTTTGTTTTGATTTATCAAATGTATATATAAACAGGCTAAATCACCTATTATTTATATCCTTTTTCCACAAATCCCTTTCAAAATACATACTTTTCACAACTTTTTTTCACATATTTTTCTTAAAATACACTCTTCACATCTTGGCTTAACATTGCAGTATCTCTTTGCATGTTCAACTAACAAAGCATGATATTCGTTGAAAAGTTTTGTATTAATATTTTGGTCAGATGTTGTGAGTGCAGACATAAACATCTGTTGAAGATCATCATACTTAACATCTTTATCACACAATCCAACCCTAAACATAATCCTTTTTGTGTAAGCATCAATCACAAAGATTGGCTTGTTAAAAGCATAAAGAATAATTGAATCAGCAGTTTCTGGACCAATACCTTTTATGGAAAGTAATATTTCTCTAAGTTCATTTACAGGAAGTTCAGCTAATTTATTTATAGGATTTTCTTTCAAAAACCTAACAATAATCTTCAGTCTTTCTGCTTTTTGATTATGATAACCACTACTTTTGATGCATTCTGCTAATTCTTTATGTGGATGTTCAAGAATTCTGTTTATATCAATTAGTTTATTTTTATTTAAACAAATCAATGATTTCTCTACATTTTTCCAGCTGGTGTTCTGGGTTA
>JBDRKY010000118.1:0-11784 GCA_043813525.1 Candidatus Woesearchaeota archaeon
AATAAAAACTAAAATTAGTATAGTTTATTTAAATCTATTGATTTGAAGTATGTATAGCTTGATTTTTTAGTATTTTTACCTCAAAAACCAAAAGAGTTAAAAAGAAAACTTCGCTGATATCTTCCATTATAATGAAAATGAAAGCATTCATAGTATATCCAACATACAGAATCATTGATAATAAAGCATATGTTTACTTATTTGGAAAACTGGATAATGGTGAAAGTTTTCTTACGATCAATCTGTTCAGGCCGTATTTCTGGATAAAAAAGGATGATATGGAGAAAGCTAAAAAAATCATTGATGAAGCTGATTTTCTGACTGAATATGGCAAAAGTGTTGAATTTTGTGAAAGAAATATTAATGGAAAAGTTGGTTATACAAAAATTAAAGCAAGAAACTTTGATGATGAGCCTGTTGTTAAAATTATACTTGATGTTCCTGGTGATGTGCCGCAGATCAGAAAGCAGTTAGAAAATGAAAATATAGTCTGCTATGAAGCTGATGTCAGATTCGTCTATAGGTTTATGATTGATAATGGAATAAAAGGGATCGCTGATATAAAAGGAGATTTTAAAAAAGGGAACTTTGTAAAAAGAATATATGAAAATCCAACTTTTGAAGAGATTGAAGCATCTAAACAATATGAGCCTAAACTAAAAATACTTTCATTTGATATTGAGACCAATGAAGATTCATCTAAACTTCTTTCTATATCTCTATATACTGATGATTATAAAGAAGTCTTATTAGTTTATGGCGGTAAAGAGATTGAAGAATATTATAAACATAACAAAATATCTAAGCATAATAAAACAGCAAAAAAAGAATATTCTTGTGAATCTTTCAGTCTGAAAAATACAATGTGCTTTGAGAATGAAGCTGTATTATTACAATTTTTTAAAGATAAAGTGCATGAAATAGATCCAGACATAATTACTGGATGGAACTTGATTGATTTTGATCTTGTTGTCCTGAGGAATAAATTTAAGGAGCATAAGATATCTTTTGTTTTAGGAAGAGCTGATTGGGAATCTAAATTAAGGATACAGCAAGATTTTTTCAGAACATCAACAGCTGATATTGCTGGAAGGCAGGTGTTGGATGGGATTGAGCTATTAAAAAGCGCTTTTATTAGTCTTGATGATTATAAATTAAATACAGCTGCGCAGGCAATCCTTGGAAAAGGTAAACTGATAACAGGAAACCATAAATGTGATGAGATTGTCAATTTTTATAAAACAGATCCACAGAAGCTTGTAGATTATAATCTTGTTGATTCAGAGCTTGTATATGAAATATTAGAAAAGAAAAGATTAGTAAGTTTGGCTGTTGAAAGATCAATACTGACAGGGATGCAATTAGACAGGGTTGGAGCATCAATTGCCGGCTTTGACTCGCTGTATATGAGAGAGACAAGAAAATTAGGGATTGTATGCCCATCATCAAAGCATTCAGATAATGAGGAAAGGATAAAGGGAGGATATGTAAAACAAAGCATTCCTGGAATCTATGACTATATATTAGTATTGGATTTCAAAAGCCTATATCCAAGCATCATGAGGACATTTAATATTGATCCTTACCGTTTTGATAATACTGGCAAGAAAGGTGAGATCATTGCACCGAACAAGGCAAGATTCTACAAGAAAGAAGGCATATTGCCTGGCATCATTGAAAGGCTGTGGCTTATGAGAGATAAGGCAAAAAAAAGAGATGACATGATCGCAAGCCATGCTATCAAGATCACTATGAATGCAATATTTGGCATAATGGCCAATCCTATGTGCAGATTCTTCAGCCTTGATATAGCAAATGCAATAACAAGTTTTGCTCGTTATATTATTCAGGAGACTGCTAAACAGGTCGAGGAAATGGAAGTTGGTGATGTTTCTGCTGATATTAATACTGCTGGTGATAGTGCTGGCTGTAATAATGGTAAAAGTAAAAATGATTTTTGTGCTGTCAAGAAAACCAAATATAAAGTAATCTATGGGGATACAGATAGTATTTTTGTAGATGTTGGTGCAAAATCATTAGAAGAAGCAGATGAAGAAGGAAATAAGATCTACAAGTTTATCAATGAATATTGGGAAGCAACAGTCAAGGACTGGTATAATCTGCCATGTTTTCTGGAATTAGAATATGAAAAGGTCTACAAGAAGTTTATTATGCCAAAACTTAGAGGTACAGATGTAGGTGCAAAGAAAAGATATGCCGGCCTTAAGCTGACAAAAGAGAAAGTTAAAGATAAAAAGACAGGTAAAGAAAATATAAAGATAAATGAAAAACTTGATTTTGTCGGCCTTGAATTTGTAAGAAGAGACTGGACAGATCTTGCAAAAGAATTCCAGTTGGAGATGCTTAACAGAATTTTTCATAACAAAGAGGTTGCTGAATATATAAGTACATTTATCAAGGATCTCCTGAAAGGAAAATATGATAACCTTCTTGTTTATAAAAAAGCCCTAAGAAAACCAGTTTCAGAGTATACTAAAACAACTCCACCTCATGTAAAAGCTGCAAAACTGCTGGATAAGATCGATTCTACCATCATAAAATATGTCATGACTGAAAATGGACCAGAACCAATACAAAAACTAAAATCAAAAATAGATTATGACCATTATATCGATAAACAGCTGAAGCCAATTGCTGATAGTATTTTAGTTTTCTTTAATATTAAGTTTGAAGAGCTTGTAAGTGGAAAAAAGCAGAAAAGTCTGTTTGATTATTGATTTAAATGTTTAGGTTTTATGTGAAAAATAAACAAAATTTGTTCCTTTTAGCTCGTCCTATCCCCAACCTTTTTATAAATCAAAGATTTACAAACCCTCAAAGAAATTTTGAGGGAAGGTTGGGGTATTACGGACTCGCAGATTAGGAACAAATTTTATAATTTAAAATCTTACCCTAAAGGATGAAGTATTAAACCCACATAAAATCTATGGTAAGATTTTAAATAATAATAAAATAATCAGATCATCACAACCCCATCAGCCACTTAACTAATAATCTGACTGGTGCACCTGTCGCGCCTTTCTCTAAATATGGTCTTGTTGCTGATGTTGAGGATGTTGCACCTATGTCTATATGAGCCCACTTGTATTCATTGTCTTCTTTGTTCTCAAAATATGTTCTGCTCTTGTCATTCTTTCCGATGAAATGCCTTAAGAAAATACCGCCTATGATTGTTCCTGCTTCTCCTTGCGCTGCTCCAAGGTTCTTGATGTCAGTGATGCTTCCTTTGATGTCGTCTTCATATTCTTTGAGCAATGGAAGCTGCCATGCAAGATCATGTGTTTCTTTGCCGGCTTTAAGCAGTGCATCTACTAAATCTTGTTCGTTTCCCATCAATGAGCTGCATCTGGTTCCTAATGCGATTGCTGCAGCACCTGTCAAGGTTGCAATATCAACAATATAATCAGGCTTGAATTTTGTTGCATAATGCAATGCATCTGCCAATATCAACCTTCCTTCAGCATCTGTATTCTCAACCTCAATTGATTTTCCATTTGAAGCTATCAATACATCACCTGTTTTCAGAGCATTTCCAGAAGGCATATTCTCAACCAATGGCATTATACCTATGATTTTTATAGGCAGTCTTAATTCAGCTGCGCTTCTTATTGCTCCAATGACTGCAGCACTTCCACCCATATCTCCTTTCATTCCTGTAAGATAAGCAGAAGGCTTAATATTGATGCCGCCGGAATCAAATGTCACACCTTTACCGACTAAAGCGATTGTCTTCTTTGCTCTTGGCGGTGTGTAGTTTAATATCACTAATTTAGGTTTCTCAACACTGCCTTTTGCTACGCCTAAAATACAGTTCATCTTCTCTTTTTTTATCTGTGGTTCTTCTAATACCTTAACACTAACTTTTGTCTTTGTAAATAATTTTTTAATCTCTTTTGCGTAAAGGGTAGGATTGATTATGTTTGCTGGCTTATTGACCAAATCTCTTACAATATTCACATTTCTGCATATTATTTCAGTCTCTTTGATGACATCATCAATCAGTTTTTTGTCTGATTTTACCTGTGGAATAATCAAGAATGATTCAATACCTTTACTCTTGCTGTCTTTACTGCTTTTTCTTTCAGAGTTTCTGCTTTTTCCATCATTATCCAATGTCTTAAATTCTTCATAAGAATAATTGCCTAACAAGATTCCTTCAATAAGTGCTTTTGATACATCATCGATAGCGATATTTTTCAGGCTGTAGCCAAAACCAAGGAAAGCGACATTCTTCATGGAATTGCTTTTGCAGTATCCTGCTAATTTGCCGCCTAAATTTCTTATTTTCTCAGCATCAATCTCATCTGATCTGCCTAATCCAACCAATAGGATCCTTTTCAGCTTGACCCTGCTGTTTGTATAGAACAGATGAAATTTTCCATCTTCCTTGATATCTTTATTCTCATAGATTGTCTGTGAAAGAAGTTTGTTTAGGAGATTATTCATCTCGACAAAGATCTCTTCTTCATTCTCAATATCCTTGAAGACTGGTATCACAAGAACATCTGCATTTAGATTTTTTAACATACATTCATTGACTGTCAATTTCATTGTATCACCTTGATTATGACTTAGGGTTTATGGGTTATGTATTGGGGATTAGTGATTATGGGTTAGCATAGCAGATTTTATTTGCTATAACTATAATCCAAAGCTTAAATCCCTTAATAAAGAATAATAGATAGATATATATTAAATACTTTTAGTATTATTGGTTGGTAGTACTATTGAGTTTGGATAAATTTGAAAATGTGAGTTTAGAATTTTGAAAGGTCTATAAGCTGTTATTTCTTACTTCCTACTTCAAATTTTTAACCATATATACGCCTTCTAATTTATAGCCTAACTTCTTATAATATTCTCTTGTCCCAACAGCAGAAATAATTATCATTTTCTTTTTGCTGAATTGTTTAGCTATGTTCTCAGCTTCATTGACAAGCTTTTTGCCTAAGCCTTTGTGCTGTATAGATTGTTCTGCTACTGTTCCTGTTTCTCTTCCTTCTACTAATCTTTTGCCAATGTTGACAGCTTCACCAATTACATGAAGTTCTCTAATAAAAGCAGAATCTTTTGTGATTTCTTTTCTAGTTTTGCTGAATCTTATATTAACAGTGTTATTTATACCCTTATTTTTTTCATCAGCAGTAAAATCATTGCTGGGCAGCCTTAACCTGCAAAAGCCCAGCAAAATATCCTGTTTCCTGTCTTCAAAGCTGATGAACCACTCAACACCTTTGCTGGCAGAATATCCTCTGACAACTAATTTTGTGTATTTTATTTTTGGTGTTCTGTGCTCTCTTTTCAAAACATGTCCTGCTTCTCTACAGCGAATACATCTGCATCTGTAGTTTTTTTTATTTTTATCAGCCATAATCTTTTCAACATATTGCCTAAGATTAGTCTTATCAACACCATCTTCAGCCATATAACTTGGAATATCCCTTTGTACACGCTGAATTCTGCAATATGTTGGAATATATTTTTTAAATTCTGCAATTAATTCAGCTGCTTCTTCTGTGTTTAAAGCCTTGAAATTGCCTTTTTTCCATTGTTCATATAATTTTGTTCCCTTCATTACCATGCATGGATATAATTTTAGCATATCTGGTCTGTAATCAGGATTAGAAAATATTTCTTTTAATCCAGCTAAATCTTTTTTATAGCTGATTCTTCTGAGAACTTTATTATTTTTGTTATCATCATTCTTATTATCTTTCTTATTTTTACTTTCAGAGTAGATTGGCAGGCCTGGCATCATGTGATAATTGATCTTGAAACCTAGATCTTTCAGTAATTTTGTAGCTCTTATTGATTCATGTACATCATGACCTCGTCTGATTACTAAAAGAACATCATCATAAACACTTTGAACTCCAATCTCTACTCTTGTAGCACCTAATCTTAACATCTCATTAGCTGTTTTCAGATCAATGCAATCAGGCCGTGTCTCTAAAGTAAGGCCAACACATCTGACTTTTGCAGTCTCATTCTTTTTTTGCTCTTTCTCTAATGTGGTTTTTGATTTATTTTTTAGCTTGATAAGTTTTTGCTGTATAGCTTTTGTTCGTTTTTCATCACCAACATCACCTGGAAGAAGGAAAAAATTTCTGAATTTGACTACATCAAATATATATTCATGGTTATCTTTATCTCTGTTATTCTTGCTTTTTTTGTAATTTTTATTTTTTTTAACAAAGAACATATCACTGAAATCATTCAATGCTTTGAAAGCATACATGACAAACTCTTCTTGATATTTTTTTGGAAATGCTGAGAATGTGCCGCCCATCATGATCAATTCAACTTTATCAAAATTATGGCCTAAAACTACATATTGTTCTAACCTGTTCATAGCGCCTAAATAACTGTCATAATTATTTCTGATGCCGCGCATTGTAGATGGTTCATTTCCAGTATAAGACTGAGGAACATCTCCTATTGCGCTATTAGGGCCGCCAGGACAGAAAATGCAGGGGCCAATTTTAGAATGTTTGTCATTTGTCGTTTGTCGTTTGACGTTTGCAGCAGATTTAAACTGCTTGTTAACGACTAACGACTTACGGCTTACGACTAACGCTTTATTCGCATGCGGGCATGGATAAGGTTTTGTCATCAATGCAACTACAGAAACACCAGAAATAGTTCTAGTTGGTTTTGTCTGAAGGTATTTTAGTCTGGGCAGGTCTTTTTCATCAGTATTAAGGAGAATATGAATATTAGTTGGCATCTGCTTTACTTTATGCTTTTTGCAAAGGTCCATCTTTAATCTACTGACTTCTTTAGAAGATAATGATTTTTTCTTTAGTGTATCTATAAGCTCTTTGAAATAAGCTTTGTTTGTGATCATATGGTAAAATATGTCAGTTTGGTTTATAAATTTTCTTGGTAAAAAAGAAATAAAACAAAAAACCTATTCTTCACAAAGCTTCAATATCTCATCCCATCTTTCGTCAACGTGCTTTTGCATCTCTTCTAATAAGTGGGCATTTTCCGGCTTAAACAAATGTTTGAATCGGCCTTGTGGTTTTAGATAATCTGTTAATGGAATCTTTTTAGCAGGTCTGTAATTTAATCTGTATCTGCCATTCTCAACTTCATACAATGGCCAGAACCTGCTTTCAACAGCTAACTTTGCTATGTCCATTGTCATGTCTGATGAGAATCTCCATCCTAAAGTGCAGGGCTGCAATACAACAAGGAATGCAGGTCCATGTGTCTCAAAAGCTTTCTTAGCTTTCATTGAAAGATCAATTGGATTATGGACAGATGCCTGAGCAACATAAGGAATATGGTGTGCAACAGCAATCTTTGCAATGTCCTTTTTCCATTCTTCTTTTCCCTGATGAACCTTGCCAGCAGGAGCAGTTGTTGTAGCTGCACCTTTTGGAGTTGAAGAGCTTCTTTGGATTCCTGTATTGTGGACTACAATGCCATCTGCAATGAAATTATGCTCATCTTCAACTCTTAAGTCGAGTGTTGGCTCTTCTTTGACAAATTCTATTGATGAAATTTTTTCTGTACTAAAGTATTCATTATCAACTAAAAAATCCCTCTGCTTTATTTGAGATAAATAGTTTTTAATGTTTGATTTTCTTTGCCTGCTAAAACAGATATATCCATAAGTTGAATCTTCAAGCAACTGCCTGTAAACAACAAATGTTCCTTTCTTTTTTGTTTGTTGATGTATCTTTCCAACCCTATAATCCATTGTCTGAAGCAATAATCTTAATGTTTTAAGCAGCTCAATGCTTGCTGAAACATATCTGAGGCTTTTTCCAATGATGTATCCGTCAGATAACATTAATCCCCTCAAGAATGCTTCTTTCTCATCTTGTGGCAGAGTAAACACCCATGATGGAATCAGCTTATTTCTTGCACTTTTACCAAATCCTAATGAATCAATAAATCTTGCAAAGTTTACTGAACGGATATATAGATAATTTTTCTCTTTTTGCACAAGAGTTTTCTTAAAAAGCTTCTTGTGTAGGTCAATCATTCTTTTACTGGCTTTAGTATTTTTAGGTAAAGCAAATCCAACTTCTGCTTTATGAATTCTTGTCCAACCATCACCAACATACATACCTAATAATTCCATTAGCTCAGGTGAACTTTTAGTTGGTATCTTAAGATTGTTTATCCTATTTACTTTATAATCTCCTAACTTTGATATTTTTGTTTGTTTGAATATAAAACTTTGTTCATATCTTAATTTTTTCTGAACAATAACTTCATCACCTTTTCTTAATTCACCTATTGTTTTCCACGCAAAACTATTTTGTTTGCTTTTTCCACCTCTTTTTACAGTGAGAAATGGATGATTTAATGTAGCTTTTATGCTATGATGCAGTGTTTTTAATTCGTAAACCTTCTTAATCCCATTATCAAATACACCAGAGCACTTCTTTAATACCAAATCATTATTTTTCTGATTAAATGCATAAACCAAATCACCAACTTTGATTTCAGTAATTCTTTTTAATCCATCTTTTGCCATAACATGTGTATCTAAACTTAAACAATTCATATAAGCTTCATTATCATAAAGAACATAAACAAAATCATGTCCTCTTTCCAAAGCACCTGATAATGACTGCAGGCCAATATCATAAGTACCACCATCACCACCAAAAGCTACAAACTTTATTTTTTTATCCTTAGATATCTTTCCTTTTTTTTGCAGCGCTTTAAATGCTGATTCTGCACCTGTTATAGTGGCTGCTGCATTTTCAAAGGCATTATGTATATAAGGAACTTTCCATGATGTGAATGGATAAATTGTTGAAGTGACTTCTAAACAGCCTGTAGCGCAGCATACAACAACAGGATCATCTGTTGAAGCTAAAACAGTTCTGACAATAGGCGGGAAACCGCAGCCAGCGCAGCTCCTATGGCCTGGCGCAAATTTTTGAGGTTTGCTGGCTAATTCTTTGTAATTCATTTTCTGTCACCTCCTTTTTTACAAGTATCCCCTGCTGTTTCTTTTCCTTTTCCTGTTTTTTCATCTCCTCTAAGGCCAATGAATCCTTTTTGCTCTGGATCAAATTTACCTGTTAACAATTCATCAAAAACTTCTTCAATATCAGATTCAAATATATTTCTTCCGCCGAGACCAAATATATAACTCTTAAGTTTTGGTCTGTTGTCATGATTTTTGTTGTATTCAATATCAAATAATGCATTTTTGACATCAGAATATAATGCAGCATTTGCGCCATAACATTCTGCTCTGTCAAAAACAGCAACATATTTTAACTCTTCTGAACCTTCCAATGCTTTTCTAATTTCTGCATATGGAAATGGTCTGAATAATATTGGCTTAAGCAGACCAACTTTCTTGCCTGCTACTCTCATCCTGTCAACAACAACCTTTGTGTTTCCTGCTGTGGAGCTCATGACAATAATGACTGCTTCAGCATCTTTTGTCTTATATTCTTCAAACAAAGGAAATCTATTATTAATTTTATTATTACTGCCATTATTATTCTTATCAATATATTTGCCTGTAATCTTGCTTAATTCTTTTCCCATTTTCAGATAGATTTCTTTTGCTTTCAGCATTGCATCTGTTCTCTGTTTCTGTGTCTCAAAATAATAATCCTGCAGCTGCAATGGCCCGTAAGTAACAGGATCATCTGTTTTCAGCAAAGCTTTTTTTGGCTCATATTCGCCAACAAATTTTCTGACTGTCTCGTCATCAAAAAGAGTTACATTCTGAACACCATGGCTTGTGATAAAACCATCCTGACAGGTCATGATCGGCAATAAAATATCTTTGTGCTCTGCTATTCTTACAGATAATATGGTATTCTCATAAGCTTCCTGCGCGTTTTCAGAAAAAATCTGTATCCATCCCTGGTCACGAGCAGCCATGGCATCTGAATGATCTCCATGGATGTTGATAGGAGCAGACAATGCTCTGTTGACAATAGGCATGATCACAGGCAATCTTAGGCCAGAAGCAACTCCTAAAATCTCAAACATCAATGCTAATCCTGCAGAAGATGTTGCAGTCATTGCTCTTGCTCCTGCTGCACTTGCACCTACACAGCATGACATAGATGAATGTTCTGATTCAACCCTCACTATTTCTGATTCAACAAGGCCATCTGCATGAAACTGTGCAAACTGCATCATTATCTCTGTCTGTGGCGTGATTGGAAAAACAGTGACAACATCTGGATTTATCTGACGCATAGCGTGTGCAACTGCCTGCGCACCTGTCAGTGCAAGAGTTTTTGTTTTGTTATTTGCTGAACTTGATGCCCCTGTTTTTGATGAATCTTTTGATACCTTATCTTTACTCATCTGAATCACCTTTCTTTGATGCACATTTCTGATTATTTGTTTTGTTTGATTCATCTGCATTATTTTCACTTTCACCTTCTTTAATCATCTTAATACATTTAACTGGGCAGACTTGTGCACAGATGCCGCAGCCTTTACAGTAATCAAAATCAGTCTCTGACCTTTTTGAGTCTGCTGGTTTGCTGCCTTTCTTCACAGGAATACAGTTTTCAGGACATAAAACTGGGCATATCATGCAATGAATGCATTTGCTGTTATCCCATACTGGCCTGAAAGCTTTCCAGTCACCAGTCTTAAAATCAGCAGAACTACCAGCTTTTTCAATCATTCCACCTATTGGTATTTCCTTGTATGTTTTTAGTTTAGGTGTTTTAGATGCAGCCATTTTTATAATGCCTCTTCATATGCTTTTTTGACAGAATCAATTGTTGCTTTTGTCTTCTGTTCGCCTATCTTTTTCAGAAACTTATCTTTTATGCTGTTTTCAATATCTTCCATTGTTATACATTTGGTTGCTTTTATCAGAGCACCAATCATTGGTGTGTTTGGAAGGTTCTTGCCGACAGCTTCTATCGAGATCTTTGTGGCATCAACTGTCATACATTTTCCTTTGAAATCTGTTAAACCTGAATTTATTCTCTTTTTTATCATGTCAGAGCTGTCTGGAGAATTTACCAGCAAGATGCCTTGATCAGACAATCCTTCAGCAACATTAACAGAATTTAGCAAAGTGGGATCGATCACAATAACAACATCAGGATTTACAACAGGAGCATATGTCCTTATCTCTTTATCAGATATCCTGGCAAAAGCTTTCATTGGTGCTCCAGCTCTCTCTGGCCCATATTCAGGAAATGACTGGATATGCTTTCCTTTCTCAAGAGCAGCCTCAACAATGAATTGTGCAGCTGTCTTTGCTCCTTGGCCGCCTCTTCCATGAATCCTTATCTCAAACATATCTTTCATATGACCACCTGTTTTAATAATTAATAAATATAATTTATCTATAATTATATATAGCATATAGAATTGTTTTTAAAGCTTGTGAATTATTTCTTTTTTTAATCTATATCTCAACTATTAATCTTTTCTTTCTTCAAAATCTATTAGACATTTCTTTTCACATTCTTCCTGTGTTTCAGAAAAATCTGGTGTTGTGCATAAGCTTACACATTTGTCATATTCCATATCATATTCCTGAAAATTTTTGTATTTATCAGTCTGTGTAATATTGTATCCGATAAATATAATAAACCCTAAGATTAGCAGGACTAATATCCCCAAACCTATATAAAATTTGCCTGTCTCTTCCATAAGACTCACATTGAACAGTTCAGCTAATTTTCTGTAATTATTCAAATTTTTCCGACGAGAAAAGTTCATGTTTCTTTTACTTTTTTAATTGTAGTTACCTGATTAATATAATAATTAATTATTTATATACTCAAAAACAACAAT
>JBDRKY010000119.1:0-32554 GCA_043813525.1 Candidatus Woesearchaeota archaeon
TAATAATAATAATAATAATAATAATAATAATATAATGTGCCTGATGCAAGGTGCTTGTGATAGGAGTTAGGAAAACATAATTCCCAGCACCCAGCAGTTAGCATCCAGCACTTTTAATAGGGGGTGTTTAGAATGATAAACATAATACAAAGCATACAAATTTTATTTGGAAGACAAAACAACTATGTCAACTGGAGAATATACTCAAACCACATAAAAGAAATAGATGATTTATTATGGAGACAAAAAATAGTCAGAAAGTCATTAAAGAATTGTGCTTGATATAATATTGTGTTACTTAGTTTATAACTATATCATACTCTACTTTCTTTGCTGAGCCATCTCACCTACACTATGGTGCCATTATGGCACCTCTTTTTCTTTGTTTTTTTAATCATATAAATTTATACTAATAAATCAATGGGCTAAGTTCAGGTGAAATTCCAAAATTATCCTGACAAACCTGAGTTATATTAGCAATATCATCTATGGTTATTTCTTTATTTGTCCTTTTAGGAAGATGGTAGATTGTAAATTCATCTGGATTTAAGTATTTTATAACAGGCCGTCTCCAGAAAACAATCTTTAATCTAAGTAATATCTTAATAGTGTCAATCATCAATAAAGTTCCTTCTGTATTACGTCTTATACTTCTTCTAAAAGCATAATCCAATGCATCTTCAATGTTTCCAGTTAATTCAATATGTTTTCTATTATTGTGTTCATATCTGCCAGACTGAGATAATTGATTTTCAAAATAACATCTGTTAGTTCCATGGTACAGGATAGGTACATCTCTAAATAATTTCAAATTCAACATCAACTCATATTAATCGTGCTCAACACCAATGTTGCGACTACATTAAATAATATCATAACTACTAATGAAATGAATACATATATCATTGTGCTTTTGATAAGGTTTTTACCTAATAGATATGATTCACTCAGATTATCAGCACCATTCTCTATACCATTGACTAATATTGTAAGAATGTAGATTATCTCAACAACATAGATTCCAATTACAATCTGAAAATAATATGTTGGAATACCCAGACCAAATAAACTCTCAATCTGTGGGTTTGCACCACCTGGAAGGCCACCACCCTGCTGGCCTTTTAATAATGGCCCTAACTTACCTAGAATATTTGTTATCATTGAAGTTATACCAATGACAATGCCTGCGATAGCTGGTGTCATCATGCTTATCTGTGATTTCATAGAAGCAATTACATCTGCCAGAAGATCTTTTAATCTTTCATCAACCCTGTGCATCTCTTTGATGTAACGCGAGATATTGATCAATGCCTGTGCTGCAACCTTTGGGCCTTTCTTAACAGACTGGACAAGAACTTTCATTGAACTAGTTATCATGTTTGAAGGGAATGAGATAATAGCTCCTACTTTTGGGTTGAATATGGCTTCATCAACACCCATGCCTAATTTGTTTATATTCATGCTTACCTTCTCAAAAAATTTACCAGGAGCTGTATCCTGCATTGTTATAGCTACTTTTCCAAACGCAGTCTCAGCAGGGATACCATCACCTAATCTGTTTCCCAATTGAAATATTCCAGACGCAAATTCATTCTCTAATTCTTTTGCCTTATTCCTTACTTCTATTATATTTTTCGAACGAAGCCTATAATATAATCCTAATCCTATGGCTATAGACATGGTTACAAACAAGCTGATTACAGAAGATATTATGCCAAATGGACCGACAAGCTCTCCAGTCTCTTCACTCTCTCTATAATCAAGGAAACAATATGATTTTTTGCATGCTGATGTCAAGTCTTCACTGCCGCCAAAACCAAAGTCACTGATACCCATCATGTTGACTATCAAAGGGCTTACACCAACAAGGAACAAAATAAAAAATAACATTAATGAAAGATATATAGGTTTAATCTGAATCTCTTTCTTGCCAAGGTTTATTATTACATTTTTGAATTTTGCTAATGAAGGCACCATCTTTGTTACATCTGTATCACCATAGCCAGAAGGCCTTTGAGATAAGATTGTCATCCCTAAATACATTACACCTATCGGCAGCAAGACATTGTAAAATATCCCTAAATAATACCATTTGACTCCGCCAATAAAGCTGACAAGCAATGGCAGGATGACTAATCCTAATATTGGAAGTATCACACCCAACATATGCAGCATTGTTATAGGTGATTTTAGATTATGTGCATAATGCAGCATCTTTTCATAAGTCTCGTCAAGGATTAGATCAAGAGATTTTTCCAAAAGCTCTATCCTTCTGGTATCTGTTGTCTCATATAAAGATGATTCAATCAGATGAAATGCTTCAATAAACTCAATATTGTATTTACGCCAATGCTCAAGATAAGCATCCATTGCCTCTTTTACATCCTTGTATTTCTGTGTCTCAACATCCCATATGACTTTTTTCAGGTCTAAGGCTAATGGTCCGCTAAGATGGTCAGATGCGAATTTTATTGCTAATTCAAGATTTGGTGTGTGCCTCATATAAGTTACAATATAAAATATGCATAAAACCATCTCATTGCTGGCTTTCATCCTGAAAGTAGTTGCTAAAATTTTAGGATATTTTCTCATAGGGCCCATCATTATTGCAGCAGTCATCAGGCTTATTACCAAAAAGAATGATGATGTTGGTTTCCCTAATAATCCTGGTATAAATATGCTCAGTAAAACTCCAGTCAATCCTAATATTACAGGTGCAAGTATAGAAAAGCTTGTTGTTCCTGTAGGAGTTACTTTTAGATGCGAGGCTGTTATTGCTTCCTGCAATTCTTCAAACTCTTTCTTATCAGGTTTCAATGCCAATACTTTTTGAGAAAAATTACAAAGCCTTTCATAATAAGTTGCACTGCGCGGCATCATCTCTTTTCTGAATTTTTCATAATCATCTGATGTCACTGGCCCGCTTTCCCCACTTGGACCTAACTCTGACTCTAATTTTTCCCTATACTTGTTCAATAAATCCTGTACTTCTTGTGTTGGCATAATATTTTAGGGCTAAACTCTAAGCCCTTACTTCACCTCTTTTTTTCTTATGCTTCTCTTAAGCCATTCATTCCATTCAAAATATATCCTTTTGCTGTCTAGTGTTCCTACTTCTTCTTTTATCTTCTCTGAAAGATTATGGAACTTATCATTGCATTTTATAACAAACGGCGCTTCTAACAAGTCTAATCTTTCTGTTTTTACTGCTGTCTCAGTCAATGTGTTCTTTATCTTCCCTCTTAGCATGATATTATCCCATATCGCATCCCAATTACCTGCAAACTCTTTTATGTTTCCTGCAATAGCTTTCAGCACATCTGAATCACCATTCTGAAGATCATCTGAAACCTCTAATGTGTCATTATCAGCATTATACTTCATCAGATCAACAAAACCACCTTCTGTCAATGGATCATTTTCCCATTGTTTTCTTACTTCAGTTATCTGTGTGACTCTTCTATATTTATGCAAACCATCAGCGCTTCTGATTGGATTGGCAACAATGCAAACATCTGTAGCCTTAAAGCTGGTCTTTGGTACACCTATATCATTAACAACCCTGTCATAAATTCCATATGGGCTGTCGCTGTGGATTGTGCCGGCAACAACATTTGCTGCTGCACCAACTCTCATAGCTTCATAGAGTGAAATCGCTTCGGTATTGTGAAGTAATATTCCTCCAAAACCCCCTATAAATCTTTCAGTAGACTTTACATTAAGATCATAAACAAATTCTGGTTTTTTTAAATTAATTAATTCAATTGATTTTACCCTATCAATAAAAAATTCTCCATAAGCAAAATCATATATTTCATCACTACAATTTGGAACTTCTTCAATAATTCTTTTAAGATAATCTTTTGAACAGCATTTTGTTCTTTTTAAATGTCTATATTTTTTAGGAAGTTTTAGATGCTTTTCTAATTCTTTTGGATCAAATGAAACAGAATCATCTTTACTATGTGAAAAGGCTTTAATCATTAATTCTGGTTTTTTGTGTGTGAATCCTATATCTTTCAAAAACTTTCTAACATATTTTCTAAGTTTTATTTCAGCAATATGAATTATTTTGTGATTGTCCTGTTTTTTATCCCTATGGTGTATCCTACATACAATATCAACACACATAAGAGCATATGAAACATCTTCAACTAACTTTTTTGCAGTTGAAAAATATCTTACAATATTTCCAGCATTTTTTGTTGAAGAAAATGAACCATCTCCACTATACATTCCTTTTAATAGAGAACAAATTTTCCTTTTGCTAAGTCCATAAACAAAATTAGGAATTCTTTTATAAAAAGAAGTTCTTCCACATCCTAAGTGAAGTAATAAATCTGCTAATGGCTTACATTGTACAAGTATTTGTGTTGAAGTTCCTAAACCTTTTACTTTCCTTTTCTTAATTTTTAATCCGAGTTCCTTATAATAAATATATTCTATATCTTCAATTATTTTTGGTTTTGAGTTAGTAATCTGTATTCCATTTTTATTTATATTACCTTCAGCCAAATAATATCCAATTAAACGCATAATATTATTGTTTATAAGAAAATTAGCAGGAATGCTTGCAGAAGTTCCTCTTTTTATTCTTAAATCATTTATATCATACTTTATTTTGGCAATATTCATTAATTTAAGGAAATATTTTATTGGTATTCTTGTTTTCTGAGTAGATAATAAATATCGATAAATATCAACTATATTACAAATCTTACTTGCTTCTCTCCAACCTATTTTACTTATTGCTTTACGAAGATATGGTTCTGCATTTTCTAATCTATAATCTTCTTTGAAAACTTCTAATAGATTAATATGATCAATATCATTGAAGCCACAAGGTATTTTTGATGGAATTATTATTGGATCATCAATTTTTAATTGATCTGTGTTGATTGCCGCGATTTTGAAGTTAACATGAGTAAAAACACTATGGTCTGGGGTAACTGTTACTTCTCTTCCACTCTTTGTTGTGATTTTAAATAATTGACTACGTTTAGGATGCTTAACAAAACCATCTAATTTTTTTAATTTCATTTTTTGTTCCTTATCTAACGTTGGAACAAACATAGATTTTAAATTAAATTTTTCAAGATTTTTTATAGCAATTCTTTTAGTCAATCCATCTTCAACGACAATAACTTCTTCATTTCCTCTAAGAGAACTTCTAACTTCTCCAACAATCAATGCTGAATCACCTAATCTTAATGTTGATCTTATTCCTGTTGACGCATCAACTTCTGTTGATTCTTTTCCAAGTGAACTTGCAACTTTCATTGCCTGAATATTGAAGCCTAATTCCCGCAATGATTTTGTTGGCAACTCTAAAGTGTCCTCTATCGTAATTATTCTGTATTTTCTCATGATCTCAACCAATAAGCTACTCAACAATGAACTCTTACCTGAACTTCTTGTTCCTGCAATCAGCATTGTTCTTGTTCCATCAACCAAGAAACTCAGCAGGCCTGCTGCAGTTGGATTGATCATCTTGTATTTTATGAACAATGGCAGTGTCCATGGCTTATCTCTGTGTCTTCTGAAAGAATAAGCTATCCCTGTCGGGTTCAATGGCTTTGAGATTACAGAAACTCTTGTGGATGCGCCAGGCAGTTCCAGTTCAGTGTCTAATATTGGGTTTGCTTCATCAAGCGGCCTCCCAGATATCAATCTTAACTTTGATGCCCAACCTTCTGACTCATTTTTTGTTGGGATTATGTTAGTATAACAATCTCCATGCTTACCATGCACTATAAATATAGGTATCTTTCCCATTGGGCTGTTGATAGATATGTCCTGTACATCTTCATCCTGCAAAAGAACCTCTATCAAGCCAAAACCAACAGTATATCTTACTAATATCTCTGTGAGCTTATCAACCTCTTTTGCTCTCAACATTATATTTTTGGTCTTAGAAAGCTCTTCTATCAGGTCATGGCCAATATTAAAAAATACTTCTCTCATCCTTTCAGGGTCAGTGAATTCTTCTTCTTTTGGCTTGTGCTCAGCCATTATCTTTCTTGCAAGATCAAGCAGTTCATATTTGTCCTCACTCAGCTTGAACTCAGGTGGCATCACATGATAAAGCACTTTTATATCGTCAGGAAAACTAAAGACAGTGACATCAGTATCATCTCCTATTGTATAGCTGTCAATCTCTTCACCATCAGGCGGAAAAGTTGACATTAATTTGGTAAACATGAAGTCTGGTTTGATTGTCGGTGTGAATATATACCTGTAGATGCTTCTGTCTCCCACTTTATAGCCTGGAAGGTATGGTTTAGCCTGCTCAATCAGTTTTGTCTTCTCAAGCAGCTGTATGATATAAGCAAGGACAGAGACATATCTTTTTACTACTTCTTTGAATTGCTGATCAGTTATCTTATCAAGATCTATCCTTTCTTTTCTCAAGCTTCTGACCATCTCAACATAAGCGCTGATAGGATCGTTCTTGAGCATCTTAAATGCCAAAGTCTGCAGTTCTGCAAATCTTTGGTTTATGTATTGAATATTTACTTGTCCAAGGCCAATACTATTATAACTGAATATATTATTCTCTCTTATTATCTTCTTGTATATGTCAACTACTTCTTGGATGATCAATGTCTGTGAATAATCATATTCATATTCTCTTTTTTGGGAGAAGATAATCTTAGTTATCCCTGATACCTGCAAAAGGATATCCATTACTTTAGACATGATTGTAGCATAATCTTCTATTGAAGGAGCAAAGCTAATGCCTTCTACATAGATGTAAAGGATGTTTTCTTCTCCTTCTCTGATTACATCATGCTCCCAATCTTTTTTGCCCTGATACATTCCTATCATATAATACCTCTTTTAAAGATTTAAATATTATTTTAATTCCTTTCTTAATTTCTCCAATGCTATCTCTATCAGATGTGATTTATTCCTGTACATAGTCTTATCTTTCAGCTTATCATTTATCCATTTGATAAGATCTTCGTCTATAGTTGCAGAAATTGGTCTCTTAATACACAACACCCCTTTTAAAATAAGATGTTAATTGTGAATTCCTATTAAAAATCTTTCTTACCATTTTAGTGTGAAGATTATTATATTATAAAAATGGAGTAGGAAAAAGCGGGAAGGGGTTCTCGCATCCTATACTCCTGCCAAAATGGCCATTAATCACTATATTATATTCTATATTTTATAAAGTTTTCTATATTTTAGCATAGAAAATATATTTTATAATATCTTTTGTTTCCACAACATTTAAATACCTTGCATATGTTATAGAATCTAAAATGGAACCAATACAATTCTCAGGATTACCTGATCTGAATGAAGATGAGAAACAGGTCCTTAAAGAGGCCTCAACAAAATATTATGAAAAGATTAAGATGCTTTTACATAATGACCTTGCTACTCTCAATGTCCATGTGAAGACATACAGGCAGAAAAATAACAGCGACAATGAGAAAAAGAAATATAATGTTACTGTAAAGACAATGGCGCCAACAACAATCATCTTCAGAAGCGGAACTACTAATTGGATGCTTGCCAGTGCATTAAATGATGCATTTGATAAGGTATGCACTGAAATAAAAAATCATTTTAAGATAAAATGATTGATTATTATTGCTATCACTAATTTTCGGACTATAAAGTGACTAAAATCAACAAATAAGCTCTGCCAAACTGATTCTTAATGGTAAGATTTAAATATACATTATTTTTAGATGCGCATATGACATGGTATAATGAATTAAAGTTCCATAAGAATCCTTTGGATATAAGGCCAAACCCTAACCTGATTGGATTAAAGGATCAGGAAAAGGCAATAGTAGACCATATCCTGAAAGAAGATATCTGTTTTGTTAATGGTCTTACTGGTTCAGGAAAGACTTCTATGTTGTTAAGAATACAAAGGATGCTGAAAAACCATGAGTTCATATATCTTGATGCTCATGACCTTCCACCTAAATTCAGCCTTGAAAAAGAGCTGAAGAAGAAAAAAAGTTTCTTTGACAAAATCACATTCAGGGAATTTCCTAAAGAGAAGCCTGTTCTCATAATTGATGAGTTCCAATCAACAGATCCAAGGCTCATATTAAATGCAAGGAGCAAATGGGAAAATCCTGACAAAAGAGTCATAAAAAGCATAATCATAGCTCAAATTTCAAAACATCTTGATAATTGCTCGCAATCTTTCAAGGAAAGAATAGGTTCTAAAACAGTTCTAATGAGAACACTTGTGCATGATGAGCTAAAAGAGCTCTTGAAGAGAAGATTATTCAACAGGAAGTCAAAGACAAATTATGCAAACAGATTCAGTGAAGATGCACTTGATTTAATAGTGAAGAGTGCAGGAAAAAACCCGCGAAAAGTTCTTGAATACACTGAGATGATCTTTGATTATCATCACAGGCGATTCAATGATATCAATCCCATAAGAAGAGATGATTATGAGATATCCCATCATGTTGTAAGGCAGATTCTTGAAGAGAGCAATATCTATGTTGATAAGATAGATAAATCTGGCAAGAACAATATTGAAAACAATAAACCACAGGCAGATGATGAAGAGCCAGATGAGGAATCTGATAATGGGCATAATAAATCTGATTGTAATTGCAGCAATCCTGTTTCTGAATCTATGAAACTTCCAGATGGCCTGGAAAAAGAAGTCCTGAAATATATCAATAAAGAGCCAAGGACAGTGAAAGATACAGCGAAAAATTTTAATCTTTCTAATAATAAAGCTAAAAAAATCATCGAACAGCTAAAGAAGAGCAACCATCTTATTCATAAAGGTAAGAAGGGCAGGATGAAACTCTGGGATGTAGGACCTGAAACCAAAAGATTGATGGTGGAAAGCTGATATTGGTGGTAACTTTAATTTTTTAGGTTTAATATGTGTTATGTGAAATACTCTCTCTCCCACTTTACGTAAATTATATAAATAACATCTACTAATTTTATTACTATGACCTTTGAAAAATATAATTTATCTCAAGGAAATATTATGATTGCTTTTTCTGATAAAAATTTAAGTGTAGGTACCTTAGAACTTAATCCAAATCAAGAATTAGCAAAACATAATAGACCAGTTATAGAATCATTGTTCCAACTAAAAGGAAAATGTATAATGAAACTTTTTGAAGAAGATGGTTCAACTAAAGAAGTTGTTTTAAATGAAGGAGAATCAATTGATATTCTTCCACTTAAATTTCATATTCATTCAAATCCGTTTGATAATAATTCTATTACATTTTGGA
Organism: Candidatus Woesearchaeota archaeon; assembly: GCA_043813525.1. Taxonomy (GTDB): domain Archaea; phylum Nanobdellota; class Nanobdellia; order Woesearchaeales; family DSVV01; genus JBDRKY01. Next base: position 9,246 of record JBDRKY010000119.1, read on the forward strand.
AAGCTACTGGTGATATTTCTGAAATAATTAATAATATTAGAAATAGTAATAAAATGTAACTAGGTAATGCGAGTACTCAACGGGATGCTGCGCTCCAATGTCGTTAAGTTAAGGATTTTCTTATTTTTTAAAAAATAGTTAGAATAAATCAATACATTTATAAACTAGTTATATAACTAGATTAATAAAATGGGATTTATTACAAAAATACAATTAATTAAAAGAAAGAATTCAGAACAATGGTATGTTAATTTTCCAACTCAAGTAGCTCAAATGCTGGAGTTTGAGAAGGGTGAGGAATTTGAGTGGTTGTTTGAGAATAAAAATCTTTTAAAATTGAAACGAAAGAATATATAATGTCAAAGAAATTAACATTGAATATTATGAGAAATGTAAAGGATGAAATTTTTAGTGAGGAGTTTTTGATTTCGAATAGAATTTCACCTAATAAATTTATTCGTAAAAGAAAAATGCCTTTTATCTCAATAGTTTTATTCATGTTAAATCTTGTTAAGCAAACGTTACAAAAAGAGTTAACAAATTTCATGAATTTAATTAATTTTAAGAAAGGTAAATCAATTACTAAAAGTGCTTTTTCTCAAAGTAGGCTTAATCTTAAGCCACGAGCATTTAAAAAATTAAATCAAACATTAGTAAATACTTTTTATGATGACAAAAGTTTCAAAAAATGGAATGATTTTCGATTAATGGCAGTCGATGGCAGTACTTTGCAATTACCTAACTCAAAAGACATCATTTCGAAATTTGGAGTTATGACAAATAATACTGATCATATAATGCCTGCCGCAAGAATATCAACTCTATTTGATTTATTAAATGAAATCATGGTCGACACACAAATTGATAAGTTCAAAAGTAGCGAGTACGATTTAAGCGTAAAACATTTAGATCATGTTGGAAAAAATGATTTAATAATTTATGATAGAGGCTATGCATCTATATGGTTATTTTTTTTACTGATTAACAAAAAGGTTAATTTTGTCGTGCGATTAAGTAAAAAATTCATTAAGGAAAGTAATCTTTTTTTTAAATCAAAAGAAACATCAAAAATTATTGAAATAAATTTTTGTAGTGATGTTTCAAAAAAAAGATTAAAACAATTAAATTTGAATTTCAAAACATTCAAATTGAGATTAGTCAAAGTGATTTTAGAAGATGGTGAAGTTGAAGTTTTAGCAACAACCCTTTTAGATGGGGAGAAATATAATACGAAAATTTTTAAAGAATTATACTTTTTAAGATGGGGTGTCGAAACGAATTATAGGCACTTAAAAAGTCAAATCCAAATTGAAAATTTTACAGGGAAATCTTCAATTTCTGTCGAACAAGATTTTTATGCAAATTGCTTCATTACTAATGTCCAAATTTTATTCATTAATGATGCTCAAGAAGAATTAATAAAAGAAAAGAAAAATAATGAATTAAAGTACAAAATTAATAAAAATTTATCTTTAGGTTATTTGAAAGATAGGATAATCCCCATCCTTATGTTAGGAAATGAAGGGGAGAAATATGATGAACTTAAACGCTTATTCAAATTAGAACCTGTACCAATAAGGAACGGAAGGAAATTTTCTAGAAAAGTTAAACGAAGAAGAAAATATCCAATGAATGCCAAAAAAACCATATAATCACCATTTTCACACTACATTATTCTCTTTTAGTTAAAAAAAAATCTAAAAATCTAACGATGTTTAATAATCACTAACTAAATTTTAATAAAATTAATAAATTTTCATAGAATAATAGTTTCCAAACAGAAATATTACAAATAATAAGCTTAACTTAATGACATTGGGTTGCGCTTTCGCCTATATCTCATCCTCACATGTGTGCCATTGTTGTAGTTGCCTAAATTTTTTAAATATTATAAGTCTTTTTTATTATTTTAATTCCATGTTATACATTCTAACCAAAACATTTATATATCTGTTTTATGTTATATCATATAACTTGATAAGCAAAGATCAAATTTTAATGTTTAGGAAATCTGCAGATACTCTTTATATTGCTAAAGACTATACTTCAGCCACTATTCTTTATTTTAAGACATGGTTTGCTCTACAAGACTTTGTTCTCTTAAATAAATTAGGACAATCACCTAAAGATCATAATGAGAGATTTAGGTTATTAGAAAAACATTTTCCTGATGTTTATCGTGAGCTAGATAAAGAATTCTCTACTTATAGAGATACTTATTCAAAAATAATGGATGAAGAAGACTGTGAAAGAATAAAAAATATTGTTGAAAATGAAACAAAAACATATCTCCCTTAAAAGTTTTGAACAGAAATGTAAACCGTTTTTTGAAAAACACAAGAATGAAATAGAAGATATTGTATTTTTTGGTTCAAGAATGAAAGGTAAATTAAATCCAAAAGATCTAGATATTTTGTTGATATTTAAAAAAAAGGTTAATAAGGAAATTGAATATCAATTGAAAAATATTCTAGGATTATTAGTATTTGAAATAAATCAAATTTCAATTATCTCGAAAACAGAAGAATCTTACAAAAAAGAGACATTTGATGCAAGAGAAGGTGTTTTATTTGAAGGATATAGTCTAATTAAATCAAAATTTATAGCTTCGGATTTCGGTTTTACATCTTTAGGATTATTTATCTATCAAACTAATAAACTATCTAATGTACAGAAAACTAAATTTTATTATGCATTAAATGGCAGAGGCCCTACAAAAGGTATGGTTCAAGAACTTGAAGGAATTAAGCTTTCAAATAATATTATTGCAGTTCCACTTGAGAAAATTGAAGCTACAAAAAAGTTTTTAAATTATTGGGAATTAGAATATAAATATGTTCCAACACTTATTCCTAAAAGATTAGGAAAAAAATCAATAATTGGGAAAATATACTGAATTGGAAAAATATGTTTTGTTATATCATATAACTAATAAGTATTTAAAATGCTTAATTGTTATGCTGTATAACTATATGCCCTTTGCTTAACTTTAAAATTCAAAAAAGAAAAAGGTGATACATTGAACTTAGACTATAAATATACTTATTATGTTTTAGATTATCTTAAGAAATATTATTTTAGATTAGTCTTAATCTTCTTTATGAGCATTGTTATTATTTCTCTTAGTTTGGTTCCTATTGAACTTTTTAAAAGATTAATAGATATTGCAATCCCTACTAAAGATATTTACATGGTTGTATGGATCATACTTGCTGTATTTGTTGTTCATATTATCTTATTAATAATTAATTATATACAAGACCTGATGCTAACTAATCTTGGCCTGAAAGTTAGAAAACATATTCAAATTGATTTTTTCTCTAGGTTTTTTAAACTTCCATCATCTGTGCGAAATAAACTCAAAAAAGGACAACTAATGGAAAGGATGATCGAAGATACTGATGATGTTGTTGATTCAACTTTTGATTTAGTACTTTCACCAATACTCGATGTTATTTCATTAATAATTGTATTTGTCTATATGTTTCTAATAAGTCCTCGTTTGACAATTGCAGTTCTTGCTTTTGTTCCTATTTTTATTTTAGTAACAATCCCATTTAACCGCCTTATGCGTACAAATATTCATCAATTAAAGAAGGTTCTGCCGATATCTATGAAGTGATACAAGACAAATTATCATGTATGACTAAAATAATTAAACAAAAAAAAGTAAAGAAAGAAATGCAACATCTTAATGTACATCTTGAAGATTATAACACAAGGGAATTCAAATATGAAAAATTTTCAATCAGGGTAGAAAGTATTATTTCAATCATTAGTGATCTTGCACCCTATGTTATTCTTTTATACGCTGCTTATGAAATTATTCAAGGTCGTTTTCAAATTGGAACTTTAGTGGCATTTAGTATGTTAGTCTCTCGATTCTTAGATCCTGTGAAAGAATTAGCTGGAAAAGAACTGGAATTTCAAACTCTTGAGGTTACTGCTAAAAGAATATTTAGTATTATGAAAGACAAAAAGTATTTAAAATCCAAATGAAATATAGAATTAAATAATTTTTATTTATGGAAATTTAATAAAATAATATAATTAATTATTAAAAAAAGGTGATAATATGAATAAGTCAAAAAAGTTTATTTTATGGTTTGATCAGATGGGTATAGAAGATGTTCCATATGCAGGTGGAAAGAATGCTTCTCTTGGAGAGATGTACAGCAATCTCACAAAAAAAGGTGTTATGGTTCCAAATGGTTTTGCAGTTACAGCATATGCATACAGATATTTTCTTGATAAGGCTGGAATCAAAGATAAGATTAAGCAGGCATTGAAAGGCCTCAATACACATGATATGCATGATCTCAGAAAAAAAGGAGAGGCTGTCAGGCAGATAATTCTTAATGCTGAGCTTCCTCAGGATATGAAAGATGCAATTGTTGAGGCATATAAGCATCTTTGCATCCAATATAGTAAAAATGGTGAAAATACAGATGTTGCTGTCCGTTCAAGCGCAACAGCAGAAGATCTTCCTGATGCCAGCTTTGCAGGACAGCAGGAGACTTACCTAAATATCAAAGGAAATGCACAATTGATTGATGCATGCAGAAGATGCATTGCTTCATTATTTACAAACAGGGCTATCAGCTACAGAGTAGACAAGCATTTTGATCATTTTTCTATTGCATTGAGCATAGGTGTGCAGAAAATGGTGAGAAGCGATAAGGCATGCTCCGGAGTCATGTTCTCAATTGATACTGAATCTGGATTTAAAGATGTTGCTTTTGTAACTGCATCCTATGGGCTTGGAGAGAATGTTGTTCAGGGAGCAGTAAATCCTGATGAATATTATGTGTTCAAACCAACACTGATGAATGGAAAAAATAATTATAAGCCTATCATCTCAAAAAAAGTTGGCGAGAAAAAGATAAAGATGATCTACTGTGAAAATGGCACAAAACAGACTAAAAATATTCCTGTGAGCAAAGAAGACAGAAAAAAGTTTGTATTGACAGATGATGAGATACTTATTTTATCAAGATGGGCATGCATCATTGAAGACCATTACAGCAAAAAAGCAGGACATCTTAAACCTATGGATATGGAATGGGCTAAAGATGGGGTAACTGGCAAATTATTCATTGTACAGGCAAGGCCTGAGACTGTGCAGTCGCAGAAAGACAGGACTAAAGTCAAGAGTTATAAGCTTACAGATAAAAGAAGAGAAGAGAAGATTGTTGCCACTGGAAAATCTGTTGGTGATTTAATAGGGCAAGGTCCTGCAAACATAATAAAAGATGTTAGGGATATACATCTGTTCAATAAAGGGCAGGTTCTTGTGACTGATATGACTGATCCTGACTGGGAGCCAATCATGAAAATCGCAGGAGGGATTGTCACTAACAGAGGTGGTAGGACGTGTTTTACAAGTGATACTATGATTCTTACTAATAAAGGTTTTAGGAATATAAAATCTGTTTGTGAGAATTATGAAGGTTTAATGGTTCCATCTCTTAATAAAGATACTCTTAAACTTGAATGGAAGCCTGTCATTGCGAGCATGAAAAGTAGGTCTAATGTGATTGAGGTTGCTGTCAGAAATAATGATGACACTCTTAAGCTGACACCTGACCATAAAATGATTACTTTTGAAAATAATAAATTAATTGATAAAAAAATAATTGATGTTATTCGGGATAATGATTCTTTATTGACTGCAATTTCAATCCCTACTTTTGTTAGTACAAATAATCTATTGTTAGAGCAACAATTAATTATAAACTTAAGTGAAATACAACAAATCAATTCTAATCTGGGATTAATTCATAATGTTAAATTAAAAAATAATTTAGGCGAAGAAGATGTTTATAATATCACTATAGCTGATAACCATAATTATATTGTTTTTACAGATAGATTAACTCCTATTGTTGTGAATAATTGTCACGCTGCCATTATCTCTCGTGAACTTGGTATACCATGTATCGTTGGAACAAATGACGGAACTCAGCTGATAAAACAAAATCAGAAGATTACTATCGACTGCGCTTCAGGTGATGTTGGTAATGTTTATGACGGTCTGTTAAAATATAGGGTAGAAGAGATAGACCTGAAAAAACTGCCGAAGACAAAGACAAAGATTATGATGAATCTTGGCAATCCTGAAGAGGCATTTGAACTTAGCTTTATGCCAAATGAAGGTATAGGTCTTGCAAGAGAAGAATTCATAATAAATTCTTATATCAAGGTGCATCCTATGGCTCTGATCAACTTCAACAAGATCAAAGATTCAGAAGTCAAAAAGAAAATAGAAGAGCTTACATATGGGTATCAGGATAAAAAACAATTTTTTGTTGATAAATTAGCACATGGTGTTGGAACTTTAGCTGCTGCATTTTATCCTAAAAAAGTCATCCTTCGTTTTAGTGATTTCAAGACTAACGAGTATGCTAATCTTTTGGGTGGGAAAGAATATGAGCCTGTTGAAAGCAACCCTATGATCGGCTGGAGAGGTGCATCACGTTATTACAAAGAAGGATACAAAGAAGGTTTTGCACTGGAATGCAAGGCAATAAAAAAAGTAAGAGAAGAGTTTGGTCTGACAAATCTTGAAGTGATGATTCCTATCTGCAGAACAGTTGCAGAAGGTAAGAAAGTTCTTGCTGAAATGGCAAAGAATGGCCTGAAAAGAGGTTCAGGAGGAACAAAAGATACATGTGGAGGTACAGGCAGAACAGGAGAATGTGGAAGAAAGGGTAAAAATGGAAATGATGGCCTAAAAGTGAATGTTATGTGTGAAGTTCCAAGTAATGCTATCTTAGCTGATCAATTCCTTGAACATTTTGATGGTTTCAGTATAGGGAGCAATGATCTTACACAATTTACTCTTGCCTGTGATCGTGATTCAGAACTGGTTGCAGATATATATGATGAAAGAAATGAAGCTGTAAAAAGACTTATTGAGAATGCAATAACTGTTGCAAATAAGAAAAAGAAGTATATTGGAATCTGTGGTCAGGCTCCATCAGATTTTCCTGATTTTGCTCAGTTTTTGGTAAGGGCGGGAATACATTCAATGTCTTTGAATCCAGACAGCATTGTCAAAACAACAATCGCAATAAAAAAAACAGAGAATCAGTTAGGAATAAAGTGATAAACCATTAATAATAGACTTTATATATTATTTATTTTTTCTTTATTTCAATATGTTGAAAATATCTAAGGGAGTAGGTTTAGCTCTTATTGTGTTAAGCTTATCTGTAACTAATTGCAGAACTGTATGCCCAAAAAACCAAATTGATCAATTATCATATGGTACTTATCAGGCTCTTGTTGAATGTGTGTCATGTGATTGCAGAACAGATGATGATTGCAGTAGTGCTAAACCTTATTGTGACCTATGCACATGTGTTCAATGCATTAACGATTATCAATGTGGTCTTGACAGAGAATGCAGGTTAGGAAGTTGTTTTTTGAAGATAGATAAGAATTATCTGCATGGAACAGATATGCTTAAATGATATTAATTAATTTAAATGAAATAAATCAAGTAAAACAAAAAAAACAAATGAGGTAGGATAAAATGGGATATGATGTATACGATGTAACTGATGCAGATTTTCAGGAGAAAGTTATTGAAAAATCTAAAAAAATACCTGTTGTTATTGACTTTTGGGCAGAATGGTGTCATCCATGTAAAGTATTGAAGCCAGTGTTAGAAAAACTATCTGAAGAATATAATGGCAAATTTGTTCTTGCAAAAGCAAATGTTGAATATGCACAGGATGCCAGTAGTAAATTTGGTGTTAGCAGTATCCCTGCTGTGAAAATGATGAAAGATGGCATTGTAGTGGCTGAATTTACAGGCTCATTGCCTGAAAGCAGAGTTAAAGAATGGTTAGATAAGAATCTGTGATGATAAAAAGTTTTTAGCTTTCCACAAACAATATAAACCTGTGGAGAGATGTTATATAATATGCAAGATTTGACAACATTATTATGGATTTTAGCAAGCACTTTCATAATCAGTATAATAGCTTTTATTGGTATAATAACACTTATTCTTAAAGATAAGGCTCTTAATAAAGTAATTTATTTCCTTGTTGCTCTTTCTGCAGGCGCTTTGATGGGCGGTGCTTTTTTTCATTTGATGCCTGAAGCTCTTGAATTGGCAGAAGAAATAACAAAAGATGCAGGTGGACATTCATTGAATGTATTTATATTTCTGATGATTGGATTTGTTTTATTTTTTCTGATTGAAAAGGTATTGCACTGGAGGCATTGCCACAAAGGCCATTGTGAGATACATACTTTTGCCTATATGAATCTTGTTGGTGATGCAGTCCATAATTTTATAGATGGATTGATCATAGCAGCAAGCTTTATTGTTGATATTCATCTTGGTATAATCACTTCATTTGCCATTGCACTTCACGAAATTCCACAGGAGATAGGTGATTTTGGTGTGCTTATTCATGGGGGCTTCTCTAAAACTAAGGCTTTATTTATGAATTTTCTTACAGCTTTAACTGCTATTCTTGGCGGGATTGCTGGTTTTTTCCTTTCAGGATATCTAGATAATTCAATGATGTTCTTGCTTCCATTTGCAGCAGGTGGATTTATTTATATAGCTGCTTCAGACCTTATACCTGAGATAAGGAAAGAATTACAATTCAAGAAATATCTGATCAGTTTTGGTGTTTTTTTATTAGGGATATTGATCATGTATGGGATGAAATTTGTGGGTCATGCACATTAATCAGCATTCAATTTCTATTTTATTGCTTATTTCATAAGTTTTTAATATTATACACACTATTTTTTATATATTATGAAATATCATTTGATTGTAGAGCTGTTGGCTGCATTTCTCATTGGTTTGATAGTGATAACTAATAATCAATATCATAGATACTTGCTGCTGATTCCTACTCTTATTTTATTTCATGTTACCTTAATTGTTCTTATGGTTGAATATGATAGTTTAAATATTAAACAATGGAAGATTAAAGAAAAAAGATTGACTGATGAGCTCACTGCCAAATTCTTAAACAATGCTAAATGCAATAAGAATAAGTGATATATTTAATACTACTTATTATCTAATATCAATCCTCAACTGAGGAAACTGCTTTAAACAAGCTTCTTTCAAATCTTCAATGAAACCAATCGAAGGCGGGTTTATTGTCCTCATATTCTTGTCTTTTAATTCTGTTTTGTTATTGAATTTCTGCAATACCCATCTTGCTTCTAACTTATTTACAATATCTGCTATGTTCAATATATCTTCTTTCTTGAACAATAGGCCTGGTACAATAGTAGTTCTTATCTCTATATCTATCATATCTTTATTCTCATACAGCAATTCAAAGCTTATTTTTATATTCTGCATGACTTGATTTGTGGTGATAAAAAAAGTAGTTGATTTGGAAACCTTCTCAAATAAATCATCTCTTAATGGAGCTTTAATATCAATTGCAATAAAATCAATGAGCTTATCTTTTAGCAGGCTATGGATTACCTCTGGTTTTGAGCCATTTGTCTCTAATCCTGTCTTTATGTTCTTTGACCTGCAGAATCTTGCCAACTCAATGAGCTGTGGACGCTGAAGGCATGGCTCACCACCAGTGAAAATAACTGCTTCTGTGAACCTGCTGTTTTGTTCTATCTCTCTTTTTATATCTTTAAGGTCTTTGAGAAATTCTTCTTTTGTCTCCAATAAGTGAGGTGTATTGCAAAAGCTGCATCTAAAATCACAGCCTGCAAAGAAAATCTTGAGGCATACATTCTTTGTCCAATCAACATTGACAGGCTCAATCTGATCTATGTATACCTGCATATAATCACCTGTTATTACTATATCTTATTGTTAATTTTGATATTGGTTGTTTATTCTTCTTTCTTCTCTTGTTTTTTCTTCTCAATAAAACAATCTAATTTTGTGTTTTTTTTAACTGTCTCGTAACTTATGATGTGACTCACCTCTTTATTTTTTCTCTCTCTTTTTTTTGAATATTAAATTAAGTTAATAATTAATTGTATATATAATAATGATGAAAAGAGGGTAGGAGAGCAAAATTTATGAGGTATTTGCCTATCCAACCCTCAATTCGCCTCTTTTTAACATGAACATAGTGAGTTTGAAAGATAAAATTAATTGCTGTTTTTTTCCAAACTTTCAGACTGTTTAACCTAAAACCTGCCTGTGCTTCCAAAGCCAGAGTCTCCTCTCGATGTCTTTTCTAATTCTTCAACTTCTTCAAGTTCAACTATTTCAACTTTCTTGAAAACAGCCTGCGCAATTCTTTCTCCTCTATTTATCTTACACATCTCTTTCCCATGATTTATTATTGGAATATCAATATCACCTCTATATCCTGAATCAATTGTGCATGGTGTATTTACAATTGATATGCCATGTTTAACTGCAAGACCGCTTCTTGGCCTTATCTGCATCTCATAGCCATATGGTATTGCAAACCTTAATCCTGTCTTAACTTTCTTTCTTTCACCAGGATTCAAAACAAAATCTTCAGCAGCATATAAATCCATGCCTGCATCTCCATGATGTTTATATGAAGGGGTTGGCAAGTCCTTGTCTGTCTTTAATATCCTTACTTTAAGCTTTTCCATGCAAATCACTTGAATATGTTTTTTTAATATTTTTAATTTACTTATTCTATTAATAATGTAATCATCAAACTAAACTATTCATTTATCACTAAGATTAAGTGTATTCTATAATTGTCAACTCTTTTTCGAAATCATTATATCAAAACATCTTTTTGTATATAAATAATATTAACATCAAATATATAGTTTAGAAGTAACATGTAAGCTTGTAGGAGTGGTGAAACAAATTAATCTGTTTTAATAACAACAAACATCTCATCAAATTTACCTATCAAATGATGGCATCTGACTTTTTTTGTCTCAATAACATTAAAATCTTTAAGTATATCTTTCCATTCTTTTATTGTCCAAAGATTTCTATAAATCCCATCGCAACAGATAGTTCTGTCACCTATCTTTTTTACTTTATAATGCTTAAATGATCTATCCGTGCCTATAGGAAAACTAGCAATTATCAAAGGGGATACTTTTAACATCTTTCTCAGAAGTATGGGAATCTTTGATTTGGGGAAATGTTCAATGACACCACCATGCATGACACAATTAAATTGGTTTTTTTTGAATTTTTTATCAATATCAAACAGATCAACATCTAATATCTTTATTTTCTTGCCAAATCTCTTTGCATTTATCTTTGCAGCAGCTATCACCTTTTTATCAATATCAATACCTATCACATCATAGCCAAGATAAGACATAGGAATAGCTGTACAGCCTAACCCACATCCGCAATCAAGAAGTTTTACCTTTGATTTATGATTATCAAGATATTTCTCATAAATCCATAAATCATGCTTGACCATATTTAAATAATTAGCAAAATCTTTCTCAGTGAATATCACATTCATATGTTCCTTGAATTTAGAATACCAGTCTGCCATAGTTTGTTGTTATATCATTTAGTTTATATTATTTTTGTTGTTGAATGCTCTCTGCTTTACTTTCTCTTTTCGCTCTCAACGAAGTTAAAGGCAAAGCCAATGTTTCTCACTAGTTTTTTAATTTAAATTTATCTAAAAATAATCCCACTTTCATATATTCTTCTTATAAATAAAATAAATAATTAGATTAGTGATTTGAATCTAATCCCACCTACAAAGCCCCTACCACCCACCCTGTAATTGTAAATGGTGGAAAAACAAAAATAAACATATAAATAATAATTGATTATAGCTATATTTCAATCTTTAAACAATTTGAATTCCACTCTTCTGTTGAAGAGTGGATTCACAAGCATCAAGAACCACTGATGATTATTTGTCAAAATGTTCATTCTTGATATTTACTTTCTTCGTCTCTCTTTTCCAATCAGTCTCTCTAATGCATTTATCTTCTGCAATAATTCGATCTTTTCATCACTAAAACTCTTCAGTTGTTTTGCATGCTTTTCCAATGAGAAATCCTTTTCTTTCAGATGAGAAGAGATTGTATTAAACTTATCAATCTCTTTTTTTAATTGCTCCAGCCTTAAAGTAATAGATTGCAATGACTGCTTCATGTCATTATAGCTTTTGACATCTGTCTTTATCCTTTCTGTCTGCGTCTTTAACTCAGTCTTGAATTCTTTGGTAAGCTCTTCAACTAAATTCTGCTTGATATATGTCTTTAACAGCTTTAACTCATCAAGCTCATTATTCATTGATGATTTGATTGATCTGATTTCATCAAGCTCTTGTTTTAGCTGCAGAACATGTGCATTATTCTCAGAATGAAATATACTTAAATTTGTTTTCAGATTAGATATGTCAGTATGCATATTCTGGATTATTTCACTTTGCTGTTTCAAAGTTTCATTATGCTTATTGAGGTTCTCATGCACCTCTCTGATCTTCTCTTCAGATTCTATCAATCCCTTTATTTTTGATATCATATGTTATGGGATTATTGGGTGGTTTATATTGTTTTAGGTGATAAGAAATAAAGAAAAAAGCGGGAGGAGGGACTCGAACCCCCGGATAATCGGGATCTACTGGATTAAGTCATTTCCAATGATTAATCAAAGGATCATAATCCCGATTGCAGCCGATCGCTTACTACATCCAAATGAATTGATTGAACAGTCCATCTGACGCCTTAGCCGCTTGGCTACCCCCGCGTTTAAACAATAGCAAACTTGTTTGGTTTATATAATTTATTATTTTCCTCTTTGTTTCCGTAATCTTTATAAATCTATTAATTAAGAGGAATAATTGTGGTAGAACATCTTCACAAATTTTGGAAAGAATATATCATTGCATTAGTTCTTATAGTCATAGCTGGGATATTCATGAGTGTTGATATGGTTGGATTCTTAAGGCATTTGACAGGTAACATGATTGGCATATCTGAAGCTACCATTGCTGTAAGCTATTCTTATTTATTCCTTATTGTTATTGGTCCATTGATTGTCTTAGGGATGGCAGGGCATACTTACTTTAACCATAAATTAAAACATCATCATGTAAATGATTTTAGCAAGGTCAAGTTCAGCAGCATGGATCATGAGTTCCATCATTTTCCACACGATGAATTTATTGACAGATTTGAGAAGAATAAGCCTGATGAATCACATGAACTTTATACAAATTCAAGCAGGTTAAGTGGAGAAGCTTTGCTTGCATATCCTAACAAGATGGATTATCTTATGCTCAAACAGCATGTCAAGAATAAGCTTATGCAGGGATATAATATGACTGAGATTGTTGAACAGCTCTCTCAGCATAACTGGGATAAAGAAAAAGTAAATCATGCATTCAAAAGCATAAAGCTTACAGGCAAAGAAGCTGAGATTATGCTTGGCAGTTTCATAACAAGGGCTTTGGTTGTTGGCAATGATATCAATTCTATAAGACAATCTTTGGTTAAAGAAGGGTGGGAATCAAGGATTGTTGATAAAGTGGTAAATCAGATATTTGAATAGAATTAAAATGGAAAAAATACTGATAACAAAAGAAGGCAAGAAATTCTTCTATAGAGGAGAGGATGTTCATACTAAATTTGGGTTTGTTAAAAAGGATGATATTGAAAAAGCAAAGCCTGGCAGTATTGTCAAGACACATATTGGTAAAGAATTTACTATTATTCCTGTAAGTTTTATTGATAAATTGAGCAAGATAAAAAGAGCACCGCAGATAATCCCTCTGAAAGATGTTGGCATGATTGTTGCAGAAACCGGTCTTGAACCAAATTGGAAGATAGTTGATGCAGGTGCTGGTTCAGGTGCATTATGTTGTCATCTTGCAAATTTAGTGCCTAAAGGAAAAGTATATGCTTATGAAATAAGAGATGACCATCTTAATGTTGTGCAGGAAAATATAAAATTCTTTGGATTTAAAAATATAACTGCAAAAAAATTAAGTGTTTATGATAAAATTCCGCACAAAAATATTGATCTTATAACATTAGATTTGCCAGAACCATGGTTAGCTTTAGAAAATGCTGTCAAAGCCTTAAGACCTGGCGGTTTTTTGGTAAGTTATTCTCCATGCATCCCACAGGTAAGTGATTTTGTTGAAAAAGTAAAGGTAGTAAAAAATGAAGACGGCAGTGGTGCTCTAACCTATATCAATACAGTAGAATTAATCTATAGAGAATGGGAAATGATCGGGAGAAAACAAAGGCCTAAGACACAACAGCTTGGGCATTCTGGATTCATCAGTTTTGTCAGGAAGATATGAACTAACTTATTTTCTTGTTTCTTTTTGCAGCGATGAGGACTATTATTGCCATTACAATCACATAAATTATCAATATTGATAGATCACTTATTTGATAATCAAGCATTATACCATGGTAAATAATCTTTCTAATCATTGTTTCTCCTAAAACAAGCGGGTTTAGTTTCGCTAAAAAACCTGCAAATTTAGGCATTGCTTCAGCTGGGAAAATCATGTCTGAGAACAGGAATATGGCTAAAGCAATAAAAGTGCTTGCTAAGATTGATGTCTCTTTTTTTCTTATGAAATATCCTATTGACATCCCTATCAAGATAAATGTTGAACTTACAAGGAAGATAACAGCAATAAGAGAAGGTAATCCTGTAGTCAGATCAACATTGAATTTGATATTGGCAATCACAAGTAAAACAAAAATTTGAAATAATACAACAATAAGATTAGTGATGAAAAGACCTAAGACAAACATAGAATTTTTTACTGGAACAAGAAAATTCCTGAAATAACTTTGTGAATGAATCTCATTTAATACTGTTATGTTTGATAATAATATGCTGATGAACATAATCATGAAGACCAGCACAATGGGAAAAACTAAATTTATTTTGCTGATATCACCAAGGATTCCTTCAAATCTTGAAGTGATTGGCTTGACCAGACTCTGAGCTTTTGAGGGATCTAATTCTGAAAATTTAGCGATATTATCATCTAACTTTTGTTTGATACTCTGAAGTTCATCATATGTTTCATTTAATAGTATGATATTATTATCTATTCTTATAATGCTCAGGTTAATGAAATTCAATGTTTTTTCAAGCAATGATACTGTTGAATAAATCTTTGAAGCAAATTCATTATTTGCCTGATTAAGCTGTGCATTATATTTGTCCATAAGCACAATAAGATTATCAAGCTCTTTCTGGAGAATATCCAGTTGTGAAACAGTATACTCTATCAGGCTGATTATATCATTACTGAGAATACTTGTCTTTAGATTTGATTTTACAATATCAATTGTTGAATTTAGTGTCATTATTGCAGATTTTACATCCTGCTTTTTCTCATTTAATAAATAAAGGCTGGAATTGATGTCTTGTGCATTAGAATCATAATTTTTCTGTAATATCAAAGCATCCTGATATAATGGCTCTATATCATCCCTTATCTCTATCAATTCATATTTTGTGTTTTCTAAGTCAATCTTCATATTATATATATTATTCATAAATTCATCAATCTTAAACCTTGTGTTTTCCATGAATCTTACTGCTGTTTGTATATCTCCTAATATGTTTGCTGCTGCTTCCAAAGTAATCTGTTCAGATGTGATCGCAATCTTGCTTGTAATATATTCTTTCAGATAAGAGACGAGGTTATAGCGGGAATTGTCATAATAAAAAGTTATTTTTCCACTTACCTGCTGTTCTGCAGCTATGAAATCATCAGAGAAAAGCGCACATACCTGTGTCGTGTCAAGCTTAAGCCTGAGTAAACAATCATCCAATGAATATTCTTGGTAAATTGTTATGTCATTTGATCTGTCTGAAGAAAGCGCATCTGTCACCTGATGAGTATTTGCAGGATTGCTGGAAATATAACCCATACTTATATCATGCACATCATCACTGCCAAAAGCAAAACCAATCAGCATAATGAGAATTAACGGACCAAGAATCAACATTAATAATGATGTTGGATTTCTTAAGACTAATTTAAGGTTCTTAAGTATGATTGTTAATAATATAAACATGTTTTTGAATACCATTATATTATTCCTCTACTGGCTATTCTTTCAAATATATAATTCAGATTCTTTAGTTTAGGATACTTTTTCTTTAGATTGGCCATTGTGAACAGATGGACTTTACCTTTACTTAATATGCCAATCTTATTACATTTCTCCTCAATGAAATCCAACAGATGGCTGGATACTATCACTGTTTTCCCTTCTTTATTTATCTTTTCAATAAGATCCCAAAGAGTTTTCCTCATAATTGGGTCTAAGCCTGCTGTTGGCTCATCAAGAATCAATATCTCTGGCTCATGTATCATAGATATTGCAAAATCTAATCTTCTTTTCATCCCTCCAGATATGCTGTTAGATAAAGTTTTTTTGTGTTCTTCCAATCCAACTAAATCTAATAATCTGTTGACCTGATGAATAAGTGTTTTTCTCTTTATCTTATATAATCTTCCATAATAGAATAAGTTCTCTTCAATAGTAAGCTCAGGATAAAAGCTGTTATCTTGTGTGCAGAAACCAACACCATCCCTAATCATTTCAGTCTTTTTTGTGATATCTTTATCTTTGAATATTATCCTGCCATTATCTATCTTGTAAAAACCAATCAAAACTCTTAACAATGTTGTCTTACCTTCACCACTTTTTCCAATAAGACCAATTAATTCACCTTTATTAATGCTAAGATTAAGATTATCTAATACTTTATTGTTTTTGAAATTCTTCTCAATATCAACAAATTCAATTATCTTTTCCATTGTATTTCTTAATAATAGAATATTATATAATATAAATGTTGTGTCTAAGAAAAATCATCCATATTTGGTGTTATACTTACAATAGAAGCAATTATCATTATTAAAAAGACAAGCATGAATGCAAATCCCCAGCTAAGTCCAATCCTGCCTGAATAAGTGAATATAGATGTGATAAGAAAACCCATAATTCCTGTTAGCATAATTGACTGCGGCAATGGTGCATATCTTGACATTTATTCAACCTCTTTTTTTCTGATAATCTGTTTTATTGCTTTTATTAGTAAATGGGTTTAAATATTTTTTGTTTCTGTGACTAAATGATAGTAAATCTTATAAATTAGATAGTAATACCTTTCTAATAAGTGATAATATGGCGATACAATTAGAAGAGATTACAGGACAATATCATCATCATGTTATACAGCAGCAGGCTTTGATAGATGAAGTAGCAAGGAGAGAAACAAGGGAAACAACAGATATGATTAAATACACTCAGGCATGTAATCTGTTGATTGATGCATTAGACACTGCTCAATTGATTTATATGGATCAATTTAATCCTGCTGGAGGGTTTGTTTTCAGGACATTAAAAAAAATAAAAAGCAGATTGCCTCGATCAGATTATAGTCATTCTTTATTTGATTATTATCTGGATGTGATAAAATATAATGGTAGTATACATTTCTGCCCAAATTTTAATGTTTCTGATCCAGAAAAGATTCTGCCTGATTTTACAGAGGATGGATTAAGAGCTGCACATACAGATGCTTATCAAGGGCTAAAAGTTGATTTTGACATTGATGAGATTTGTGATATCTTATTCAATGATAAAAGAGCAGCAACTATTCCTAATGGAAGAAATGTTTATGTGATGGAAGATGAAAGCCCTTTAACTGCAGAAGCAATTGATGCAATAAGAAATGATGAAGCTATAATCAAGTCAAAATATACAAAAATTGTATTCTCAAAAGATGGCTCTTATGAACAAATCCCTTTTACTATGCTGTATAAAAACGAGATACAAAAAATAGTTGGTTCTATACGTAAAGCAGCATTTGGATTTTCATCTCTTTCACAGAAACTTGAAAGACCAGTATATGAAGACTTTGCGCATCATCTTGAATCTGTTGCGAGATATATTGAAAATCCAAATGAAGCAATAGAAGAAGTAGTGGATAATAGTATGGCAAGTGCTTTTCTTAATGATCCAGATTTTCCGCTTTCTTTTTACCTTGCGTTTTGTGTACAGGGCTCAAGATTAGGAAAGCAGGCTTTTATGTCAGGCTATTTTAATCTTGCTTCAGATGCAGCACGTGAATATGCAAAAGATGTGAAGCCATTGTTAAAATCAGTCTATGATGGGATGGATCATGCAATAATGAAGTTTGCTGATGAGCTTTCTCTGCCTGGAACAATCCAGCCTGCTACTGTTGTCCATGATGTTGTTGCAAGAACAGGTGCAAGAGCTGTTTCAGATGTTATAGGATTGATACATGCTTGTTTTGACAGGCCAAGAAGTAGATTAAGAGGAACAATTGTCTTGTCAAGCAATTTGATGAGAGCAAAAGAAGATGTGCTTGTGAAATCAATAACTGATATTATTGTACCTGAATCTGTAAAGGAAAAATATAGTAGAGAAGCACTTAAAGAAAGATATGGACAGGATTTTGAAGATGATTTTGAATCATTGATGCATAAATCATTCATCATATTTGCTTATGGCCATGAGATTGGGCATCTTTACCAGTTTTCAGGAAGTTTGCAGCATGAAAGAGAAGTTGAATCTGCATTTGAGGGTACTGATTATCATGTTGTGGGAGAAGGTTTGGCAGAATTAGGAAGATTAGTTGGTATTTATCATGCAATCAATAAAAAAACAGGTTTTTTTGGGTTAAATACAAAAGATACTTTAGAAATAATCAATATTGTTTACCAGATACATGTATTTAGAGATGCATTAAGACATCCAAATTCCAGTAATTATAAAACTATTGCACATCAGTTTGGATATTTTGAAAAGTCAGGAGCATTAACAATAGATGAATCAGGTTCAATTAAATTAGATGTTAATATGTTTGAAACAGCTGCAAATGACTTATACATGTTTTATGGTGAAGTAAGAAGAGATAGGGAACCACAAAGACTGATAGAACACATCAGAAAATATTCATTTAATATAAATGGAGAAGAATATAATCTTGGTACAAGTATGAAACAGATATTTGACAGAGTAATTGAAAAAGTTGGAAAAAGAGAAGTTAAGCTGTTGTATAATAGAGAAAAATCATGATTGCTTATGATATTAAGAAAAAGATGTATCAACCAAACCTGATAAACTTTAATTTATCAACCTGTTTTCTTGCCTTGTCTATGTTTTTTGTGAAATCTTTCAGGAAGGATTCCATCTTTTCACAGCATAATTGCTTTATTTCGCCAGAAGTCATCTTGCCTGACTTATATTCTTTATAGATCTTGTCAAGTTCTTTGTCATCCTCTACCAAATGTTGTTTCAACATTTCAAAGACCATGCATTTTTCAACTTCTGCTCCTAATTTTCTATGTAATTCTAATGTTTCTCTACCGCCTGTGACTGCTTTCATTATTTTTTTCTTTACATTAGCAGGATCTTCAGGCAGCTCAATACAGCTCTGTGGCTGAGATTTAGACATCTTTACTTCTCCGCCTAAGCTTGGTGTGAATTTATGATAAATGCCAGAAGGAAGAAAGAATTTGTCTGCTTTGCTTCTTCTTACAATATCTCTTGTCAGCCTTATATGAGGATCCTGATCAATTCCAACTGGAATGATGCCTGGCATTCTTTCTTTTAATTGCGGATACAAAATATCACCAGCCTGAGTGAGAGCAGCAATAATCCTGCTGGGGTCTGCCTGCCCATATATTGCTCTGAACTCATTAAGAGTTATCTTCTTGGCGAATTTATATGCTAAATGCATCACATCTTTATTTTCAGACTGATAATAAAAATTAGTTTTTTTAGGATTCAGACCAAGAGCAATCCACGCAGGAATATGAAATTCTGCTGCGCGTTTCTGTGCCTCTTCTAATGTAATACCTCTCGTTGCTGCTGCTTCAAGATCTGCTATTAAAACATAGGTTTTTGCACCATGATCCTGAAAATATTTAACCTGCTCAATGACCATCTTGTTGCCAAAATGCAGCTTTTCAGCAGACGGCATGATGCCAGTCAAAACATAATAAGGCTTTTTCTCTTTTATGCACTCAGCTATCCTTTCTATATCTCTTCCTGCAAATACAACATGCCTCCTCATCAGCCTGTTAGGTTCTGGAAATTTCTTAGAATCAAACATATCCAACCCAAAATCCTTGATTATCTTTACATAATCTTCTACTAAACCTGAACCCCATGGGTCTATTATCTTTGTCATGTTAATATATTGTATGTTGTGTATTATTTAAAACTTTTGGTGGTAATCCTTAATAACCCAAGTTTGACAACTGTCAAACTGAGGTTATAAATAATCCACACCAGCACATGCCTTTGCTGGACCATGTTGAATGTGTCTTGAAATTACATGGGCATACAAGATCAAGATCCCTTTTCTTTGTCTGCTCTTTGTCTCTTAATCTACATGGGCATAGTTTCAATCCACATGCCTTTTGATTATTCTCTACACCTTTTATTATCATATCAACATGGTTATTATCAGGATTAAGAATGAAATCATTATTTTCTGTGAATGTCTTCCATGCTTTTCTAAGCTCTTTGCCTTTCAATATCTCAGAATCTCTATTTAATTCTAATTGCATCATTGTTGCTGCTTCTATCTCGTCCATTTCGCAATAAGCATTCTTAACTGAACACGTAGGACATATTTCTGGTGCTAAAACTCCATAATGAATATCATTACAGACATGACATCTCCAATATTTTTTATCTGGCATTTAATAAACTCCTTATCCTATTTTTTGTATTATATTATTGTGATAATTAAAAATAATATCTGCTTATTCAACAATAACTGTGCCCATCATATTTGAATGTAATGTGCAATGATATGTATATGTTCATGCTTTGATTGTTATTATTTTTTCGTTAAATGAAAAACCATTGATGTTCACTATCTCTGTACCTGCTGTTGCTGTAGGTTCTGCTGAAGCATCTGCATTAGCTATAATTTTTGGTGAATCATCTATAATAGCTTTTGAAGCTGAATCAATTGTTTGATTGGCTTGATTATCTGTTTTTATTGTCTCCTGTGCACAACCATATAATAATACTAATTCATTTTATCACATAAAACTCAATTTTTTCTTCAGCTGAATTGTCATATGCATCTGTGCATTTAACAACATATGAATTAAGGTTTTCATTCAAATCTTCAATATCTGCATAAAAGCTGTAATCTGACTCTTTATTATTATTATTATTATTATTAATAATTAAATATTCATTGCTTTCTTTATCATCTTTGCTTTTAGTATCCTTAACAAAAATCATATCCTTATAACTCAATCCAAATTCTCTCTTATATCTGCAATTAACATCTTTACTTTGTGTTGTATTCACTTCCAATCTTGCTGTATTTGAATTTATCTCTCCTATTGGTGCTGTTTCTGTTATTTCAAATCCTGTTGATTTTTTTAATACATAATAATAGCTTTCTTCATTCCTGTTCTGCTGTGAAACAACTTTATTTGGACAGTTGAATGTGATATTATATTTTACTTTTTTAATTATATCTTTATCTTCTTTCCATAAATCAATCATCTCAACACATTCATAAACACCAAGATGAACATCATCTGTTCTTAAACAATTATTTAGTTTACCTGTCTGTCTTTTTGTTTTGTTAGATGTATTATATGTATTGAGTTCTGTAAATTCTTTATCACTAATTTCTTTATCATTAATATCTTCATTACTGATAAATTCTTCACTGATAATATCATAACTGCAGGGATTAAGATTATCTTTGAACAGATGCAATTCCATCTCAGATATATTTGATGTAAAACTATCTACTAAGAATTTCATATGCTTCTCTTCAAATAATGAGATTGGTGAATAAATCTTATTTGGTGAAGTGAAATTAAAGAAAATGTCACTTGTCAGATTAAATATACCTTGTTCTGTACCATCTTCAACATAAAAATAATACTGTCTGGTCTCAATTGGATTATCTCTGCACCTTATGAAAATCTCTGTCTCTTCCAATGGTATAAAAACTTTGCCTGTGCATTCATATGTTCCGCCAAAATTTGATGAAATTTCATAATCATCAATTGTACAACTGAATGAGTAATTCATCAGATTGAATCTTTTATCTTCAGAATCATACCTGCATTCAGCTGGCTCATCCAAGAATAGAGATAATCTTGTGTCATATGTCTCTGTTGAAACCTGTGTGTTGTTTTCTGGCAAAAAACCAATAATCTCTGCAGGTGTGCTGTCTATTTCTGCTTCATCTATACCTTTTTTATCTTTATCCTCAATAGAAAACTCAATAAATGGTGGATCTATATTCTCATTGCCTGACTCATCCATGCATCTGATAAACATCATATATGTGTTATTTTCTAATTTGCTAAGTGATGTATTTGTCAATAATTTAATATAAGGCAGATTATCATCAAATTTTTTGATGAAGCCTTTTATCATATCAGTGAAAGGCTTAATATTCTTGATTATGTCTTTTCCTGAAAATGTCTCATATAATGTTATTGCAGTCTTATATTTCTGTTTATATGAATCAATAAATTCTTCAGGTCCATCAAGAACATTGCTAATCTGCTGATAATTACTGATATTGAGTATGTCTAATGTATTTTTCGGAATGATTATATTTGGCGGTGTTCTAATTGTTATATTTTGGTGTACAGCAAATGTCTGCTGGCCGAAATATATGCCGCCAAGTTCACTGAATTTCTTGAATGGCATTAAACTAAGTTTGCATGTAACTGGCTCATTTGCTTTTATGCCAAGAGTGAATGGTTTGTGAGGTTTTAGTTTTGGTTCTATCCTATATCCTTTGATTGTTCTACCATCTTTAATTGTCTTATCTTTTTCAATACTTACTTCTTTTATCTCAAAACCCTTAGATAATGCATCATAATCTATACTTATTACAGGTGGTTGTTTGTCATTTAGCTTCTTTTGTTTACAAACAGGATTGCCATAATTATAATCAAATATGCATTGCTGACCAAGGCTTCTGCATAAATATTCAGTGCAAGGCCTGTAAGGGTTCTTGCTGCATTGTTCACAATCCTGTTTTAATCTTGGTGGCTGCCAAATACTGCAGATGCTGATGTCTAATATGTAAATTGGTGATTCTCCGTCTTGGTATTTGAATGGATTGATGAAATCTGAAGGTGATAAAGAAGTTATGTCATCTATATAATTAAGGCCTGCCCTTATAAGTTCTGCTTGTGTATTTATAGCTTCACCATAACTATATGGATTTAACCTTGCTCTATCTTTTGCATCATATAATAGATGAATGGATTGTTTTGGTTTTATTGTTGAAATGGTATCTGTGTCCTGCTTTGTGTCAATGATATTGTTGACATTAACATTATTATTATTAT